>NZ_BLWF01000002.1:0-221174 GCF_013167955.1 Thermanaeromonas sp. C210
CGGGTGCGAAAATGGTCTCCTTCGGGGGCGATAAAGACCTGGGTCTTATGCTTCAGCCGGCGGAAGGCCTTGCAATGAATAATCCGGTCGCGGTCCCGCTGAAATTCAGTCCGCACCTGGCAGGGTTCCTCCGGCCGCTCCCTACCCCGGCTCCAGCTGCTCAAAGTAGCGAAAGGTGAGAGCAAGGTTTCTTCCAGGCGTTCGGCTTCCTCCCTTAAGAGCAACGAGCCCCCTCCCCGGCCCTAGCGGCGACGCAGAGAATCGGTAGCTGCCGCCACCTCGGCCAAACGCCGTCCCAGGATCCTCACCCGCTTGACGGCGAATTCATCCTGGGCCGCCGGCGCCTGGCCGCAGCTTCCCTGATGGCCGCAATCGTATTCCCCGTGACCGTCTCCTACTATCATCATGCCCTGGACGAGCATCATGTCAAAGAGGGCCTTTAAAGTGGTTTCCTGCCCTCCAAAGCGGCTGCCTCCTACCGCCACGGCCGCCCCTACCACATTGAGCAGGGCCTTCTCCTTGCGGAGCACCCTGCTCTTATCCCAAAAAGCTTTAAGCTGGGCCGAGACGCTGCCGAAATAAACCGGGCTGCCCAGAAGGATCCCGTCCGAGCGGCGCAGGATATCGTAGGCTTCGCCCAGGCGATTGTCCCGGGAACACAAACCTTGGCACGGTGAGCTGCACTGGACACAGAAGAAATTCTTCTGGTCCGCCAGGGCTTCGCCCGCATGGATGAGGACGGTTTCTGCTCCGGCGTCCGCCGCCGCGGCCAAGCCCTCCCGAAGAAGATACGCCGTGTTGCCCTCTTTGCGAGGGCTACCATTGATGCCTACAATTAACATTGCCGGCCCACCCTTTGATGACTGGAATTTAATCGGT
Source organism: Thermanaeromonas sp. C210 (assembly GCF_013167955.1). NCBI lineage: Bacteria > Bacillati > Bacillota > Clostridia > Neomoorellales > Neomoorellaceae > Thermanaeromonas > Thermanaeromonas sp. C210. The sequence goes on from NZ_BLWF01000002.1 coordinate 880, forward strand.
AAATGGTTCGACACAAGAGTGATTTTCTCCTGCCGGGCTAACCTCCCGGCTTATCTTTTTCCCGGGCCTGCAGCTTCGCCAGGGCCGCTCGCGCCAAGGCATCGGCGCGGTTATTCCCTTCATTGTCCCTGTGGCCGGCCACTTTGAGCCACTCCACCTGGTGCCGGGCCGCTTGTTTGAGGAGTTCCTGCCATAGATCCTTATTCTCCACCGGCTCCTTTTTTACCGTCTGCCAGCCGTTCTCCTCCCAGCGCTTGAGCCAGCCCTGGTTGAAGGCGTTTACCAGATAGGCACTATCGCTGTAAAGCTTCACCCGGCATGCTTCCTTTAGGGCCTTCAAGGCCTCAATGGCCGCCGTCAATTCCATTCGCTGGTTGGTGGTGGAGGGTACGGCGCCGGAAAGCTCCTTGCGGTGCTTACCGTAGAGGAGAACCGCCCCCCACCCCCCGGGACCGGGATTGCCGCTGCAAGCTCCATCGGTGTAGATTATGACCTCCTTCATTTCTGCGGTCCCTCACCTGCCCTTTCCGGAACCGCGGCCGTAGCAGGCCACAAAGCGCTCGATACTGCGATCATATGTGCGTTCTACCTCCGGGGGGAACAGGCATCCCGGCAACTCCCCATGGCGCCGGTGGTAAAGTATGCAGGCACAACAATTACCCTTCCTGCTGCACGGTTCATAAGTACAGGTACACATTTTCCGATTTTGCTCTAGATTAACGCACTGCCCCATAAGGCTTTACCCCCTTAACTGACTCCTCTCGCGGAACCGGGCTCGCCAGGTAAGGCCGGGGACCCTGGCATCCCCACTTTCGAGCCTAGGCCTGCTTGGGTTTCGCTCGCTCCATAAACCCTGTCCGGCGAACAGGCGCCAAAATAGCCCTTACCCGGTCCTCTTTATGAGCTTCTCCTTTACAGGCCGGATTCCTGCCGAAGCGGGGCCGCACACAATGTCACTGGTTGCATATAATCGTTATAAACACGGATCTGAGGAGGGTGGATGCTATGCCCTATAAGCCCGGTACCCCTCCGGCCTATGGCCCGCTAAAGTTACAAATACCTAATCTACCGATATTGGGCCCCCATGATTGGGGAAAACTATTAAAGAATATTTATGACTCCATTGTTGCCGAAGCAACGGCCGCCGATTTGTATTACCGTTTGTTAAGGGAAACGCCGAACGAGCTACACCGGGAATTCGTCCACCACGCTTACCAAGATGAACTGAAACACCTGGAGGCTTTTTCTAGGTTGTACAGCTTCTTCACCGGCCAAAAGCCCCATTACACCATTGACCCGGTTCAATACCGGAGTTATGAGGAGGGCCTTTTGATATCCCTCCAGAGTGAACTGGAGGCGGCAGAATTTTATCACGAAGTGATTCTATCCAGTACCGATGGACTGGTGCGGGATACCTTTTTCCTGGCCATGGGCGATGAGTTAGAGCACGCAACTAGGTTCGGCGTTCTATACGCCATGACAAAGGGGTCTCCCTTGTTCTATAATGTTGGTGAACCCCAAAGCCAAGGAGAGATAAAGTGAAATCCGACCTACCTCCCGTTCTCGTAAGCGCCTGCCTGGCCGGCTGCCAATGTAGATATGACGGCGGAGCCAACCCCGTACCGGCAATCAGAGACCTGGTGGTCCGGGGGAAGGCCATCCCCGTGTGCCCGGAAAGGCTGGGAGGGCTCCCCGTTCCCCGCCCGCCGGCAGAAATTCAGGGGGGAGACGGTCGGGATGTGCTGCAAGGCCAGGCACGGGTGGTGAACAACGAAGGCGTGGATGTAACACCCGCCTTCATCGCAGGCGCCCGTGCAACCCTCGAGGTGGCCCGCCGTCACGGAACCCTAATAGCCATCCTTAAGGAAAGAAGCCCTTCCTGCGGAAGCACCGCCATCTATGACGGCAGCTTTAGGGGTCAAACCCGGCCCGGCCAAGGCGTCACGGCAGCCCTTCTGCACTCCCAGGGGATAAAGCTGTTCAATGAAGAAACCTGGAAAAAGCAAGCCCCCTGCCTTTAAAGAAAGGAGGGGGCCGCCACCCGAGGCCGGGGACCGGTTTCCCAGCCCTTGCTATTCGGTACTATATGAAGCCTCCTTGTCCTTCTTCTCCTTGATTACCGCCTGGGCCGCGGCCAAGCGCGCCACGGGCACCCGGAAGGGGGAGCAGCTCACGTAGTTCAAGCCGATGAGGTGGCAAAACTCCACGGAGCTGGCCTCTCCACCGTGCTCACCGCAAATGCCCACCTCCAGTTCAGGCCGTGTCTTGCGCCCCAGCTCTACGGCCATGCGCATAAACTTACCCACTCCCTGCCTGTCCAGGACCATAAAGGGATTCTCCTTCAAGATCTTCTCTTCCAGGTACTGGGGCAGGAATTTGGCCTCGGCATCATCCCGGCTGAAGCCAAAGGTGGTCTGGGTGAGATCGTTGGTGCCGAAGGAGAAGAACTCGGCTTCTTCCGCAATCTCATCGGCCGTAGCGCAAGCCCTGGGTAGCTCGATCATGGTGCCCACCTTATAATCGAAGTCCACCCCGGTTTCCTTCTTGACCTCGTCGGCTACTTCGTTGACGAGCTGGCGCAGGCGCCGCAGCTCATTGACGTGGATGACCAGGGGGATCTCCACTTCCGGCAACACGTTAATGCCCTCTTTCTTAAGCTGGGCGACCGCCCGGAAGATGGCCCGGGCCTGCATGGCATACACCTCGGGATAAGTCACGCCCAGCCGGCAGCCCCGGTGGCCTAGCATGGGGTTGAACTCTTCCCTAGCCCGGACTTCCCTTAAGAGATCCCGTTTAGCTTCCAATTCCTCCGGATTTTGGCCGGTAGCTTCCAGCCTCGTGATTTCCACCAGCAACTCTTCGGCGCTGGGCAGGAACTCATGGAGAGGCGGATCCAAGAGGCGAATGGTCACCGGGAGCCCCTCCATCACCTTGAGGATCTCATAAAAGTCGCCCTGCTGCATGGGCAAAAGCTTGGCCAGGGCAGCCTCCCGTTCTTCCTTATTCTTAGCCAGGATCATTTGCTGCACTACCGGCAACCGGTCCGCACCCATAAACATATGCTCCGTACGGGCGAGGCCTATACCCTCGGCCCCGAATTCCCTGGCCCGCCGAGCATCTTCAGGAGTGTCGGCGTTGGCGCGGACCTTGAGGCGCCGGACCCCATCGGCCCACTGGAGCAGCGTCTGGAACTCGCCGCTCAATTGGGGTTCTACCAGGGGAACTTCGCCCAGCATGACGTTGCCCGTGGCACCGTCAATGGAAATAACATCCCCCTCTTTCACTTCCAGGCTGCCCACGAAGAATCTCTTACCGCCCACGTCGATCTTGAGGTCTCCACAACCTACAACCGCCGGCTTGCCCATGCCCCGGGCCACGACGGCCGCATGGCTGGTCATGCCCCCTCGCGCCGTCAATACGCCCTGGGCCTGGACTATGCCGTGAATATCATCCGGCGTAGTCTCGTTCCGCACCAGGATAACCTTTTCCCCGTCCAAACCCTTGCGTTCCGCTTCATCGGCATCGAAAACCACTTTCCCCGAAGCCGCGCCGGGAGAAGCCGGCAGCCCCTTGGCAATTACCTGGACCTTAGCCTCGGGGTCTACGCGCCGGTGGAGCAGCTGAACCACCTGATCGGGGTCCACCCTTAAGATGGCTTCTTCCTGGCTGATGAGACCTTCCTCCACCATGTCTACGGCTATCTTGACGGCCGCCGCCGCCGTACGCTTGCCTACACGGGTCTGGAGGATATAGAGCTTGCCCCTCTCGATGGTGAACTCGATATCCTGCATGTCGCGGTAATGCTTCTCCAGGAGGGCGCAAATCTCTTCAAACTGCCGGTAGGTATCGGGCATTTCCTTCTTAAGTTCTGCAATCGGCTTGGGGGTGCGGATGCCCGCCACCACATCCTCGCCCTGGGCGTTGATGAGGTATTCTCCGTAGATGCCCTTTTCTCCCGTGGCGGGGTTACGGGTAAAGGCCACCCCTGTACCGCTGGTGGGGCCCATGTTGCCGAAGACCATGGTCTGGATGTTGACGGCCGTCCCCAGATCATCAGGTATTTTATTGATCTTACGATATACGATGGCCCGCGGGTTGTCCCAGGAATCGAAGACGGCCCTCACCGCCATTCTCAACTGTTCCTGGGGATCCTGGGGGAAGTCCCGGCCTACCTCTTTTCTTACCAGGTCCTTGTACTCGGCGATGACTTCCTGCAAGGCCGCCGGCGTCAGCTCATTATCGAATTTGACCCCCAGGCGTTCCTTGTGCTTCTCCAAGATGGCCTCGAACTTATCATGGTCGATGCCCAGGACCACGTCTCCAAACATCTGGATAAACCGCCTGTAGCAGTCCAGGGCAAAACGCTCGTCATTGGTGTTGGCCGCCAGGCCCTTAACCGATTCATCGTTGAGCCCCAGGTTGAGGATGGTGTCCATCATACCCGGCATGGAAACCGGAGCGCCGGAACGGACGGAAACCAACAGGGGGTCCTTGGGATCTCCCAGCTTCTTAGCGTTGAGGGCTTCCAGATCTTTGAGCCTGGCCTTTAACTCTTCTTCCAGGCCCTCCGGGAACTGCCTGCCCAGGCGAATATACTCATTGCAAGCCTCGCAAGTGATGGTAATTCCCGGCGGCACCGGCAGGCCGATGTTGGTCATCTCGGCTAGGTTGGCTCCCTTGCCTCCTAGGAGCTGCTTCATATCAGCTCGGCCTTCGGAGAACAAATAGATGTACTTTTTACCTGCCATCTTTTTCCCCCCGATAATAGATTTCCAGTATTTTAACGGCCGTATCTTCTACAGCCTTATTAGTAACATCGATGACGGGGCAGCCCAACTGCTCCATAACCTTCTGAGCGTAGGCCAGCTCGTGCTGAATGCGCTCCATAGTGGCGTAATCGGCGCGGGCCGGAAGCCCCATGGTTTTCAGGCGCTCCTGCCTGATCTGGTATAGGTGCTCCGGGTGAATGGTCAGACCTATGATTTTCCCCCGGGGAAGGGATAGAAGTTCCTCTGGCAGGGGTACCTCGGGCACCAGGGCCAGGTTGGCCGCGCGTAACCGCTTTAAGGCCAGATACATACATACGGGCGTTTTGGACGTCCGGGAAACGCCTATGAGGACGATGTCCGCGTAGAGGAGGCCCCGAGGATCCTTGCCGTTGTCGTATTTCACGGCAAAATCGATGGCCTCCATTTTCCGGAAGTAATCTTCATCTAGGCGCCGTATAAGCCCGGGTTCCAGGCGCGGTGATCGGCCGGTAAGGCTTGCCATGGCCTCGAGCATGGGCCCTAAAAGGTCAACCGCACCTATGCCGTGGTCCCTGGCAAGTTGCAGTAGCCTATCTTTCAGCTCAGGCAGAACGAGGGTAAAAGCTATGATTCCCTTTTCCTGGGCTGCTTCGGCCACGATCTCCTCTAGGTGCTCGGGTTCGGTAACATAGGGTATACGCCGGATGTCAACATCCCCGCCGTCAAACTGGCTGGCGGCGGCCCGAACAACCTGTTCGGCAGTTTCCCCCAGGGAATCGGAAATAATATAAACTACTCCGATGGTCGAACCCTCCCTTCTACCTGCCGGCCGTGCCCAATTCCACAAACAACCTGGCAATGGTGGTCTTGGTGATGCGGCCGACGACTTCCAGCTTGTTGCCCGAAGGGCCCACCGGCCGTACCACCGGCAGGGCATCCACCTCGTGCTCGATAATCTTCCTGGCGGCGTGCAGGATGCTCTCGTCCGGCGTCGTACAGACTATATTGGGCATGCGGGTCATTACCACCGAGACGGGCATCTGCTGCAGGTTAGCCGTGCCGCCGATGGCCGCCTTAAGGAGGTCCTTCCGCGACACCACACCTTCTAGGTGGCCTTCACCGTCGACCACCATTAAAGTGCCGACATCTTCGATAAATAGGGCTACGATGGCATCGTAAACCGAGGCGTCTCGTCGGATTACCTTGGGCAGGCCCTTGACATCTCCTACCTTAATTTTTTTTATCTCATCCGCTATCAGGGCTTGTACCGAACCACCGTGATAAAAATACCCCACCCGGGGACGAGCTTCCAAGATCCCCGACATGGTTAAGATGGCCAGGTCGGGGCGTAGAGCGGCTCTGGTTAGATTCAACATGGCAGCGATCTGTTGGCTCGTGATGGGACCATGGCGCTTCACGATCTCCACTATTTTCTCTTGCCGCGGCGTAAGCTGCACGGCTTCACCACCCTTAACAGCCGCCAGCGACCGTTGTATACATTATTACGTATACAACATTACCAGCCTTTTTCCTGCTGCTGCAAAAATTTTTTCCTAGTCAGGAAGCAGGCGGGAAAAATCGGCCACCTGCAAGACAAGACGGGTTATTCTCTGGAGCAGGGCCAGCCTATTGCGCCTAAGCCAAGGGTCCGGAGCCATGACCAGAACACGGTCGAAGAAGTTATCGATGGGCCCCCGGAGGTCGGCCATTCTTTCTAGGGCGCCCAGATAGTTCCCCTGGGCCAGGTAAGGCCGGCACTCCCCTTCGGCAGCCGCAAGGGAGTGGTAGAGTCGGCGTTCGGCCTCCTCCTCCAGCCGGCCCGGCTCCACCTCGTACTCTTCCTGCGCCTGACGGGCCAGGTTAAAAGCCCTGGTGAAGGCCGTAAGCAGGGCGGGGAAACCTTCCGTCCGGCGGAATGCCTCCAGATCCCGGGCCCGGTGATAAGCACCGGCCAGATCGTCCCAGCCCACCGCCAGTACCGCCTCCGCCACATCATAGCGTATGCCCTTTTCTTCAAGGATATGCTCCAGCCTTCCCCGCAAGAAGCCCTGAAGTTCCTCCGCGGTCTGGCCTAAAGGCTGGGGCAGGCGGATGCTGGCTGCCGTATAGGTGTCGTAAGCCTGGGCTATAGCTTCAGCTAAGGAAAAGTGCAGGCCCAATTCTACCGCCGTGGCCGCCAGGCCCCAGGCGCACCGGCGCAGTCCAAAGGGGTCTTGGGAGCCGCTAGGGATGAGGCCGACGGCAAAGCATCCCACGAGGGTATCCAGCCGGTCGGCCAATCCGACCACCATGCCCGCCAGGGAGTCCGGCAGGCGGTCGCCGGCAAAGCGGGGCCAGTAATGCTGGCGGATCCCGCGACAAACTTCCTCGTCTTCACCGTCGGCTGCCGCATAGTAGGAACCCATAATTCCCTGGAGCTCGGGGAACTCATAGACCATGTTGGTGGCCAGGTCGGCCTTGGCCAGTTCGGCCGTTCTTTCCACCGTAGGCCACAGGCCTTCCGGCAGATCCAGGGTGCAGGCTAAATATACCGCCAGTTTCTTTAAACGCTCCACCTTGTCCAGCATGGTACCCAGGTTTTCCTGAAAGAGAACGTGGGCCAGCTTTTCCACCTTGCTCGCCAGTGGTGTCTTGCGATCCTCCTCGTAAAAGAAGGAAGCGTCGGCCAGACGGGCTTTCAGCACTTTTTCATATCCCGCCCGTATCTTGTCGGTATGCTCCCCGGTGCCGTTATGTACGGCGATGAAAAGGGGCAATAACTTCTCGCCGCGACCATCCCAAACGGGAAAATAGCGCTGGTGCTCGCGCATGGGGGTGGTCACCACTTCCGGGGGCAGCTTCAGGTACTCCTCCGCAAGGCGACCGCACACGGCCGTGGGATATTCGACTAGAAAGGTAATTTCCTCGAGGAGCTCGGGATCGTCCTTAACCCTTCCGCCCTCCCGGTGGGCCAGGTTTTCTACCTGCTCCCATATGAGCCGCCGTCGCAGCCGGTGGTCGACGATGACGTAGTTCTCCTCTAAAACTTTAAAATAGGCCTCCGGCGCAGTCACTAAATGGGGGCCAGGAGCCAGAAACCGGTGACCGTATGTCAGCCGGTCCGCCTTCAGGCCCTCCAGATTGAGGGGAACTACGTCGGGACCGAATAAAGCCAGGAGCCAACGGATGGGCCGGATAAACTTGAGCTCCAGGTCTCCCCAGCGCATCGGCCGGGGAAAACTCAAGCCTTGGATCATTTTTATCAATATACCGGGCAGAGCCTCCAAGGCGGGGCGGCCGGCCTCCTTTTTGAGGGCAAAGACATACTCCCCGCCGGGTAAGGTCCTGGTTACCAGTTCCTCCACCGCCACGCCCTGGTTCTGGGCAAACCCGAGGGCAGCCCTGGTAGGCTGGCCATCGGCCGTAAAGGCCGCCCTTACGGGAGGGCCCTTAATTTCGCGGATCAGTTCTTCCTGGGTTTCCGCCAGGCCGCTAACATAGAGGACCAGGCGGCGCGGCGTTCCGTACACCGCCACATCTTGATAGGTCAACCGTTCTTCTTTGAACAGCCGGCCCGCCAGGTCTCCCAGTTGCGTCAGCACCGAGGGCAGAACCCGGGCCGGCATTTCCTCGGTACCGATCTCCAGCAGCAGGTCTCGCCTCAACCTGTTACCCCCCCTTAACGTCAAAACTGTCCTTTGTATCCTCGGCGGCAGCCCAACCTGGGGCGCCCTCCGGAATCCCCCCTTGGGGGAAGGCCTTGAGGAGGGGATAACCGAGCCTCTCCCGCTGCTCCAAGTAAGCCGTAGCGCAGAGTCGGGCCAGGTGGCGTACCCTGGCTATGTACGCCGTTCTTTCGGTTACACTGATGGCCCCGCGCGCATCCAGCAGATTAAAGGTGTGGGAACACTTCAGGACGTAATCATAGGCCGGCTGCACCAACCCCTGTTCGATAATGCGCTTGGCTTCGGCCTCGTAAACGTTAAAGAGGGAGAAGAGCATGCCGGTGTCCGCAGCAGTAAAATTGTAATGGGAATAATCTACCTCTGCCTGGTGGTGGATGTGGCCGTAGGTCACCCCATCTACCCACTCTATATCATAAACGCTGTCCACCTGCTGGATGTACATGGCCAGCCGTTCGAGACCGTAGGTAATCTCCGCGCTCACCGGCCGCAGATCATAGCCGCCGCACTGCTGGAAGTAAGTGAACTGGGTTATCTCCATTCCGTCCAGCCACACCTCCCAGCCCAAACCCCAGGCTCCCAGGGTGGGGGATTCCCAGTTGTCTTCTACAAACCGAATATCATGCTCCAGGGGATTAATGCCGAGGTGTTCCAGGCTCCGAAGGTAGATATCCTGCACTTCGGGAGGTGAGGGCTTTAAAATAACTTGGAACTGGTAATAATGCTGCAGGCGGTTGGGGTTTTGGCCGTAGCGGCCATCGGTAGGACGACGAGAGGGCTCCACGTAGGCCACTCGCCATGGTTCAGGGCCCAGGACCCTAAGGAAAGTCGCCGGGTGCATGGTCCCCGCACCCTTTTCCAGGTCGTAAGGCTGTTGGATAACACAACCATAATCCGCCCAGAAATTCTGAAGGGCAAGGATGAGCTGTTGAAAATTCACGTGAACAGGCACTCCCCCACGTATCTAGGTTATGCAGGACCTCTTTGCGCACAAGTCTTTTGGTGGCCTGCTATCTTGATCTTGCTACACAAAAAACCCGCCCCACCACGGGACGGGAGCTCAGTCCTCCTTGAAAAATAATTTACCAGAGGAGGGGGGGCTTGTCAACTCGCATCCCCAGAGCTTAGGCCGGGCGTCATTGAGCTCCCGCTCCCTCCATGAGCCCCGCTGACCAGACCAGCGCTCACCTTGCCTACCCGGCCGGGTTTCCGGTTCATGGGGCTTCCGTGCCTGACAGCCGCAGCCTCTCTAAGGCTCCGGCGCCGCCTCCGTACTCCCCTTCGCCAGGCCCCTGCCCTTCCCCTTGCCTCCACTCCCTCGTCGGTGAGCTAAGTGACGCTTTTAAAGGCGGCAAAGACTCAGGCCCCGTTGCCTCCGTCTTTCTCCCGTAAGTCTAAGGAATGTTCTTCCACCTGGCCGCCGGGACGTTCGATTTCCAGGGTGTAGCGATTGAAAAGGGCCGCCACACTGCTAATCCCGGCCAGGATGGCCAGCTCGGTGCTGGCCAGCACCCCCAGGACGCCCAAAGCTCCGGCCGTAGCCGGTATTTCGGCCACAGTTTTCCCGTCTTTTTTGATCTTGATTTTGGTCACCTTGCCCTTGTGGAGGATCTCCTTAATGCGGGTCAGAAGTCTTTCCCCCCACGTCTCTAAGGCGTGGACCGTTTCCTCCTTTTTACCTTCCTCCAGCCGGATAAGGGCTTCAATAACGTCCCCCCCGGCTTCGTCCAGGGCTTGTTTGGCTTCCCGGGAAGACAGCCCTACCCGCTTGCGCAGGATGTCAATTTTTTCGAGTTCCGTACTCATATGCATCCTCCCTAATTTGCTCCATTAAAATACGGGATTTGAGCCTTCTGTCTAAATAGTATTCCAAATAAGCAGGCAGAATTTCCGCCAGCTCCCTCTGACACCGGGGAGACAATTTCAGGCGGCTGAGGTGGGAGCCGCCCATGGACGCCAGATTACGCCAAACGGCCAGGGCCTCCCGGGATACGCGATACTGCGCCCCATACTGCCGGCTGCAGCGGCTGCAAAGGGCGCCCCCGGCCGCAGGGGCAAAGGGTATAAGCCCCTCTTCCAGGGGGGCCCCGCAAGCGGCGCAGAGATTGACCCGCGGGGCAAATCCCAGCACGCTTATGGCGCGAGCTTCAAAGGCCCGGGCTACCAAGTGAGGATTTTCCCGGACCAAAAGGCCAAGACTCCGGCGCAACAAGCCGAACATCTCCGGACTGGCCTGACCGGCCGGCACTGAAACGTCTGCTATCTCGGCTAAGTAGCAGGCGGTCAACAACCTTTCGAGGTCTGCCCTTAAGGGAGCAAAGAAGTCTTCTACCTGGCATTGGGTTACCGTAGCCATGCTCCGGCCGTCATAAAGCAGGAAACGAGCCAGGCAGAGTCGCTGGGTGCCGCTCCTCAGGTTGCTGTGGGCCTTGCGCACCCCCTTGGCAATGGCGGTAATTTTTCCCCGGTTGGGGGTTAAAATATGCAAAATGCGATCTGCTTCCCGGAAATCCTGGGTGGAAAGCACAATACCCTGTACTTGATAAAGGCCTGCCACTGCCTTTTAACCTGCCCGTTATATTTTCTTCAGTACTTTAGCCCGTTATTTCGCCTATTACCGAATTTTGCGCTCCCCCATCCCCTGGGTGGGCCTCATTATCCTGTAGCCCTGCCTCCAACTCATATCTTTCCTGTTGTTTATAGAGCAAATAAATGTGGACGTGTCCCGTAGCCGCAAAAAGCTGCCAAAGAGCTTCGCTGGGTTTCACACGTCTTCCCCTCCTGAAAGGGACCTGCCTAACCTATATCCTTGCCCAAATCGAACAGCCTATACTAGTCCCCTTTTGCCAGCACGTAGCCCAGCTGCTTTAAGGCCGTTTCCTGCTTTCGCCAGTTCTTTTTGACCTTTACCCGCAGATCCAGGTACATTTTATTGCCCAAAAGACCTTCCAGTTCCCGGCGGGCGAGGGTTCCGATTTCCTTCAGCATGCGACCTCCTTTCCCGATAAGGATGCCCTTCTGGGAATCCCTTTCCACATAAACGGTGGCTGCCACGTATAACATATTATTGGGGCGGGGCGCTACCTCCTCTACCACCACGGCTACCGCGTGGGGTACCTCTTCCTCGGTTAAAAGCAGGATCTTTTCCCGGATGAGCTCCGCTATGAGCAGATTCTCCGGCTGGTCCGTCACCTGATCGGGCGGGTAATACTGGGGTCCCGGCGGCAGGTGCCGGATTATCAGGGGGGGCAGCAGGTCCACGTTGAGGCCCTGCAGGGCGGAAACAGCCACCGCCTCAGCCGGTTGAAAGCGAGAATAAAAAAACCCTTTTGTCTTATCCAGTTGCCGGCCATTAATTAAATCTATTTTGTTAAAGACCAGGACCACCGGGGTGGCTATTTCCTTAAGAAAACCCAGGATATATTCTTCCCCTGCGCCGGGTTCCACCGAAACATCTACTACGTAAACAACCACGTCCACTTCTTTGAGAGTCTGGCGGGCTAAGGAAACCATATATTCGCCCAGGCGATGGTGGGGTTTATGTATTCCCGGCGTATCCAAAAACACGATCTGGGCGTCTTGAGCGGTATAAACTCCCAGAATCCTATTGCGGGTGGTCTGGGGTTTATCCGAGATGATGGCCACTTTCTGGCCTACCAGTGCGTTAAGCAAGGTAGATTTGCCCGCGTTGGGCCGCCCGATAAGGCCGGCGAAACCCGAACGGTGATCCTTGACTTCCGCCATACGTTACTACTCCTTAAAGGACGAAGGCCTTCGGCAAAAGATCCTTTAGCCGTTCCTTAAGCATCCTTCCCTCGGGCAGGCCGGTTATAATCTCCAGGTCAGGGGCAAATTCCGCCAGCACCTGGAGGCAGGCACCGCAGGGAAAGGTAAAGGGCCTGTCGCCCCCTACTACCGCCAGGGCGACAAATTCGCGTTCCCCCTCGGAAACCGCCTTCCAGAGGGCTACCCTTTCGGCACAAACCGTAAGGCCATAGGAAGCATTCTCGATGTTAACGCCTGTATAAACCCTGCCCGAGGACGTCAATAAAGCGGCTCCCACCGGAAAACGAGAGTAAGGTGCGTAGGCCCTTTCCCTGGCTCCTGCGGCAGCTCTTATCAGTGCCTCTCCGTCATAGGTCTTATCCATAAATCTATTATACCTCTTTCGGGGGAAATTTTAATAATTATAAGAGCAGGAATCCGGCGAGAAGCGTATAATTTGTATATACAAATTGCCGTGGAATCGGGAGTCTGGAAAGTGTTACGCACTTATCCCCTTACACCTCTGGTGGGCGTAGGAGCCATCGTTGTACACGGTGAAGCCCTGCTCCTGGTAAAGCGAGGAAGGCCGCCGGCCAAGGGCGCCTGGAGCATACCCGGAGGCAAGGTGGAAACCGGGGAAACCTTAACCCAGGCCCTCCGGAGGGAAGTTGAAGAAGAATGCGGCCTCACCATAAGAATAGGGCCCCCCGTAGCAGTCCTAGACAGCATTTATACCGATGACCAGGGCCGGGTCAAATACCACTATGTTCTGGTGGATTTCTGGGCCGAATACGTCTCAGGTGAACTCTCCCCCGCGTCAGATGTGATGGAAGCCCGCTGGGTCCCCCTAAAGGAAGTGGGTAACCATGAACTCACCGTCGGCACCCTGGAACTGCTGAGGGAACTCGGCCTCTTCGCCGACCCGCCCCACCTCAGGCCTTCCGGGCTGCTTTACCGGACCCTCCGGGGGAGAACTCCCTGAGAAGCCCCTTGGTCCTTTGTGCCCGCCGGGGCTTGCCGGACCGAGGTAATCCTCCGGCGGAAAACGGCGATCCGCAACTAGCTGGCCCCCAACGGGGCGCCTCAGAGAGAGCAACCGCCCAGGAGAAGTGAGGCTTTAAAGCATTTCTCATCCAGTATGTCCTTTAGACTTTAAAGGAGTTTAGGTAAAAAAATCAGCATCCCCACTATGACCGCCCCCAGGGCCGTCACCAGGACGGCTCCGGCGGCCACATCCTTGGCCACCCGGGCCAGGGGGTGATACTGGGGACTGTACAGATTAACCGCCGCCTCCAGGGCCGTGTTGAACATTTCGGCCGCCAGTACCAGGGTAATGGTTAAAACGAGGGCCACCCATTCCCAATCCCTTACCTTAAGGTAATACGCCAGCGCCAAAGCCCCGGCAGCCGCGCTCAAATGAATGGCCATATTCGACTGGGTTCGTAGGGCAAAGAGGAGTCCCGTAAAGGCGGCGCGGAATTTCTTACCCACGCACCAGCCCCACCTTGCCTAAAATCTCTTCCTGTCGGCGGAACATGATCTCTTCCCTCTCCGGTGTATCGTGGTCATAGCCCAGCAAGTGCAAAAAGCCGTGGAGGGCCAGAAAGCCCACTTCCCTTTCCAGGGAATGCCCGTAGGCGGCCGCCTGGCGTGCGGCCGTTTCCAGGGAAATAAGAATATCCCCCAGGAGCAGCTCTCCTTCTTCCCCCTTAATCGGCGGTTCTACTTCCTCTTCGTCCTGGAGAGGAAAGGAAAGGACGTCCGTAGGGGCATCCACCCCGCGGTACATGCGGTTTAAACGCCTGATTTCCGCATCATCTACCAGGGTAACGCTCACCTCGGCCCCTTCCGGCACCCCCTCCTGCCTGGCTGCCTCCTGAAGAAGGTTCCTGAGGGCTTTTTCCAGGGCAGGTTCCAGGGCCTTATCCAGCTGATTGTTTATGAAGCATTCCATTTCGGGCCTTTCTCCTTTCCATTTCCCGCAACACCGCCTCCGGGTATTCCACCCGGGAGTGGAAAATACCGTTAAGAACCCGGACAAAGGCATCGCCTATGGTGGCCAGTTCTTTGAAGGTCAGGTTGCTGTTCTCCAGTTGACCATCTTCCAACTTCTCTTTAATTATTTTGCGCACAAAACCTTCCATGCGGCCCGGGGTGAGCTTGGGCAAGGAGCGTATTCCGGCCTCTACACTGTCGGCGAGCATGACGATGGCCGCTTCCTTGCTCTGGGGCTTGGGCGCGTCATAGCGATAATCCTCCTCGTCTACGTCGTGGCCGTGGCTTCTTTCACAGGCCTTGTGATAGAAGAAGGACATTAGAGTGGTGCCATGATGCTGGGCGATAATATCCTGCACTACCTCCGGCAGACCGAATTCCCGGGCCAGGTCCAGGCCGTCCTTGACATGGCAGGAGATAATCAAAGTGCTCAAGGAAGGAGATAACTTGTCATGGGGATTCTCCGCGCCCACTTGATTCTCGATAAAAAAGTAGGGCCTCTTGAGTTTACCGATGTCGTGATAGTAAGCCCCCACCCTGGCCAGAAGGGAATCCGCTCCTACTGCGTCGGCAGCGGCTTCGGCCAGGTTTCCCACCAGAATACTGTGATGGTAAGTCCCCGGCGCCTCCAGGAGCAGGCGCTTTAAGAGGGGATGGTTCGGATTGGAGAGCTCCAGGAGTTTTACCGACGTGGTAATGCCAAAGGTGTTCTCCAGGAAGGGCAGGAAGCCAATGGTCAGGACCGTGGCCAGGATGCCGTTGGCCATGGCCAAACCTACCCCTACACTCAACTGAAATAAGGAATAGTTATAGAGGAAACCCAGGGCCACCACGGCCAGCATATTGGCCAGGGTCAGATAAAGGCTGGAGCGGGCCAGGCTGGACCGCTGATCCAGGTGGGAAACACAGTAAATACCCGTCAGCCCGCTGATTACGCCGGTCACCGCAAAGGGGAAGTAATTGCCGCTGATGATACCGGTTTCCAGGGCCAAGAACAAGGTAAAGACCACCGCCACCTGAGCTTCCAGCAGAATAGCCGCCAGCATAGACCCGGCCGCCACGGGGATAAGATATCCAACCAGGCGGGTAACTTCGGCACTGCTGCCCAGGCTTATGGCCATTACTCCCCGGGCAAAGAGGAGGAAAATCAACCATAACAAGCCCAGCAAAAGGAGTAGGCGGTCACTGGAGTAGACCTGCTTTTTAAAGGAGCGCAGGTAAAAAAGCACCAGGAATACCAGAATTCCCTGGAGCAAGACCAGACCCAGCAGCGCGGTCCAGGGGGCCTCCGGCCGAAGAAGCCCGAGTTTTTGGAGGGCCTCGATGTCCTCCTCGTCGACAATTTCCCCGTCCCCTACAATCTTCTCTCCCTGCCGAATGGTCACTTGCACCGGGGCTACTTCGGCCCGAGCTCTCTCCTGCCTTTGCAGGGTTGCGGCTACGTCATATACTAAGTTGGGTTTTAGTTCCAGGTTTTGGACCAGAGCTACCAAGAAAGGCTTGTACTCCTCCGCCGCTTCCAGGTTCTCCACCTCGGCCATGATTTTCTGCCGGGTAGATTCCACCGCTTCCTGGGAGATGGCACCCTCCATATTACGCCGTATAATCTGGAGGATACGCTCTTCCAGGTGATTTAGTTCGGCAGCATCCGCCGTTACCAGCGCCTGCACAGTAGATGGGCTCAACTTGAAAGAAGGCAAGGCTGCCTGAAGCTTAGCAGCCCCCTCGCCCGTATCCGTATTTTGAGAATTGACTTGCTTCAAAGTCCCGAATATTTCTTTCACCTGCTGGGAGATGGTCTCTACCACGGTGTTGTCAACTTTATAAATGGGTTCTACGTTCCGGGCCGCCTCCTCCCGGGCCCTGGCCGTCAGGACATCGCTTTCATAAACTATTCCCTGGGGGGCTTTAAAATCCCTGGGGCTGGGCTGGCCTACCTTTAAGTCTATCCTTCGGGGCCAAAAGTCTACCGCCATAATGGTCAGGGCCAGGAAAAATAAAACCCCTCCCCAGAGGGTTCGCCTGACGACGGTTTTCTGTTCAGCCCGGGCCCATAGTGAGCGTAGCTGGCTTATTGGCCACTGCCACGCCAAACCCGTTCACTCCTTTCGTATGCCCTGATGATATCCTGCACCAGCGGGTGTCTTACCACGTCTGCTTCGGTGAGATACTCAAAGGCAATCCCGTCTATCCCCTGCAGTATGCGCTCGGCTTCCACCAGGCCGGAAGTAACGTCCCGGGGGAGGTCTATCTGGGTAACATCTCCCGTAATAACTGCCCGCGAGCCAAAGCCAATACGGGTTAAGAACATCTTCATCTGTTCCGAGGTGGTATTTTGCGCCTCATCCAGGATGATAAAAGCATCATCCAGGGTACGGCCCCGCATATAAGCAAGGGGAGCTACCTCTATAATACTTTTTTCCATATATTTTTGTGCCATTTCCATACCCAAAACGTCGTAAAGACCGTCGTACAAGGGCCGTAGGTAAGGATTGACCTTTTCCTGGAGGTCACCGGGCAGGAAACCAAGCTTCTCACCGGCCTCGACGGCCGGCCGCGCCAGGACTATCCTTTCCACACTCCTCGAGCGCAAGGCGCTTACCGCCATAACTACTGCCAGATAGGTCTTGCCCGTACCGGCCGGTCCGATGCCGAAAACGATATCGTATTGGCGCATGGCCTGTACATAACGCAACTGGCCTAAGGTTTTGGGCCGGATCTGTTTGCCCCGCGGCGTTACATAGAGGACTTCTCCCAGAGCCTCGGATAGATCCGGCACCTGGCCCTTTTTCTTTTTCCGCTGGCGCACCTGGTTCCAGGCGTAGTTAATGGTCGCCGTGTTAATGTTGGTACCCAGACGCACTAAGCCCATTAACTGGTGGAAGAGCTCTTCCAGCTCCTCTACTTCGGCCTTGCGGCCGGAAATGTGAACTTCATTGCCCCGGGCTACGATGCGGGCTTCCGCATGTTCTTCAATATACCTTAGGTTTTCATCGCGGTAACCAAAAAGGGTAGCCGCCTCACCGTTGTTCCCGAGTACCAGCTTAACTTCGAGTTGTTCGGTCAAACTTGTCCCTCATCCTCCCCGGCATCCTTTTGGATGACAGTTTATTATACCGTATTCAGCCTTCCCAGTAAAGGTTTCAATGTATCTGAGCCATCCCCGCTTATTAGCCGGGCATGATTTGGCTCCCCGTCGCACCGTGAGCTTCGCGGACCAAGACACCGCCTGCCTTTTCCTATCTATGCCGACAGTCAAGGAAGGTGGGCACCCCTCCAGCCGCCCTATCCCATGGCTGTCTCGTCAAGGAGCTCCGTCCTGCTCCGGCTTAAGGCCGGTAAGCTTGGCCTCCCTGCCTATGTCCTCCTCTGCCTCCAGGATTACCCTCACCCGCACCCGGCCCGCTTCCTCCTTTACTTCCACGGTTTTTGTGCCTAAGACCCTGGCCTGGGGAGGAAGCTGCTGTCTTAGATTAGACAGGGCCTGCTCCCTGGCCTTTTCCTTGGCCTCTTCCGGCGTGAGCCGAAGGTGCTGCACCGAGGTTTCATAATAAGTCATAATAATCAGTTCGACGGGGAAAGCAAAATTCCTCCACGAAGGGAGGCGGATAATCCTCTCCTCCCGGCGGTAGTTACGGTAAGGAGGCACACCGGGCCCCTTAAGGATGACCCGGGTGTTGGGAGTGCGGAGCATTACCGCCGTTGTTTGCCGCCCGGTAAGGTGTTCCTGTATTTGTTGCCTTGGAACCTCTCCTTCAGCTTCGTACCATACCCGTCCTCGTACGATGCCCCTGGCCCGCACCAGGCGGGGCGCCGGCAGCGGACGGGCGGCCTGGTTGGCGGTGTCGGCCTGTTCCTGGGGCGTAGAGGTTAAGACAATACCGGAAATGAGAATGTCGCCCCGGCGCACAGTATCCCCCACCGCCACCCGGCCCTGGCCGCTCAGCACCAGGATTTCCGATATTATAGCGTCTTTGGTAGCTATAATGTGGGCCGGGAGGCGGGAATCGCCCTCCTGATCGGGTAGCGTTTTTTCCACCACTTCGATAATGGCCCGGGTGCCCTGGAAACTGACGCCCACCCAGGCCAATTCGGGGGTTTTTAGGAGGATGTAGTGCTCTAAGGAGCGTACGTCGAGGTTCCCCTTCCAGGCGCCCGACCGGAGGCCTGCTTCCCTGGCGACGTCCACTATTCTTTCGGGTTTGACCTTTTTTAATTCATTCAAGGGGTTCACGTCCACCGTCCAGATGAAGGCGGAAAGAAGGTATAGCCCCACTACGAACACCAGAGTTCCTAAAAGGAGCGCAGGACGTCTTCTTAAACGCCGCCACCAGAAATAGAGACCCCGCTTGTCCAGTATGTGAAGGGGGCAGCCGGTTTCCCTGGCCACCAGGCGCAGGCTGCGGAAATACCTTAGAGGTATCTTGGCGACCACGTTACCTTCCTCATCCCGGTTGAGATCGCCGAAGGCCATCCCCCTCTCCAGGGCCAGGTTGAGGAAGCTTTCCGCTCCTTTTCCCTCCACCCGGATGATAAGATAACCTTCCAGGAAAGCCAGCCAGTCCCGCAACATTAGCGACCTCCCCCCTGAGCCAAGGTTATCTTTCTTATGTTGCCCTCCACGACCAGGGCTTCCGGCCGGATCGCTCTAAGCATTAAATCCTCACCGTCTACCTCTATCTCACCGATAGTCACCTTAATTCTGATCAGATCCCGGTTGTAAACGAGGAGGCCGCGGTGGTTCTCCACAATGAGTCTACTGTTGCCCAGCAGGGTAAGACGAGGCAGGTTCATCACGGCGTCTGGGGGGAGATCTAAAAACCGGACCAACCCGGTTTCCGCGGTGCGAAGGCGAGCGGCCAATTTCCTCGAATTAAAGGGTCTGTCCATAACGGCCCCTCCCTCCCACTAAATCTATGCTTGTTCACCGGCAAAAAGACCCACCGGGGTTATCGAGGCACAAAAAAGCCCGGCTTCATAAGCCGGGCTTTGCGAGCCAGTAGTCGCCTTGCCTGGGTAGATTGGTCGTTTTCCAGGGACACCTGGAGGAAGGGTACCCATCTGGGGAAAATCTCCAACCTTACCGCCAACGCCGCTTCCTGGCGGCCTGGGCTTTCTTCTTGCGCCTTACGCTGGGCTTCTCGTAATGCTCGCGTTTACGGATCTCTGCGAGCACACCCGATTTCTGGCAAAGGCGCTTGAACCGCCGCAGGGCGCTATCCAAGGTTTCGTCTTTACCTACTCTTACCTCGCTCACCTGTTTTTCCCTCCCTCCGGCCCGGAACGCGACTACCACCCTAGGCCAATTTTAAGGGCTATATTTATTCTTATTCCACACATTTTTACTTTTTCCTCTTACCAGGACGGAAACTCGCCCTCATCACTACCCTGGGCGGGAGAAAAAAGGGTTACTCCAATGGGGCTCCCTGTTCCCCCGCATCTCCTCCTTTGGTCACTGTACAGTTGCCGCAGAAGACCGCACCCTTTTCCACGGCCAGCTCGCCCACCTGTATATCGCCCTCGACCACACCCTTGGCCAGGATTTCCATGCGGTTGGTGATCTCTGCCTTCCCCCTTAACTTCCCTACTACGCAACAGTTGCGGGCCGTTACGGTGGCCTCTACCTCTCCCGTTGCCCCTACGATTATATCCCCTGCGGTGGTTATTTCTCCTTCAAAGGAACCGTCCACCCGGAGGGATTCCTCGCTCACCAGGGAACCTTTGATTCTGGTACTGCGTCCTATGATAGTATTGACCGGCGCGTTCTCATTTAAAGGTACGTCCCGGCGTTTTAACATGACTCCACCTCTTACTCCAGAAGTGTAAGGGGATCCACCGGCCGTCCCTGAACCTCCAGACGAAAATGCACATGAGGGCCGGTGCTCCTACCCGTATTCCCCACTTCGGCAATGACCTGTCCCTTCTTTACCCGGTCCCCTTCCCTTACCAGCAGAGATGAGTTATGGCCGTAAAAGGTGCGATAACCGTAGCCGTGATCGATGATGACCGTCCGTCCGTATACACCCATCCAGCCCGCGAAGACCACCGTACCCGCCCCCGCAGCCCTCACAGGGGTACCGAAGGAAGCGCCTATATCGAGGCCGTCGTGGAACTCCTCCCGCCACCGGTTGGTCGGAGAAGTTCGGTAGCCGAAAGGGGAGGTGATTTCCCCTCTTACCGGCCACTGGGTAGGCTTGGCCTCGAGATAAGCCAGGTGCTCCTCTACCTGCCGGTTTAGCTCCCTCAACCGGGCGGCCGCCTGGGGAACTTCGGCCCTTAAGTTCTGGAGACTACTTTCCACCTCAGCCAAGTTGCGGGCCTGCTCCCGGGGCCTGAAGGGCAGATAAGAGCCACGGGAGCTCAAACCTGGGCGCGCCCGGTCCAGGCCCAGCCTCTCCCTAACCTGGGCCTCCAGCTGCGTTACCTCATTGACGGCCTCCTCCAGGGCCTGGGTCTCCTCTTTCAGGCGGGCAATTTCCCGGGCCTGCTGCAGGTTAACCACTTCCAGTTGTTGTAAACTCTTGACCCTGGCGGCCAGGCGGATAGAGAGATAGCCCAACGCCCCTGCGAGGGTCAATACAGATACCAGGAGAACCCCTAGAAGTCTTAAACTCCAAAAGGGCAATCGCCAGCTGTGGATCTGCCGGCGGCCCTCGGGGACCACCAGGAGGGTAAAATGGGTTTCCGACTTGTACTTCATGAGTATAATTTATTCCACATTTTTTGCTTTTTTCCTTTTATCTCGTCCGCTTCAGACAAAAAAGCCACCGGTCTGTGGACCAGTGGCTTGCTACCCGTTTCAAGGACCTCGTCTGGCGTTGCTAAAGTGCTTCTTCGCCTCAGCAGATGTTCTTGAGCTGTCTCCCACCGAGGAGGTGATAATGTAGGTGATAGATGACCTGACCCCCCTCCTGCTTGCAGTTGTTTACCAGGCGGAAGCCCCGGTCGGCCAAGCCCAGCTCCCGGGCTATTTTTACCGCTACCAGATGGAGGTGGCCTATAAGACCGGCATCTTCTTCGGTAATGGCCGTCAGGTCAGGGATATGCTTCCGCGGTATGATGAGGATATGTACCGGGGCCACTGGCCGGATGTCCTTAAAGGCTACTACCCGCTCATCCTGATAAACCATTTCCGACGCCATTTCGCCCGCCGCTATCTTACAGAAAATGCAGTCCGACATGGTCGGCAGAACCTCCCTCAGGGATAGACTAAAAGGATTCTTTCGCGCCCCTGGTAAAAAATCCTGCCCCCCGGTACATCTTACCATCCCGAATTTAAGGGGTGGCCGGTAAGGCAGGCTTCGCCCCATATCCTACCTTCCTGCCAATCCCGCAAACGTACCGGAACCAAGCGGCCGGTCCAGTCACCGGGGGCGGCGAAGAACACCGTCAGGTAATTGCCGGTATGCCCCTCCCATAGATCTTCCCCTCCGGGGAGCTGTTCCTCCACCAGCACATCCAAAGTCTCCCCCAGAAAGCACCTGGCATATTCTTCTTCCAGCCTCCGGCCCAAGTGGAGCAGGCGCGCCATGCGCTCCTTCTTAACCTCCGCAGGAACCTGGTCCGGCATTGCTGCAGCAGGAGTACCCGACCGCGGAGAATAGGGAAAAGCATGGAGCCTGGCAAAGGCGGCCCTTTGGACCACTTCCAGAGTGCGGCGGAAGTGCTCTTCTTGTTCGCCGGGAAATCCTACGATAATATCCGTGGTTATGGCCGCCCGCGGTCGCCCCTCCCGGAGACGATCTAAGAGTTCCAGGTACTGGTAGGCGGTATACCTCCGACCCATACGCTCGAGGATGAAGTCGTCGCCGCTCTGCAGCGGTATGTGGAAGTGGGGACAGATTTGCTCTGCTTCGGTCAGGGTGCGGATCAACCGCGGGGTGAAATCCAGGGGGTCGATGGAGCTGAGGCGCAGGCGGCCTAGACCCGGTACCTCAAGAAGTTGCCGGAGGAGGTAATCCAAATCTACGCCCCCCGGCAGATCGCGACCGTAGGCCCCCGTATGGACGCCAGTAAGGACGACCTCCTGATAACCTGCGTCCACCAGCCTCTGTACTTCCTCGACAACCCTTTGGGGTGCCCGGCTGCGCAAAGGCCCCCGGGCATAAGGCACTATGCAATAGGTACAGTATTCTTCGCAACCTTCCTGGATCTTTAAGAAGGCCCGCGCCCGGCTCACCTGAGTCACGGGCAATTCCTCAAAGGCCTCCCCCTTCTCCGGTTCCCTTACGGCATTGACTACCTTCCCCGTACGCCGGGCCTCTTCCACCAATTCCACCAGACGGGCCCGGTCCCGGGTGCCCACTATTACATCGACGCCGGGTATACGCAGAACTTCCTCCGGAGCCACCTGGGCGTAGCAGCCGGTTACCGCCACCACGGCCTCCGGATTATTGCGGACGGCCCGCCGGATCATTTGCCGGGATTTGCGGTCGCTCAAATGGGTGACGGTACAGGTGTGCACCACATAAACATCGGCCGGGGCATCAAAGGGCACTATTTGGTAACCCGCGGACCTGAACAGGCCTTTCAAAGCCTCCAATTCGTTTTGGTTTACCTTACACCCCAGGCTGGCCAGGGCCACCCGCTTTGCGGCCACTCTCCTGT
This sequence comes from Thermanaeromonas sp. C210, assembly GCF_013167955.1. Classification (NCBI taxonomy): domain Bacteria; kingdom Bacillati; phylum Bacillota; class Clostridia; order Neomoorellales; family Neomoorellaceae; genus Thermanaeromonas; species Thermanaeromonas sp. C210. Next base: position 23,657 of record NZ_BLWF01000002.1, read on the forward strand.
TCCCTCCTTCGTTTTTAACCCGAACTATACCTCCTACCTCCCAGGTCTCCCCCCTCATACATTAAGACCGCCAGGCAGGCCAGGCCCGCCGTCTCGGTGCGTAAAATGCGGGGGCCGAGGCCGACAACTATGCCTCCGGCCCGGCGGGCCCGATCCACTTCCGCCGGGGTCAATCCTCCCTCCGGCCCCACCAGGATGGCCAGGGGCCGCGAAAAATCCACTGCCGACAGGGCTTCCTTCAACCCCCTCTGCCGTTCTTCTTCCCACGGTACCAGGAGGAGGGTTTCCGGAGCCATTCCATTTAGAGCCTCTTCCAGGGAGCAGGGGCCTTCGACGAGGGGTATGGAGGCCCGCCGGCTCTGGCGGGCCGCCGCCCGGGCCACCTTGCACCAGCGGTCCTTTTTCCGGGCCGCGGCCTCCTCATCCAACTTTATTATTACCCTTTCCGTGAGGAGGCCCACTATTCTGCTTACGCCCAGTTCGGTAGCCTTCTCTATAATAAGTTCCATCTTGTCCCCCTTGGGTAGGCCCTGGAGCAGGGTGATGGACAGGGGAGGGTCGTTAGAAGGGAGGGGCTCCAGGAGTTCGGCCACTACCTCTCCCGGCCGTACGGCCACCACGCGCGCCTTAAAGGACGTCCCCCGGCCGTCGGCCACGCTGATTTCTTCCCCGATGTTCAGACGGAGAACCCGGGAAGCGTGGTGGCCCGTCTCACCAGAGAGGACGATTCTCTTCTGCCGCAGCTCTTCGGGCGGTATAAAAAAATGGTGGGCCATCCGCGGCTCACCCCTGCGTCGCCGCCAGGGCTATCCAGTCTCCCCGGCGCTCCCTTTTCGTTACGGCAAATCCGTGGCTCCGGAGGGCGGACACCAGTTCAGGCGCCCGCGGGGCTATAATGCCTCCCAAAATAAGCCGTCCGGCAGGAGGCAGGAGCCTAGCAGCCTGGGGCAGCAAGGCCAGCAATACATCCGCCACAATATTGGCCGTGACTACATGGGCACCCGGAGGAAGTCCATGGAGGAGATCGCCCTCTTGGACCTTTATCTTTCCTTCCAGGCCGTTGCGTTGCACGTTTTCCCGGGCCGTTCTAACCGCCACCGGATCATTGTCCACGGCAACGACCCTCCGGGCCCCCAACAGGGCCGCAGCGATGGCCAATATTCCCGACCCCGTGCCTACGTCATACACTACATGGCCCGGCTTTATAAATTCTTCCAGCATTTCAAGGGCCATGGCCGTAGTGGGATGGGTTCCGGTGCCGAAGGCCATGCCCGGGTCCAGCTCCATTACCAGCTCCCCGGGACGCGGATTGTACTCCTCCCAGCTCGGCTTGACGACCAGCCGCCGGCCGATCTTTACCGGCTTGAAATAAGCCTTCCAGGCGTCGGACCAGTCCTCTTCCTCTATGCTCCGCGAAGACATCTCGGCCCGGCAACCAGGAAAAAAGCGGCCGATTGCCTTTAGCCGCCCTTTAAAGTCCTGCAACCGCGCCTTTAACCTTTTATCCTGGGGCAGGTAGCCCCGCAGCACCACCTGCCCGCCTTTATCTTCCAGGACCAAGCCCTGGGCCCCCGTCTCGTAGAAGAGGCCGGCCACGGCTTCACTGGCCTCCGGGGTAGTCGTTATGCTTATCTCCTGCCACTTCATAATATCTTCCTAACCCATGAAGGCATCCTTTACTCTCCTAAAAAAACCTTTTTCCTTTTCCGAGGGTTCCCATCCGCGCAGCCGGGCGAATTCCCTTAAGACCTCCTTTTCCCGCTCGGTCAGATTCTTGGGGATTACCACGCGCACTACAACATGCTGGTCTCCACGGCCTGCCCCGTTGAGGCGCGGAATCCCCTTCCCTTTGAGGCGGAAGGAGGTGCCGCTCTGGGTACCTTCGGGTATGGTCAGGCGGGCCTTGCCCTCCAAGGTGGGTACCTCGATTTCGTCCCCCAGGGCTGCCTGGACCATGGAAATGGGAACCTCGCAGAGGAGGTCAAATCCTTCACGGCGAAAGATCTTGTGGGGCCGAACGTTGATATATACGTACAGGTCGCCCGGCGGCCCGCCCCTCTCGCCTGCCTCTCCTTCCCCGGCCAAACGCAGGCGGGCACCCGTGTCCACACCGGGCGGTATTTTGATTCTTATCTTGCGGGTGCGCTGTACCTGCCCCCGGCCGCGGCAGGTCTTACAGGGATTGGGGATAATAGTACCCGTTCCCTGGCACTCATGGCAGGTGCGTATGGTCTGATAGTACCCCAGAGGAGTCCGCTGGGTGATCCTCACCTGTCCGGTCCCGCCGCAGGCCGGACAGGTTACCGGCCCGGTGCCCGGAGCAGCCCCCGACCCGCCGCAGTCGGGACACCTCTCCAGCCTCGGCACCCCCACTTCTTTTTCGGCCCCGAAGGCGGCCTCCTCAAAGGAGATATCCAGGTCCAGCCTCACATCAGCCCCCCGCTCCGGCCCGCGTCGGCGGCGCTTGCCGCCGAAGGACTCGCCGAAAAACATGTCGAAAATGTCGCCAAAGCCTCCGAAGTCGGCGCCCCCAAAGTCAAACCCGCCGAAGCCGGGACCAGCGCCTGTTCCGCCCTCTACTCCGGCATGGCCGAACTGGTCGTAGCGGGATCGCTTCTCCGGATCGCTGAGGACATCATAGGCTTCCTGGATTTCCTTGAATTTTTCTTCCGCCTCTTTGTTGCCCGGGTTTAAGTCCGGATGATACTGGCGGGCCAGACGCCGGTAGGCCTTTTTTATTTCCTCCTGGGAGGCCCCCCGGTCCACTCCGAGGACCTCATAATAATCTCGCTTGGCCATAGAATCACCGGCTCTTACCGCTTATCATCGTCCACGACCTTGTAATCGGCATCCACCACATGGTCCCTGCCCCAACCGGGGCCTTCCGTTCCCGTGGCCTGGCGTGCCTGTTCGGCGCCTGCCTGCTGATAGGCCTTGCTGGTGAGGGTGTAGAGGGCCTGGGACAAAGCCTCCATTTTCTCCTTAATGCGGTTTACGTCTTGGCCTCCCAGGGCATCCTGCAAATCCTTCTTGGCCTGTTCGATGCGTTCCACGTCGGCTTTATCGGCCTTATCTTTAAATTCCTTTAAGGTACGCTCAGTTTGATAAAGGAGGGAATCGGCCTGATTCCTGGTTTCCACCTCTTCCTTGCGCTTCCGGTCGGCCTCGGCATGCATCTCGGCTTCCTTGATCATGCGCTGGATCTCTTCTTCCGACAGGCCACTCGACGACTTGATGGTAATGGCCTGCTGCTTACCCGTGGCCAGATCCCGGGCCGAGACGTGGACGATGCCGTTGGCGTCAATATCAAACTTGACTTCGATCTGGGGCACTCCCCGCGGGGCCGGGGGAATGCCGGTGAGCTGGAAGCGTCCCAGGGTCTTGTTGTCAGCCGCCATGGGACGCTCACCCTGCAACACATGAATTTCCACCGTCGTTTGATTATCGGCCGCCGTGGAGAAGATCTGGCTCTTGGACGTGGGGATGGTAGTATTGCGCTCAATTATTTTGGTGAACACACCACCCAGAGTCTCGATTCCCAGGGACAGGGGCGTGACGTCCAGCAAGACGATATCCTTCATCTCGCCGGCCAGAACAGCGCCCTGGATGGCCGCACCCATGGCCACGCATTCGTCCGGGTTGATCCCCTTGTGGGGTTCCTTGCCCAAAATCCTTCTTACGGTCTCCTGGACCAGGGGAACCCGGGTGGAGCCGCCTACCAGCAGTACCTTATCGATATCTTCGGGCTTGAGGCCTGCGTCCGACATGGCCTGGCGTATGGGTTCCACCGTCTTCTCCACCAGGTCGGCGATGAGTTCTTCGAACTTGGCCCGGGTTAAGGTGACATCCAGATGCACGGGACCGCTGGAAGTCACGGAGATAAAGGGCAGATTTATATTGGTGCTGGTAACGCTGGAGAGTTCGATCTTCGCCCGTTCCGCCGCTTCCTTCAGGCGCTGCATGGCCATGGGATCCTGGCGCAGATCCACACCGTGCTCGCGCCGGCAGATATCGATGAGGTAGTTCATAATCCTCTCGTCAAAATCGTCGCCACCCAGGCGGTTGTTGCCGCTGGTGGCCTTTACCTCGAAGACGCCGTCTCCGAGTTCCAGGATGGAAACGTCAAAGGTGCCTCCCCCCAGGTCGTAGACCAGGATGGTCTGGTCCTCGCCCTTATCCAGCCCGTAGGCCAGGGCCGCGGCCGTAGGCTCATTAATAATGCGCAGCACCTCCAGGCCGGCTATACGGCCGGCGTCCTTGGTGGCCTGCCGCTGGCTGTCGGTAAAATAGGCCGGAACGGTAATGACCGCCTGGGTGATCTTCTCCCCCAGATAAGCCTCGGCATCGGCTTTTAATTTCTGCAAGATCATGGCAGAAATTTCCTGGGGAGTATACTCCTTACCGTCTATCCTTACTTTGTAGGTAGTACCCATGTGTCTCTTAATGGAGACAATAGTACGGGCGGGATTGGTAATGGCTTGGCGCTTAGCCGCCTGACCTACCAGGCGCTCGCCTTCCTTGGTAAAGGCTACTACCGACGGGGTAGTCCTTCCTCCCTCGGCATTGGGGATTACCACCGCTTCCCCGCCTTCCATTATGGCCATACAGGAGTTGGTAGTTCCCAGATCGATACCCAGTACTTTACCTTTAGTCATATTCTTACCCCCTATTCCTTCTCCGACTTGTTTTCCCTGTTGTCCAGCTCCTCTTCTCGGGGCTCGCTTTCCGTTTCGGACGTCTCCGGTGCAGACGCCAGGGCTACCTTTACCAGGGCCGGACGCAAAAGGCGCCCGTGTAAAAGATAGCCCTTGCGGAGTTCTTCGGTGACCAGGTTGTGCCGTTGAGGATCGGTCGCTTCTTCCGTAGCCACGGCCTCATGATAGGCGGGATCAAAAGGTTGCCCCAGGGCCTTGACCTCTGACAAGCCGTAGCGTCCCAGGACTTCGACCAATTGCCGGAAAACCAGCTCAATCCCGCTCAGCAGGGCGCCCTCCTCACTCCCGCCCCTGGCCGAAGCCATGGCCCGCTCCAGATTATCCAGGACGGGGAGCAATTCCTTCACCAGCTCGGCGCAGGCAGTCTGCCTCAGTTCCAGTTGCTCCCGCCGAATGCGCTTGCGATAATTGTCAAAGTCGGCTTGCAGCCGCAACAGCTGGGAGCGAAGCCTTTCGATCTCCTCCTGCCTGGCCACCAGCTCTTCTTTAAGGAAGGTCGTTTCGTCCTCCGGCGGCGCCTCCGGCTCGGCCTCCTTGTCCCGGAGGCCCTGGTCTTCCTCCGTGGGAGGAGCCGGCGGTTCCCTGTCCGCTTCCGCCGCCTCTAACTCCCTCCCTGTATGCCCCTGGGACCGTTCGGTTTCCGGCCCTTCACCGCCGCTAAAGCTTTTCACCTGGGTCTTCACTCCTTCCGGCCCATAGACCCGGGGCCTCGCCTCCGCGGACCCTTCGCCCCGGGCTATCCGCACAGCTTCTCGAGGGCCTGGGATAGTTCTTGGGCCACATATTCGAGTACGGAAATAGTCCTAGAATAATTCATTCGCGTCGGGCCCAGGACTCCTACATTGCCGATGACCTCACCGTTTATTTCATAGGTTACGGTGAGAATGCTACAGTTATTAATCTCTTCATTCTTATTTTCCCGTCCTATTTTCACTCTAAGGCCGGCTGGAGGGCCTTCGGCGAAGAGTTCTCGCAGGGCATCTGTTTTTTCCAGAATACAGAGCAACCCCTTAACTTTATCTATATTCCTGAACTCGGGCTGTTCAAAAAGATTTAAGGTACCGTCGAGAAAAATCCGCGCATCCCTCTTTAGGTTGCTCAGTTCTTCCAGAAGTTCGATCAGCAAGGAACAGAGCTGTTTGTGTTCGGTAGCCAGCATTTCCTGGTAAATACTGTCCAGGAACGCCGGTTTAATGTCCTCCAGCACAATACCCTTAAGCCTTTCGTTTAACAACTGGGAAAGGTAATTTAGCTCGGCCCGGTTTACGCCCCGGGGCACGCTGAACAAATGGTGCTCCACCAAGCCGCTGCTGGTAACTACTACCAGAAGGGCCTTGCCCGGAGATACATATAGGAGCTGCACCTGCTGGATATGAGCCCGTCCCTGGTAGGGCCCCAGGGCCACAGCCGCATAGCTGGTCAACTCGGCAATCAGACCCGTGGCATCCGCCAAGACCTGCTCAATTTCTCCTATTTTCTGCTCGAAGCGGTGCCGGATATATTCCTTTTCGGCGGGGGACAGCTCATGGCGCTCCATTATACAGTCTATATAGTAACGATATCCCAGGTCTGAGGGAATCCTGCCCGCCGAAGTGTGGGGCTGTTCTATAAGGCCCAGCTCTTCCAGATCGGCCATTTCGTTGCGGATGGTGGCCGGACTCACCCCCAGGTTGTAGCGCCGGGCAATAGTCCGGGAACCTACCGGCTCTCCCGTGGCAATATAGTCTAATATAATAGCTTCTAAGATTTTCCGCTTCCGCCCCTCCACCCGCATTTTTTACTCACCTTCTTCTATTAGCACTCTAATATGCCGAGTGCTAAAAACTTTCATTTACAAAATAACACCGGGCCGGTCAATTTGTCAAGCCGATTAACCCCGGCTAGACGAAGGCCACAAACACTTCATTGGCCAGGGGCAGGCCCTTCTCCGTAAGGCGCAAAAACCCCGCCTCTACTGTCACGAGGCCTAGAGCCGAGAGGCACTCCAGTTCCCGGCCATATGCTTCTAGCAAATCCTCACCGAAGCGTTCGCGATATTCCTTAAGGCTGACACCCCGGAGGAGCCGCAGGCCAAGAAAAAGGGTATCCCCTCGCTGCCGGTGGGGGGTCAATACTTCCTCCTCGCCCGCAGGTAACTGGCCCTCCTCTACTGCCCGGCAGTAGGCCTCCAGGGAGGTTAGATTCTGCCACCGCCTGTCGCCCCAATAGGAGGATGCCCCTGCTCCTACTCCAAGGTAGGGCCGGTTTTCCCAGTAAGTAAGGTTGTGACGACATTGAAAACCCGGGCGGGCGAAGTTGGATATCTCGTAGTGCTCATAGCCGGCCTCCTGGATTTTTTCCCTTGCCGTCCAGTACATGGCCACGACGTCATGTTCATCAGGTAGGAGGAGGCGGCCCTGGGAGTAGGAGCGACCCCAGGGCGTATCCGGCGCCAGTTCCAGGCCGTAGACCGAGAGGTGCTCTGGCTCCAGTTCCAGGGCCCGTTCTAAGGTCTCTTCCCAATCGTCCAGGTCCTGTCCCGGCAGGCCGTAGATTAAATCCAGGCTGATGTTGGCAAAGCCGGCCTGGCGGGCCCAGGTGAAGGACTCGTAGATTTCTCGCACCCCGTGGACCCGCCCCATAGTTTTCAACAACTCATCTTTAAAGGCCTGGGCTCCCAGAGACAGGCGATTAACACCGGCCGCCCGCAGGGCTTGCAGTTTTGCCGGGGTCAGGGTGCCGGGATTAGCCTCCACGGTGATTTCTGCCAGTTCTTCGATACTAAATATAGCGGCTACACGGGCCATCAATCCGACCAAATCGTCCGCCGCCAGGTAGGTCGGTGTGCCGCCCCCGAAATACACCGTAGCAGCCTTTCCGGGCCGGAAAACCGACGCTACCATCTCCATCTCCCGGCCAAGGGCCGTAAGGTAGCGGACGGTCACCGGAAGGGGTACGGCGGGGAAAGAGATAAAGTCGCAATAGTTGCATTTTCGCAGGCAAAAAGGAAGGTGGATGTAGAGGTTCATCTAATCCACCCTCAATACGGCCATAAAAGCTTCCTGGGGTATCTCCACCTTGCCTACCTGCTTCATCCTCTTCTTGCCTTCCTTTTGCTTTTCCAATAACTTGCGTTTACGGGTCACGTCACCGCCGTAGCACTTGGCCAGGACGTTTTTACGCAAGGCCCGTATCGTTTCCCGGGCTATAACCCGGCTACCGATGGCCGCCTGTACGGGCACGTCGAAAAGCTGCCGGGGGATAAGCTCCTTTAACCGTTCTACCAGGGCCCGGCCCCGCTGGTAGGCCTTATCCCGGTGGACGATCACGGACAGGGCATCCACCACTTCGTTATTGATGAGAATATCCAGCTTAACCAGGTCCGATACCCGGTAGCCCAGGAATTCGTAATCCAGGGAGGCATAGCCGCGGGTCTTGGATTTCAACTGGTCGAAGAAATCGTAAATAATTTCCGCCAGGGGCAGTTCGTAGGTGAGCATCACCCTCTTTTCCGAGAGGTACTCCATGCCCACAAAGGTACCCCGCCTCTCCTGGCAGAGCTCCATAACTGAGCCTATATAGTCGGAGGGAAGCAGGAGGGTAGCCTTAACATAGGGCTCTTCCATGGCCTCAATAGTCCCCACCGGAGGCAGGTGGGTGGGGTTATCCACCATAAGGGTTTCGCCGTTGGTCTTGATTACCTTGTAGACCACACTGGGCGCGGTCGTTATCAGCTCCAGGTCGTACTCCCTCTCCAAACGCTCCTGGACGACTTCCATGTGCAAAAGCCCCAGGAAGCCGCACCGGAAGCCGAACCCCAGGGCCGCCGAGGTTTCCGGTTCGAAGACCAGGGCCGCGTCGTTGAGTTGCAACTTTTCCAGGGCATCCCTCAGGTCATCGTATTGTTCCGAATCCACGGGGTAAAGGCCGCAGTAAACCATGGGTGTCACCCGCCGGTACCCCGGTAAGGGTGCCGCGGCAGGCCTTTCCGCTCCGGTCACCGTGTCCCCTACCCGGGTATCCCGCACATTCTTGATCCCCGCGGCCAAATAACCTACTTCCCCAGCCTCCAGGACCTGAACCGGCACGGGAGCGGGGGTGAAAACCCCTACCTCGTCCACCTCGAATTCTTTACCTGTGGACATCATGCGGATGACCATGCCTTTGCTCAATCTGCCATGGACCACCCGCACGTAGGGAATGGCTCCCCGGTAAGCATCAAAATGGGAATCAAATATCAAGGCCTGTAACGGCTTTCCCCTATCCCCTTTGGGTGGAGGGATGCGCCGGACAATGGCCTCCAGTATTTCCTCCGTACCCTGGCCCGTCTTGGCCGAAGCCAGAATAGCGCTACTGCCGTCTAGTCCTGTCACTTCTTCCAGTTCCCGGCGCACGCGGTCCGGTTCGGCATTGGGCAGATCAATCTTATTGATGACGGGAATGATCTCCAGGTTGTGCTCCAGGGCCAGGTAGAGGTTGGCCAGGGTTTGGGCCTCGACACCTTGGGTGGCGTCTACCACCAGCAGGGCCCCCTCGCAAGCGGCCAGACTGCGCGACACCTCGTAGGTAAAATCCACATGGCCCGGAGTATCGATGAGGTTTAAGAGATATTCTCCACCGTCCCGCGCCCTATAGATAAGGCGGACGGCCTGGAGTTTAATAGTGATACCCCTTTCCCGCTCCAGTTCCAGGGTATCCAGTACCTGATCCACCATCTGTCTGGGACTCAAGGCACCGGTATATTCCAGCAAACGATCGGCCAGGGTGGATTTGCCGTGGTCAACGTGGGCGATGATACAGAAATTGCGGATACGATCTTGCCTGGTCAATACTACCGGCACCTCCTATCCCATTATAACAGAAAGCGGGCCGGGCTTAAAGCCCGGCCCGCTTCCCCGGAGTGCCTAGCGCAGCTCCGTCGGCACAAAAGCATCGATAACACCTATCACTAAGGCTGCTAGCAGGGCGCCCAACGCATTAACCCGCAACATGGTAGGTACCAGGAACTGGGCCAAATAAATAACCACTGCGGCCACGATAAAACCGACAATACCACGACTGCGGGGGGATATCCTCTTGCCTAACAGGGTTTCCGCCACCCAACCGAGAGCGGCAATCACCAGCGCCGCCACCAGCGCGCCGGTGAACCCGGCTACCTGGATACCCGGCAACAGGTAACCCACCAGCATCAGCACTAGAGCGGAGACTATAAAACGAATAACCACGCCTAACCAGTTGTTCATTTCGTCACCTCCTCGGGTATTTTACTATAGCATTACCCAGAAGGGAGGTGAATTATACCATTGCTACCTTTTTAGCTTTAACCTGGTAATGGCCGTGGCCAGGGCGGCGGCACCAAAGCCGTTGTCGATATTGACCACGCCCACGCCGGTGGCACAACTGTTTAACATGGCCAGGAGGGCCGCCAGGCCGCGGAAGCTGGCCCCGTATCCCACACTGGTGGGCACAGCAATGACGGGCTGGGCTATCATGCCGGCCACTACACTGGCCAGGGCCCCCTCCATTCCGGCCACCACGATCACAACATCGGCCCGCTCCACCCTACCCATCTGGTCGAGGAGGCGGTGAATACCGGCTACCCCCACATCGTATATGCGGTCCACCTCGTTGCCCATGACCTCCGCTGTAACCGCCGCCTCCTCGGCTACCGGTAAATCGGCCGTTCCGGCGCTCAAGACGGCTACGCGCCCGCCCGTGGGAGGTATTTCCCCTGCCGGGACCACGATGGTACGGGCCAGGGCATTGAACCGAGCCTCGGGCAGTTTGTCGGCCACCGCCTCATAGGTCTCTTCCTCCGTCCGGGTTACCAGCACCGTAGCACCGGCACCGGCCAGGCGGCAGGCAATGGCTACAATTTGCTCCCGGGTCTTACCCTGGCCGAAGATAACTTCCGGAAAGCCGTTGCGCAGGGCCCGGTGGTGATCGACCTTGGCAAAACCGAGGTCCTCGTAAGGCAGGCCTTTGATCTTCTCCACGGCTTCCTCGAGACTCACCCGGCCTTCCTGCAATCCCTCAAGAAGTTCCCTTAATTGGCCTTCCGTCATTGCCGCACCCCCTTAAGGAAGCCTCCCCCCAGGTCTAAAAAGAACTTTAAAGGAATAAAATGGCGGTAGTGAGGGGGAACAGCCCTTTGAATATTTACTTTATCACCAATTGGAGGGTCAGGAAAAGCCTCAGACTCTTGTGCCGGCTCTTTCTCTTGGTGCTCGCCGGCCTGTTGCTGTTCGGGGTATCCTCCCCGCTGAAGTCCCTTTTGCGCCGGTTACCGGGGGCCGTGGCCAGTTATTCCTATTCTCTACCCACGTCCTTCTGGCAGGGTATCCTCGAGGCCGGCCTCCCCACCTTGGTACTGGAGGCCGGCCGGCAACCACTTCCCCCGCAACCTGGGTTGGTGCCCTCTGCCGTCCAGGTCCTAAACCCCGACCTGGTCCGTTTTTTAACCACGGAGGAGGAGTACTACCCCTTGCCCGAAGGGCAGGAGAGCCCGCCACCTCCTCCGCCCGCGGATTTTGCCCCAGTAGAAGAGGGCGGCCGTCACCCCCTCGTGGCCATCTACAACACCCATAATGCCGAAGCCTATGCTCCCAGCGATGGAACCGAAAGGACACCGGGGAAAAACGCGAGTATAAGCCTGGTAGCCGCCGCCCTAGCCCAGGCCCTCACCGAGGAATACGGTGTGCCGGTGGTGCGTTCTGATACCATCCACGATTACCCCGACTTTGCCCAGGCCTACGCCAACTCGGAAAAGACGGTCCGCCGCCTCCTGGCCGAATATCCCTCCATCCAGATTGTACTGGACATCCACCGGGATGCCGGTTTGAAGGAGCCGCCGGTCGCCTACATCAACGATCAGCAGGTAGCCCAGATTTTAATCGTCGTGGGCAGCGATGCCCGGCTGGAGCACCCCAATTGGCGCCAAAACGAAGCCTTTGCCCGCCGCCTGGCCGCCAAAATGGATGAGCTGTATCCCGGCCTGAGCCGGGGCGTCCGGGTCCAGGAAGGCCGCTACAACCAGCACCTGCACCCGCGGGCCCTCCTCCTGGAGATAGGGAGCAGCAACAACACCCTGGACCAGGCAGAAAAGGCGGCCCGGCTCATGGCCCGGGTCCTCGCCGAGGTTTTACGGGATTTGCAAAGGGAAAACCCCTTGACCCAGTAGGGGGCATCGCCCTGGTCCGCCGGCCCACCTTTATCGGAGCAGCTCCACCACTAACTGGTTAGCCCTCTTGCCGTCCGCCCGGCCCCTGATTTTGGGCATGAGGGCGGCCATAACTTTACCTACATCCCTGGTGGATTGGGCCCCTACTTCGCGAATGGTATCCCTTATGACGCCAAGGAGTTCTTCCTCGCTCAACTGGTCGGGTAAGTATTTTTCCAGCACCCCGATCTCGGCTTGGGTCTGTCGGACCAGGTCTTCCCTCCCACCTCGGGCAAACTGCTCCAGGGCCTCCTTGCGCAGTTTTATCTCCCGCTGGATTATACTCACCATCTCGTCATCATTGAGGAGCCGCCGCTTCTCAATTTCCGCATTCTTGATGCTGGCCAAGACCATGCGGATGGTCTGCAGCCTCACTTTATCGTGACTCTTAAGGGCCTCCTTCATGTCGCGGGCAAGCTGTTCCTTCATTGCTCCTGCCTCCTTTCCAGGTTAAGTCACCAATGCAGACCCTGGCATAATTTCTTTTCTCCACCGCCCATCTTTATCCCTCCTTAAAGGTATCAACCACAGTTTGACCCCTTTTCCCCTGGGGAATGCCCGAGGAACTGGACTTCAAAGACTTAAGGGACTATGATGGGTTTAAGCAGCTTTTGCGGCAGGTGACCAGGTCAAGTGCAATATCTAACCCTGGAAAGGATAAAAAAGAAAATCGGTCAATACCAAAGGGGACTGCTGGACGCCGAGCGGTACAGCCCTTCAGCCATACTGATCCCTCTGTTAAACCCCAAGGAAGGTACCTGTGCCGTCCTTTTTACCGTCCGCTCCCATCGCCTGTTAACCCAGCCAGGGGAAATCTGTTTTCCGGGGGGACATGTGAGCCCGGCCGATGCCCACGAAAAGGAAACGGCGGTGAGGGAAACCTGCGAAGAGCTGGGCCTTGCCCCATCCGATGTAGAGGTGTGGGGGAGTTTGGATGTTTTAGTTACACCCTTTGGCCAGATTATTTATCCCTTTGCCGGGTTCTTGCGCCAACCTGAAGCCATCCGCCCTAACCCGGCAGAAGTAGGAGAAATTTTTACCGCCGAACTCCATTACCTTCTGGCCCAGGCCCCCCAATACCATGAAATAACCTTACAAGTCAGCCCGCCGGAAACCTTCCCCTTCCACAAAATTCCCCGGGGCCGGAATTATCCCTGGCGCACCGCCGTCTGGCCAGAACTATTTTATGAAATCCACGGCCGTACCGTCTGGGGCATAACGGCCAGAATACTCCATCACTTCCTCAATATTATAAGGCAAAGTGACGACCCGCCGGGAAGCTGGCGCGGCAAGGTTTTTCCCGGTGATCCCTAGCAGGAAAACATTGATTCCTGGCGAAATTTACCGTATGCTGGCAAACCTGCCCGTCATAGCCGCTCTGGCTTATGTAGCCGGCTTACTGCTGGTACCGGTGCTCCCCTTGGAGCCGTGGTGGGCCCTGGCCTTAACCCTTATCTCCTGGACCATGGCTTATCTTTTCCACCCTCCTGCCCCAGGGGTCGGAGGGCGGGCCTTCTGGCTGGCGGGCTTCTTTTTTCTGGGGCTTCTGGTCGGTACATGGGATGTCCGCCACCACCAAAGCAGCCTAGCAGAGGACCGCAACACTTTTCTGGACCTCACGGGCATGGTGGTAGAGGACCCCCAGGTTTATCCCGGCCGAACAGTGTATACCGTAGCCGCCCGGGAAATCCGCCAGCACGCCTATCGGAAAAGGGTAAACGAGCGGGTCCAGGTTGTCGTGTACAGTTCGCCGGAGACCTCGGTTGCGCCCCTTTACCGTTACGGTGACGTCCTCCGGATCCACGGCCAGCTGGTAACCCCCCCTCCGGCCCGTAACCCTGGCGAGCTGGATTACCGCGCTTATCTGGCGAGAAATTATATTTATAACCAGATGTTAATCACCCAGCCGGACGCTATGACCAGAATAGGATCAGAGCACGGGAATCCGCTGATTCACCTCGCCTTGGCCGCTAAAGGGAAGGCCCGGCAGGTAGTCCTTTCCACCCTGCCACCCCGCGAGGCCGGCCTCCTGCAGGCCCTCCTCTTCGGCGACAAGGAGTACTTGGAAGAAAATGATGCCGATACGTTTCAACACCTGGGGGTGTTTCACCTTTTTGCCGTAAGCGGCCTGCATGTGGGCTTCGTCCTCTTTTTCCTCATGGGCCTGGGCGGTATCCTAGGTCTTCCCTTGCCCGCGGCAGTGGCCGTCGGTATCGCCGGCCTTATTTTTTATGCCGCAGTAGTGGGCTTTACCCCCTCCGTTACCAGAGCCGCCATCATGGGGGGCATCGGGCTTCTGGCCTACTGGAAGCGGGAGCGGGCCTCCTTTTATACGTCCCTGGCCCTGGCCGCCCTGATCATCCTCCTGTTCCGGCCCCGTTCCCTCTACGATCCAGGCTTTCAGCTCTCCTTTCTGGCCACCTGGGGCATCGTTTACTTGTATCCCCTCCTCGACGGCCTTCTCTCCCGCGTACCCGGGCGGCAGTATCTAGTAGTTCCCCTGGCGGCCCAGGTGGCCGTCTCGCCTTTAATAGCCTATTATTTTAATATCTTTCCCCTTTTGAGTCTGCCCGCCAACCTCGTGGCTCTGCTGCCGGTTGGGCTCATTGTCATCCTCGGCCTGGCCGCCTTTCTGCTGGCCCAGGTCTTCCCTCCGGTCGCCGCCGCTCTGGCTGCAGGATTGGAGCCCCTGTTGCAAATACTTTTATGGTCCTTATCCTTGTTGGGCAGTATACCCGGTGTTTCCATAACCGTGACCACTCCTTCGTGGAGTTTAATAGGAGCATACTATGCGGGCTTGATACTCCTGCGGGAAATATACTTGAGGTGGAACCACCCCCGCCGTATCTGGTGGCGGTCGCGGTACCTGACAGGCTGGGTTCGCGGGCCTCTGTTCTTGCTCGTGGCGGCCTCTGCCCTTGGCTTAATATTCCTCCTCAGTTCTCCTCCTCCCCGGGACCTCCGGGTAACCTTTCTGGATGTGGGTCAGGGAGATGCCGTGTTTATCTCGACACCTCAGGGTAAACATGTGCTTATAGACGGCGGAGGAAGGCCGGACGAAAATATGGGGGAGGAAATTGGGCGTAAAGTAGTAGTGCCTTTCCTTCGCCGCCAGGGGATCAAGGCCCTGGACGTGGTGATCAGCACCCATCCCGACGCCGACCATCTAGGGGGGCTCCTGGCCGTGGTAGAAGAAATTCCCGTTTCTCTAGTCGTACTTCCTCCCTTAACGGGCGCCTTCCAGGAGGAATACGAGCCCCTGCTAGACCGCTTAAGGGTCAAGGAAATACCCTGGGCTGAGGCCAGCCGGGGGGATACCCTGCGGTTAGATCCTTCCGTCCGCTTCCGGTTTCTTCACCCCACGTCGGCCGGGTCCTATATCGCCTCCGACGGCAATAACCGTTCCCTGGTAACCTACCTGCAGTACGGTGACTCGAGCTTCCTGTTCGCCGGAGATATCGAGGCCAACGCCATGGCCGACCTGGTGGACTCCGGTTTTGTCCCGGCCAGCACAGTTTTCCAGGTCCCCCATCACGGCAGCCGGTACGGGTTGCATGGAGAATTCTTGGAGCAAGTAAATCCTAAAGTGGCCGTTATTTCAGTAGGAGCCGGGAACAACTTCGGGCACCCGGCGCGGGAGGTCCTGGATTACTGGCAGGAAAAGGGAGTGCCTGTACTCCGCACTGACCTGCAGGGAGCCATCACCTGCCTCAGCAACGGTAAACGTATCGAGGTGGAAAGCATGATGGGCGGGAAGGAGCTGGTGGTGCACCCTTAATTTTAGGGGCTGAGGGGCGTACGGATAAACTGCTCTGCCCGATACCCCAGGCCGGCGGAAATCTCCGCCGCCGTCCGCGTTACCAGTTCTATGGCTAATTTAAGCCTTTCTCCTTCGAGCCGGGCAACCGGTCCCGAAATACTGATGGCAGCGCAAGCCTTTCCACTGTGGTCGTGAATGGGGGCGGCCACACAGCGCAGACTATCCATAATTTCCTCATTATCTATCGCATACCCCTGGGCGCGCACCCTGGCCAGCTCGGCCTCCAAAGCTCTGGGATCGGTAATGGTGTTCTTGGTAAAGCGGGGCAACCCCTTAGTAGCAATAATACGCCTCACTTCGCTTGGCGGTAGGGCGGCTAGAAGCACTTTGCCCACGCCGGTACAGTGGGCCGGCAACCGCATGCCCACCTGGGATACGATTCGCAAAGACTGGTGGCTTTCCCGCTTATCGATATACAGAACCTCGCCTTTGTCCAGGACCACCAGATGGACGGTCTCCCCTAACTCATCTACCAACTTTTGGATATAGGGGGCTGCAACGGTTCGCACATCCCAGCCGTGGGCCACAATATTCCCCAGTTCAAAGAGCCTTAAGCCCAGTTTGTATTTCCCAGTAAAGATCGATTGTTCCACGTAACCAAAATCCCGCAAAGTGGAAAGCAGTCCATGGACAGTACTCTTCGCCAGCCCTAGCTTACCGGCAATTTCGTGCAGAGCCAATTCCCCTCGCGCTTCGGCCAGGACATCAATGATTTTCAGCGCCTTAGCTACCGACCTTATTTGGGAAGTATTCTCCATGGTTAAGAACCCCCTTACACCGCTAACCGGGTGTACGCTATAACCGTATGGTATTCGGCTATATAGATATTAATTCGCTTTATCTATTTAATTTCCTCTCTCTAAAAATAAAAAGGGGATGGGTCAAAATACCATCCCCCGCTTCGTTTTACCATAAGCTCGACCAGGGCTCAGGAACCTCTTTGGGCTTTACACTTTAATCAATTCCTTGGGATAAGATTTCGACGGTGAGAAGTTCGAAAGGTTCCTAGAAAAGTACCCCTTACCAAGTCCCAGGATATATGTGAATATCATGGAGATTCGGTTGCCGTCCGCATACATTACGTGAAGGATTCCTTGAGGAGCCGTGTGCGTTAATTGGTAAGCGTCAAATACAACCCACCTTGGCACAGTGCTCGAGTTTAAGGGATAATCTTCCTCAGAAAACGAACTGAGGAGGATTTCCCCTTATGACCAGAGCCGAATTACAAAAACTATGGGAAGCTCGCATAGCCGAATACAGAGAAAGCGGGCAAAGCGTTAAAGAATGGTGCGCCTTCCATGAGGGCATTAGCCCCACGCAGTTATGGTACTGGCTGCGGAAGTTTAAGAACCAGACCCCGTCTCCTCCGGAGATTTCCAACCGGTGGCTGCCGGTAGAAATAAGCGAGGAAGGTTCCCCAGAACAGGCCCTACTGGTCAAAATAGGACCGGCCAGCATTGAGATAAGACCCGGCTTTGACCCGGATTTGCTCACCAAGGTAGTTCAGGTGCTGGTAAGCTTATGCTAAACGAAGTGGCCATCGACCGGGTTTATCTCGCCTGCGGCGCCACCGACCTGCGCAAGTCCATCGACGGCCTGGCAGTGCTGGTCAAGGAGGGTTTCGAGCTGGACCCCTTCTCTTCCTGCCTCTTTGTCTTTTGCAACCGTAAAAGGGACAAACTGAAGATCCTCCACTGGGAGCACAACGGGTTTTGGCTTTATTACCGCCGGCTGGAGAAGGGCAAATTCATATGGCCTCAAGACACTACTTCTTCTTCCACCATCACCATAAGCCGCCGGGAACTGCGCTGGTTGCTTGACGGCCTCCCCCTAAACCAGCCTAAAGCCCATCCTGAGGTAAAAGCGCGCGCCATCTTGTAATATAAAGCATCAGGAAGAAATATTTTCACCTTATGGTTTATTTTAGAGGAATTTGGGCTGATTCATCAAATTATTAAAGCATGGACACTGCTAAGTATATATGACCCTCCCCCGATTTGTAGGACACAGAGTTAAGAGTATATAATTAGAGCAAGGAGGCGCTGTGTCCATGGGAGAGTCCAGACGAAAATATGATGAAGAGTTCAAGCGCAATGCCGTCGAGCTATGCCGCACCAGCGGCAAAACTACCAGTCAGATTGCCCGCGACCTGGGGATTAACAGCAGCATGCTCAGCAGGTGGCAAAGGGAACAGGTAAAATACGGAGAACGAGCCTTTCCCGGTATAGGAAAACAGATGCGCGGCACCGATTTGGAAGAGGAAAACCGCCGCCTGAAAAAAGAGCTGGCAATCGCCCAGGAGGAACGGGACATCTTAAAAAAAGCTGTGGCCATCTTCTCCAAAACACCGAGATGAAATATCGGTTTATCCGGGAGCACACGGGAACTTTCCGTGTCGAGACGATGTGCCGAGTTTTAAAGGTGTCCCGGACAGGATATTACCGCTGGCTAAAAAGGCCCGTAAGCCAACGCAGGATACAAGATGAAATTATCAAGGAACAAATCGTGAATATCTACAACAAGAGCCGGAAAACGTATGGTAGTCCCCGCATCCATAAGCAGCTGGGCAGGGAGGGTATCCACTGCGGCAAAAAGAGGGTCGAACGGCTGATGCGAGAAGCGGGGATCCAGGCCATCCAAAAACGCAGATTCAAGGTGACCACCGACTCTAAACACAACCTTCCGGTGGCCGAAAATATCTTAAACAGGGAGTTTACTGCTAATAGCCCCAATAAGAGATGGGTAACGGATATCACGTATATCAACACCGATGAGGGTTGGCTGTACCTGGCGGCGGTTATGGACCTCTATTCTAAAAGGATTATAGGTTATTCGATGCAGAAATATCTGACCCGGGAACTGGTCATCGAGGCGCTGCATATGGCCATCACCAACCGCCGTCCCGGTCGGGGATTGGTCATCCATTCCGACCGCGGCAGCCAGTATGCGAGCTACGATTATCAGCAACTGCTCCGGCAATATGGTTTTATCTGTTCCATGAGCCGCAAGGGAGATTGTTGGGATAATTCCCCTATGGAAAGCTTCTTCAAAACCTTGAAGACGGAACTCGTATACCATCGCCGTTTTAAAACCCGGGCAGAAGCCAGAGTGGAAATCTTTGAGTACATCGAGGTTTTTTACAATCGTCTCAGATTACATTCAGCCCTTGGGTATGAGACACCGGAAGAATTCGAGAAAAACTATGAGAACCTGATAAAGGTGGCTTAAGTTGGTGTCCAATTAACCGGGGGAAGTCCAATAGCTACCATGACCATAGAAGAACTGCGAGAGCACTGTGCTCAATTGGAACAACAATGTATGCAGCTGGAACGGGAGAATGCCGAACTTACCGCTAAGTTTAAATTAGTTTATGGAGCAGTTCCGTTTAAGCAAGAAAAGGCAATTCGGTTCTTCCAGCGAGCGGACCTGCGCCCTACAAGAGCAGCTTTTGCTTTTTAATGAGGCGGAAGTGGAAGCCCGGCCGGAAGCAGCTGAACCGGATTTGGAGACCATCACCTACCAGCGCCGCAAAGGTCGCAGCCGCCGGGAGATGAACCTGGAAGATTTACCGGTTGAGGTGGTAGAACACCGCCTACCGGAAGAAGAGAGGCTCTGTCCCTGCTGCGGTGGCCCTTTACATGAAATGGGCACCGAGGTACGGCAAGAGCTCAAAATTATCCCGGCCAAGGTGAAAGTGGTTAAGCACGTGCGCTACGTTTATTCCTGCCGCCGCTGCGAGAGGAAAGAGATAACCACCCCGGTTATCACGGCGCCCATGCCTGCTCCTGTACTTCCGGGAAGCCCGGTATCTCCCTCCCTCCTGATATGGAAGGGCCTTGTCAAGCCCCTCTGAAAATTTTTTGCGAAACCTGTTTTAGGACAGAAATATCCCTCCCCTGCTCAAGGCAGCAATTTAAAGTTGGACGTCTACGGGTTTTAACTTCTTCCGCCCGGCTCTGGTAGCCAATTATGGGCGGGGAGCAAGCCTGTCAAGGGCCGCATGGCGGGCCGCAAGGCTTTACCCTTGACAGGCGCAGCGACCCGCCCTATAATCCCCAAAAGCTGCCGGGCGGATTGTGCTTTATTTTTCTTCTTGTTTTCCCACCCCTCGGCCAGGGTGTAGGGGACAATAGGTGGGTTGGGCTCAATCGACGGTTGCTCAGCCTGATATACGTGGATTGGTTACCACAAGACGTTTATGCGTCGGGAGCTGCCCCGGTCTAAAAACGTGCATCAGGTTAAATTTGCCTGGCACATAGGAGGTGCCGGGGATTCTCCTTACCGCTGCCGAACTCCACCTACTGGCTCCTACACCCTACTTGTGATTATTGATATTGGCAATAACTTTATAACTGCCTGGGTCTTAGCTAGTGCAGTGAGGGGGTTAATGCTTTAGGCAATCTTGGCGAGACTTTCTTCCCGCTTTACTTCCTGAGCTATCGCCCACATAAACCCTAGCAACTCCCGCGCTACTGCTACTACTGCTACTTGTTTCATCTTTCCCCTTCCTGTTAAGCGGCGGAACTTTAAATTAAGCCGGTGTTGTGCCTGCCAGGAGATAGCCTTTACCTTCTCCGATTGTCCTTCTTGTCGTTTCTTTAGCCCATAACCTACGGCCGGTATTCTCTGGTAATGCCAGGCGGCTTCGACTACTGCCCTGCGTATGTGGGCGTTGCCTGATTTGGTGATAGCACCTTGACGCCGCTTGCCGCTACTGGAGTATTCACTGGGAACCAGGCCAGCATATGACATGAGTTCCTTGGGTGACTCAAAGCGTGTTAGTTCCCCTACTTCGGCTACCACCGTTGCGGCGGTAATCAGGGCTACGCCTCGTAAGCACTGCAGGGCTTTGATAACTGGCGCCTGGTCACTTTCTTCGGCCAGTACGGCTATCTCTCTTTCCAGACGCTCTGCCATGGCTTCCGCTTCTTCCAGGGCGTGAATATATTCTTTCAGTACTATTGCCTGCCCGGGTTGGTTAAACCGAATACTATTTAGCCACTGGCGATATTTGACAGTCCAGGCTTTTACTCCTGACGGTGGCCTTAAGCCTAACCGTAATAGCAGTTTGCCAATCTGGTTTTTCTTGCGAAGAATATCTTCCTTGGCGTCTTCATAGGCGCGGGTCAGGTCGCGTAAGGCTTCCTCCTTTTCATCCGGTACCCACACCGGCGTTAATTCGCCGCTCCGTAGTAAACGGGCTAGTTTCTTGGCATCCCGCCGGTCGGTTTTTATTCGTTCTCCTGGTCTTTGCGGTATTAAGGAGGGGGCTACTACCAGACAGTCAACTCCCATGGCTTTGAGCTGCCGGTAAATCCTATAACCGCAGGGACCAGCCTCGTAACAGAATAATAGGTTCTCTACCGGTTCTCTTAAGCGCCGCACCAATTTGGCTATCGCTTCGGGTTCATTGGCCATACTACCCAGGTTTTCTGCTTCTTCACGTCCCGCTTTGGCAATGGCTACGGAAAGGCTGTATTTGATACTCTAAAAGTTGACCAGATGATCAGCGAAAAGTTGACCACCCTGGTCACATTCCCTGTTATGCTGAAGGGGACAAACCTTCGGCAACAGGGGGAAAGAGGATGATCGACGTGGTCGATAAGGAGATGATCCGCAGGCTCCATTACGTAGAAGGGAAATCCATTCGGTGGATCTCCAGAGAACTGGGTTTTGCCCGGCAAACCATAAGAAAAGCCCTCGAAGATGCAGAACCACCTATGTATCACCTTAGGTCTCCCAGACCCCGACCTGTGACCGGGCATATCCGGGAGGTCTTGGCCCAGTGGGTGGCTGAAGAACAAAAGAATAAGCGTCACCTCACGGGAGAACGTATATACCAGCGTTTGGTGGAAGAATACGGTTACACCGGAAGCCCTTCTACTATAAGGCGGCTAGTTGGAGAATTGCGTAGAAACGCTAAAGAAACTTTTATCCCTTTAGAGTTCCGCCCCGGCAGTAATGCCCAGTGCGATTGGGGTGAGGATGTGGCCATTTTGGACAGAGAAGAAACCCTGGTCCAGTTCTTCTGTCTACGTCTAGGATTTAGCCGGATGCCCTTTGTTATGGCCTTTCCCACCCAAAGGCAGGAAGCTTTTTTCGAAGGCCATACCCAGGGGTTTATCTTCTTGGGCGGCGTTCCTTTGAGTATCACTTATGACAACTTAAAGACAGCTGTTTTCAAGGTGCTTGCGGGCCGAAACCGCATTGAACAAAACAGCTTTATCGCCTTCCGTAGCCATTACCTTTTTGAAAGCCGGTACTGTAATACCGGAAAGGGGAATGAAAAGGGCGGGGTGGAAAACTTGGTAGGCTTTGTCCACCGCAACTTCTTCACCCCCACTCCGGAAGCTTCGGATTGGGCGGAGCTAAACGAATTGTTTCTTAAGCGCTGTTTAGATTATGCCCGCACTCACAAGGTGCCCGGCTCCAAGATGACGGTGTATGAAGCCTGGCAGGAAGAGAAAAAACATCTCCTTCCTCTACCTCCCCACCCCTTCCCCTGCTACCGTCATATTGAGGCCAAAGCTGCCCAAAACCAACTTGTGCGCTTTGAAAACAATTACTACTCTGTACCTCCCTCCTGTGCAGGTCGCCTGGTGGTGGTCAGGGCTTACGTTCACCGGGTGGAAATCTACGCTGACCACCGGCTGGTGGCCACTCACCGCCGCTCTTATGGCACAGGAGAGGAGATATATGACCTGGACCATTACTTAGAAGCCCTATACCGCAAACCTAGGGCTTTGGAGGATGCTAAGCCCTTTCATCGTGCAGACCTTCCGCCAGTATATCACCGGTACTTGGCGGCCTTAAAAGAACATCATGCCCAACCGGAAAAGGAATTTGTCCAGATCCTCATGTACCACCGGGAAGTGGGATGGGACGCTCTAACTTTAGCTTTAAATAAAGCTTTAGACGAAAGAGTTTACCATGCCCCTGGAGTTAGAAGTATCCTTGAGCAGTTAACCGGTAAATGCCTCATTTCCCAAGGAACCCAAGACCTATCAGCTTACCGGGTGTCTAGGCCGAACTTAAAACAGTTCGACCTCCTGGGAAGCTGTAATAACGGGAGGATAGTCCATTGAGCACAGAACTTCTTCTTAAAGAGTATTTACACAAACTAAAACTTCCAGCGGTGGCCCGGCACTACAAAAGTCTGGCCCGTACAGCCGCAGAAAACAACCGCACTTATGAAGAATACTTATGCGCTCTTTTGGAACAAGAGGTATTGAGCAGGGAAGAAAGCGCCCTTAAGAACCGTATCCGCCGGGCCAACTTCCCCTACTTCAAAACCCTGGAAGAATTCGACTTTACTGCCTTACCAAGCTTGAGTAAACCTAAGGTGTTAACTCTAAGCCGGGGAGAATACATCAAAGCCAAGGAAAATGTCATCTTCCTTGGTAACAGTGGAACCGGCAAAACCCATTTGGCCATTGCCCTGGCTTTATGTGCTTGCCGGCAGGGTTGCCGTGTACGCTTTTATACTGCCCCCGGCCTGGTTACAGAACTCTTAGCAGCTGCCCGGGAACATAAATTACTTTCCTTGGAAAAGCAGTGGCTAAAGCAAGACCTGGTAGTGGTAGACGAGCTGGGCTATGTACCCTATACCACTGAAGGAGCCCAGCTCCTCTTCCGCTTTTTGGCTGGCCGGTATGAAAGGGGGAGTGTGCTCATTACTTCCAATCTCGAATTCAGCGAATGGGTACAAGTATTTGGAGATGAAAGGATGACTGCTGCCCTCCTGGACAGGCTCACCCATCATGCCCATATCCTGGTCATGAACGGGGAAAGCTATCGCTTCCGTCAGAGTTTAAGGCGACGCCAAGAGGAAGGATTGGTTAGTTCTGCCTCTGCATAGTAGCTGAAAGTATTTCACGTAAGCTAAACGGCGTCCCGAGCCAGCCCGGCCAACCTTGGTTAACATTATGCGAGCAACAAATATTAATTAAGCAAAACCAGGAGGTGGTTGCTATTCTAAAATAAGTAAACATAGTCCTAGCGAAACCAAACTATACAGGTGGTCAACTTTCAAGAGATCAAGTGGTCAATTTTTCGATTGACAAATACAAATGCTATCCTTGTGAACATCCAGCCCTACATATGTGGTATAATTCATCTTGCCAGCCTCCTTAGCTTGTAGCTCTGTATTGGTACCTATTGTACCAATATAACCTACGTATCGCTACTGTGGGGCTGGCCCTTCCATTATGTCTAAGCTACATTATGACCCAGAAATACGGGGAGGGGCTACCCCTCTACCGCCAGGAGCAGCAGTTTAAAAGTTGGGGGATAGACCTTTCCCGGCAGACCATGGCCAACTGGGTGCTCCATGGAGCTAACACCTACTTAACCCTTATTTATGACCGTCTCCATGAACACCTTCTTAAAAGAGACCTCCTCCATGCCGACGAGACTACCCTGCAGGTACTTCATGAACCGGGAAGGGAGCCTACCACCAAATCATTCCTTTGGCTTTACCGTACGGGGCGGGACAGTCCCCCCATAATTCTTTACGACTACCAGACCACCCGGGCCGGCAAACACCCCCGCCGGTTCCTGGCAGGCTTTAAGGGCTATCTGCATGTTGACGGCTATGCCGGCTACCATGAGCTTTCGGATGTTACCCTGGTGGGCTGCTGGGCCCATGCCCGGCGCAAGTTCGACGAAGCCTTAAAAGCCCTGCCGGAGGAAAAACGCCATGCAGCAGTGGCTGCCCGGGAGGGGCTGGAGTTCTGCAACAGGCTTTTTGCCATAGAGCGCGAGCTTAAAGACGTTACACCAGAAGAACGGTATCAAATCCGCCAGGTGCGCAGCCAGCCCGTGCTGGACGAGTTTTTAGCATGGCTTAAGAAGCAGAAAGCGCAGGTGCTGCCCAAAAGTGCCTTTGGGCAGGCGGTTTACTATTGCCTTAGCCAATGGGATAAACTTGTCGCCTTTTTACAAGACGGGCGTTTGGAAATTGATAACAACCGCAGCGAGCGTTCTATAAAACCCTTTGTTATTGGCCGTAAGAACTGGTTATTTGCCAACACCCCGCGGGGTGCTAAAGCGAGTGCTATTGTCTACAGTATCATAGAAACAGCCAAGGAGAATAGATTAAATCCCTTCCACTACCTTACTTACCTCTTCGAAAGGCTGCCCAACCTGGACCCGCAGGATAAAGAGGAATTAGATCAACTCCTGCCGTGGTCGGATACTCTGCCCCCCATTTGCCGGATGAATAATTAATTAAACTTGTTTTAGCCCCTACCTTAGATGATTCGGTAGGGGTTCTTTGCTTACTACCACAACCCAACAAGGTGGGTAGTATTTGACGCTTACGTTAATTGCGCAAGCACGGTTCTGTGAGGGAGGTATGCCGTGAGGCATACCTCTACTCGAGCATTATATTTTACCGGACATTATTTCCATTGTTTCCATTGACGTTTGACACAAGGTGGATATTTGGATATTATACATTCAAAGTTTTAAGGCCAAGTTGCTACCGAAACTATTATGCTTCCTACCTTACTTGATGCCGGAAATTTAAAACTGTTGGCATGATAAAACCGCAACCCTGACGAATTAATCTACTAGGGTGGGATACAAGCAAAGGTGGGTGCAGGCAGGGCGGCTGTGTATCCCCATGGGCTTAGAGCCCGACAAACTGTTTGGCCGCCCCTCGACCCGCCCAAGTGGGCTAAAAAGCCCGAATAGGTGAGTGTCGCGCTTACCTTTGCCTGCCCCAAAAAGAAACGGAGGTGCGTCAGGATTGCGGTATTTTGGCCTTGATGTCCACAAGTCCTACTGCGAGGGAGCAGAGCTTCTGCCGGATAACTCCATCAGGCGGTTCCGCTTCCCCAACGAGAAGAAGGAGTGGAAGCGGTTCGCCAAAGAACTCGACCGTAACTGCAAGGTGGCGCTTGAAGCCACCGACAATGCCTCCATGATTAGAGGCGGAAATCGCGGCCATTGAGAAAGAGTTGAACCTAAGGGCTATTGCCCTGCCCGGGGTGGAGATCCTTCTGGGCATACCCGGGATAGACGTCCTGGCCGCCCTGACCATCCTAGCCGAGATTGGCGATATCAAGCGCTTTGCCTCGGCGAAAAAGCTGGCCAGTTTTTCCGGCCTGGTTCCTTCGGTGCACCAGTCGGGCAAGACCAGGTACACCGGACACATCACCAAGGCGGGCCGGAGCATGCTGCGCTGGGTCCTCATTCAGGTTGCCCAGACGGCGGTGAGACAGCCCGGCGCTCTGCGGGACTTCTACTTAACGCTCAAAAAGCGCAAAGGCCATAAGATTGCCATTGTAGCAGCGGCAAGGAAGCTACTCACCATCATCTGGGCGATGCTGACGAAGAACACGGAGTATCGCTACCTCAAAGAGGAGTTGCGGCAAAAGAAAATACGCCGCATGCACAAAAGGGCGCTGCCGTACAAAGTTGACAATGATTTGCCGCAAAAAATTACGTCTCTCGTAGGAGAAGAGCAAACGATGACAGAAATAACCCCTCCTGCAGCCTAAATCATCTAAAATCAGGGTTGCGGTTTTTCATAGGTGCGGATACGCCAGTTTCACTGTCCCTTGACATTCGCCCGAGGCGGTAAAGTCGGGCTCATTAATTTGGGGGTTATCACGGATTTAGGGCTAACTTTACCACTTGCCGATCATAATAAGGAAGGCCGGGAATAAGAGAGTAACTATCCCTTCTATTGCCAGTAGCCATCCGATAAATCTTCCCCAGGCTAGTTTCAAAGCCATAGAAGCAAAAGCCGCTAAGAATAATACCGCCCAGGAGAAAGCGAAAAGACCAAATCGCAAATCACCGGCATTGAAATAAAAGTAAGAGGTAAGCGCAACATAAAGTCCGGCCCCCAAGCAATAGTACCCAAGACCAGTCAGATCATAATCGCCAAATAGATCCCAAGCGAAAATTAAGTAAAACATCGAAAAGGCCATGGTAAGTCCTGCAACTATTAACGTTCCCTCGTCTTTCGCTGTACCAGACGACCATAGACCCAAAACCGCCATTAGCGCCCCTACGATGGCATTGGCAGTAGCCGCCCCTTTGGAGTTAACTTTTCCTAGCATAAAGGCAGCATCTACTAGGAAAATAAAAGCGGCAATTAACAGGATAATAGCAACCATAAAAATCCTCCTTTTCATTTATTTAGAGGGTACAGACAAAGCTTTTTTGCCTGTACCCCCTTCGAAACTGTACTAAGAACCAGTGAGTCTCCCCCACGTTGGAGCGTCCAAAGGTAACTCTGGCACCAGCGGCCGTGTTTGGCCAACGTGACCATGTACAGTAAAGCCTAAACTGCGAATTTAAGCATTAAGAGGCATAATAGCTTCGCTCTTGCCGCGTTCAGGTTTAGAAGCTTTTGTTAAGCCAGACTAACTCTGCTTCAATCTACTGACAGCTTGATGATAAAGTGAATCTCCTTCGGTTAAGGCTTGAATAATTTGTTCTGCCGTCATCACTCTCGCAAAAGCTCTTCTTAAAGTTCTTAAGGTTGCCTCATGGGCTAAAGCGTTATCAGTAGCGTTGATATCACTACCAAAGACTACATGGTAACCGCGCGAGTATGCGTCCCTAGCAGTAGTTTCGCAACAAACGTTTGTCAGCGTACCGCACACGATCACTGTCTTTACGCCTAAGTGTCTAAGAACCATATCTAGTTCAGTACCAGCGAATGAGGAATACGAATGTTTTGAGCGTATTACTCTTTCACCCTCTTTTGGATATATTTCGTGGTAAATATCGGCGCCAGGGG
Organism: Thermanaeromonas sp. C210; assembly: GCF_013167955.1. Classification (NCBI taxonomy): domain Bacteria; kingdom Bacillati; phylum Bacillota; class Clostridia; order Neomoorellales; family Neomoorellaceae; genus Thermanaeromonas; species Thermanaeromonas sp. C210. The sequence continues at coordinate 51,148 of NZ_BLWF01000002.1, forward strand.
TCCCTTCTTTAACAGCTCCAGCCTTGATAGGAGGCCAATATTCATACATGTCATGAACACAATCAGGGGCAACGTTGATAGCCATGTATATTACCGGAACCCCCAATGTGCGACAAGTTTCAATAACTTTTTTAACGCGCGGTATTTGCCGATAGGCTTCAGGAATGCATAAAGGGCTATTAGGATTTACAAAATCCTCCTGTAAATCTACAACAAGAAGAGCGCATTCCTCTTTCTTTATTTCAAACACCCAGTGCTTGTCTATAAGATATTCTTTTTCCGCGAACATAATAAATTCCTTTTCTCCAGCATATAGTCCTTCAGATTTGAATTCTTCTGGCTTAAGTAGTTCATCCTCTTTCCGGCCATAGATTTCTAAATACCTTTTTACCAAGTCCATAACGAATACCTCCTCTGGTCTTTGATGTTTAGTGAAGTGCTTGGAAACCAATTTCTTAGCATTTTTGCATTGGAATGTATGATTTTCTTACATTACATTAAACCTGAACTCAGCAAGTAAATAGAGCCATTATACCTCTGAGAAATCTTGGGGGAGAATCGCGGTAAGACTGATGACGGGACAGTTCATCACCTCCTCCACTTCCTCAGTGCTAGGTTAGCTTGCTCACTGGACCTAATGGCAACTACTTATGCACGGCTCGCACCCCCCTTAGAGGTTCTCCCTTCAATAAGGAGCTACCCACCAATTCATATAGTCAGTGATTGTTTCAATAACTGGTTTACTTCCTTTCCCTTCTATTGCGTACTGTTAGTCTCACCTGGGGAAAGGCTCAGAAAGGAGCTCTGGACCCTGTTTCTCTCTCGACACCCCTCTGCCGCAACCACTTCGGCAACAACTCCCTCTCTACGCGTTCGCTAACCTCCGGCGCCTTCTTCAGCAGGAATTCGGCTAAAGGCTCACTTAAGTTTATCCCGCCTATAGCGCCATCAAAGATCAAAACCTTTCGGGTACCGGTCACTTTGTAAGCAAATTCCATGGCCGCCTCCGTAGTTTCTGCCACCACAGCATGCTTCATATAGTTGAGATTCTGCGGGTCACGGTTAAAAAGCTCCGCCTGCTCCTGCCCCACTACCACTGTAGGAATGTGCTCGCTAAAGAAGGCGCTGGGATATCCCGTCCAGGCGTAATTGTGCACGCACATCTTGATGGCCGGATTGAGAGGAGGGATCTCCTTGAGTAGCGGCCTGCCCTGCTTCCCGTAGAAAGCCTCAGTGTACCAGGTATATCCTGGCAGCGGATTCTCTAAGTCATAGAGGTCGGTATTGGCCCCAGCAAAGTTAGCATAAATTACACCAGCGGAAAATACGTATACCACCGGACAAGGAAAGTCGAGAGCAGCTATGCATTCGTCTATCTCACCGAATAGGGTCATCATCTTACCGTAATAGCGGCACCCCAAATAGGTTACCCGGTCGTTTAACGCATACAGGTCATTATCGGCATCCACTCCCATGATGCCATTAGGAGCCACTGTGAGGAAAGAGGCAAAGGCAAATTTGCTCTGGACAAAAGGAGAATCGAAGATAGCTCTGGCCGTAAAGTTAGCCGCCCGGGGACCCAGGTTCTGGTGGTAAGTGGAGCGGGTCTCGATACGGGCATAAGACATACCGAAAGGCTTTACCGCCCGGTCTACCTGGCGGTGAAAATGAACTTCGCGTACATCGGAGTTATGGGCGTGGACAATCCAGTCGGCATCGTATACCTTCTTTATGCCGTATAAAGTGCCGATTTCCGTCTCTATAGGTATACCTTCATCAATAGGGGCCACTCCGATGGCCTTGCCCTTAAAGTGCTTATCCAGGCCGTAGCGCTTGATATATTCTTCTGTCTCGCGGAAACGCAAGCCCACGCCGGCCCGCAGGCGTATGTTTGTACAACCCGTGCGGGCCTGGATAACATCCTTCAAGGTCTTAAGCATCTCGGCATAGGGTTCGCCCCCCAGCAAAGTAAAACCGTGGTGGGAGGCCAGGATGTTTACCGAGTGCTCCGGCTTTATCATGCTCATATCGACCTTTTGGAGGGCTTCCTCGGTGGCTCTGCGTACTGCCGCGATTCCCTGGTCGCCCGGATAAATAACCTCAGGCAAGTCCGGGAATAGCTCCTTAAGAAGTACCGACGTCATATTCGGAAGCTCACATACTCTCTTCCGTACTAGCGAAGGATCAATACCGTACTGCGATTTGCGGGGAGGTATTGGGGGTATTGGTGGACGCATTACGATTCCCTCCTACCTTGTAGGGGTGCCGCAATTACCCGCTCGAAGAGCTTAATGTCCTCGTCAAAGTAGAAACCGCGCCCCGTATATTTCTTTTTCACTTCTTCCGGTATTTCCCACACGGTGGGAGTACGTCCATACCATTGCCAGCCACCTTTCGGCGGCGAAGGCTCTATGCCCGCGGCCTCCAAGAGGCGCAAGATAGGCTGGATGCATTCCACCTTGCACCCGGTGCGGGCCCCGGTCTGGAAAGACACATCCTCGGGGGAACGCGCTCCCTGCAAAATAGCAGCCGCCACTTCCTCGGCCCTGGTAGCCGTGCAATAGCAAATGATTTGCTCGGGGTGAAGTTTGGCCTTGCGGCATAGTTCTTCTATCTTGGCGTAATCCACGCCGGCTACGTCCACCTGGACCACAATAGGCTGTTCGCGCTTTGCCATGGTGATGGCGTACTCCGGGCACCGTTGCTCGCAAGCCGCACAACCCCGGCACCGGTCGGCATCCACCACCGCCTTACGGTCCACTACCGAGATGGCCAGCACCGGGCAAACCCTCTCGCAGGTCTTACAGCCCCGGCACTTTTCCTGGTCGACAACCGCCAGTAAGTTAACGACCTTCAATTTTAACCCCCTCCCCTCTGTTGTGCCAGCTGATAGGCCACATCAATGATCATATCCTCTTGCCCTCCGACCATCCTCCTCCTTCCTAGTTCCACCAAAATATCTCTGGGATCCAGGCCGAATTTTTCGGCCGCCCGGTAGGTGTGAAGTAAAAAACTGGAATAAACTCCGGCATAGCCTTGCATAAGGGGTGCATTGCGCACTACCTGGGGCCGGTGCATGATGGGCTCTACAATATCTTCGGCCACATCCATTATTTTGTAGAAATCCACGCCGGTCCGGTAACCGGCTCGGTCCAACACCCCCACCAAAGCCTCTGTTTGAGCATTGCCCGCTCCGGCACCTAAGCCCCGGCAGGCGCCATCCAGGAAAGTGGTGCCGGCCTCCAGAGCCGCCAGGCAATTGGCCGTCGCCAGGGTCAAATTGTTATGGGCGTGGAAGCCTACCGGCACTTTGACCTTTTCCACTACCGCTTCCACCCGGGCCTTCACATCCTCGGGTAACATAGCTCCAGCGGAATCCGCTACATAAACGTAATCTGCACCATAGGATTCAAATAGCGCAGCCTGTTCCGCCACCTTCTCCGGAGGTGCCATATGGGACATCATGAGGAACCCAAAAGCTTCCAACCCCATCTTTTTAGCCAGACCAATGTGTTGTTCACCAATATCCGCTTCGGTGACATGGGTAGCCACCCTGACTGCCTTGGCGCCGCAATCGATGGCCAGTTTCAGGTCTTCCTGCGTGCCTATTCCCGGAAGCAGTAATACAGTCAGTTTCCCCTTACGAATAACTTCCGCCGCCGCTAGGAGCATTTCCTCGTCACTCAAAGCCGCCCATCCGTAGTTATGGGAGGAACCTGCCAGACCATCTCCGTGGGAAACCTCAATGTATTCGACTCCCGCCTCATCCAGCCCGCCCGCAATGGCCGTAATCTGTTCCCTGGTGAACTGGTGGGCCACGGCGTGGCTGCCGTCCCGCAAGGTGGTATCTACTATATGCACAAATTTACCTTTGTTCATGCTACCGCTTCCTTTCCCAGCATCCTCGCCGCCAGCCTTTCAGCCACGGCCACAGCCGCTGCGGTTATAATGTCCAAATTACCGGAATACTTGGGTAGGAAATCCCCCGCCCCTTCCACTTCGATAATAGTAGTCACTTTATTGCCGTCCAGGATAGGCGGCACCCGCAACCGGTAACCCGGTACGTAGCTCTGGACTTCCTTGACCATTTCAGCTACGGCCTCACGTATGGCCTTCTCGTCCGGATTTTCTACTTCCACATATATTGTGTTGGTCATGATTATGGGCGGCTCGGCCGGATTCAGGATAATAATGGCCTTACCCTTCTCGGCCCCTCCTACGGCACACAGGGCTTTCGCTGTGGTCTGGGTAAATTCGTCGATATTCTGCCGCGTCCCCGGACCGGCGCTTTTGCTGGCAATGGCCGCCACTATCTCCGCATACCGGGCTCCGGCCGCCTGGTTTATGGCGTAAACTATGGGCACGGTAGCCTGGCCCCCACAGGTCACCATGTTCAGGTTGGGAGCCTCATACAAATCTTTCAGATTGACCGGTGGTACCACATAGGGCCCTATGGCCGCCGGTGTAAGGTCGATGGCGATCTTGCCCGCAGCCTCCAGCTGGGGGGCATGCTGGAGGTGATGTTTGGCCCCGGTGGCGTCAAAAACGATTTTTATGTTGGGGTCCTCCAGTACGGGTCCTATGCCTTGGGTTGTGGTGCGGATGCCCAGGGAGCGGGCCCTTTTGATGCCCTCGGATTCCACAATTCCCGCCATCATTTCCATCTGAAGGTAGCGGCTGCGTAAGATTTTATACATCAAATCGGAACCGATATTACCCGGGCCGATCACGGCGACTTTAATTTTATCCACTTATTAATTAGCCTCCTTTATGACAGCGCTCTAGCTCCAGTTTTACCCCGCTCGCAGGTTAAACGAACCGCAGATTAATGGTGCCCAGGCTGTGGAAAGATACAGTAAAAACATCCCCTGTCACCGCCTCTACAGCCGCGGTGATAGCCCCGGAAAGTATGATCTCGCCCGCCTCCAGAGCAATGTCAAAAGCAGCCAGCTTGTTGGCCAGCCAGGCCACGGCTGCCGCCGGGTGGCCCCACACCGCCGCACCGGCTCCCGTATTGACCACCTCGCCGTTTTTCTCCACTACCATACCTAGCAGGCGAAGGTCCAGGTCTTTAATAGGTACCATCCTGCTGCCCAAGACAAAGCGGGCGCTGGAGGCATTGTCGGCTATGGTATCCGCCAGCTTTATTTTCCAGTCCCGTATGCGGCTGTCCACTATTTCTATGGCCGGCATAATGCCTTCCGTGGCCCGGAAAACGTCGGCGATGGTCACCCCCGGACCTTTTAAAGTGTCCCTCAGAATAAAGGCCAGCTCGCCTTCCACGCGCGGCCAGAGTAACTCCTCTCTCCGGCAGGGTTCACCTTCCAGGAGCAACATGTGGTCCAGCAAGTGGCCATAATCCGGCTCCTTTACTCCCAGAAGGTCTTGCATGGCTTTACTGGTAAGGCCAATCTTTTTGCCTATTATCCGCCGTCGCTGTTTCAGTTTCATCTCCACTCCGGCCAGCTGGATCCGGTAGGCATCCTCTACGGTTAAGTCAGGATAAGTAGAGGTAAGAGGTTCAATGGCCTTCCGGGTTGCCTCTGCCTCCAAAAGTTTAGCGGCTATGGCCTGGAAATTCATGGTGTTCGCTACCTCCTTTTCCCATACGTTCTTGCCAGTGCTGGCGCAAGACTCCCGCGATTCTCTCGGCCAAACCGGCATCATCTAGTCCAAAGGCCAGGCCCTCCAGCAAGGCCTGGCAGGCCAGCCGCACTTCCTCATGGGGTCCCGGCAGGGCTACCAGCCGCGCCACACCCACCCGGCCCACGGCTATGCGTACCCCTTCTTTGTGGTGGCGGTTATTATCGGGGGTAAATTTTAATATCCAGGGAGTGTGGGCCTGGGGATCCAGCCGCAAGATAGCCTCTATGTTGCAGTCCTTATCCTCCGCCCCCACACCGCCAGTAGTTACAATAAGGCCATACCCCCGCTCCAGGGCTCCCTCCAGCCGATTGGCTACCGCTATTACATCGTCCTCTAAAATCCCTCCAAATTCGGCTTGAAAGCCAGCCCCGGTCAGAGCCTCTATGAGATAGGGCGAATTGGTATCGCGAATTTTCCCTGCCAGCACTTCACTGCCTGAAGCGAAGATCAGGGCTCTGCGCGCTACAGCTTGGCTAATTTCCGAGGCCAGCCGGGCTGAAGCTGAAAGTATCTCCCGGGCCTCACCCGGTTCCAGGGCGATCAGCCCCAATACTCCTTCTGAGTGAACTCCGGCCTCGGGTCCCAGGATTACACCCGGAACCTCCTTAAGCCGCTTCAAAATCTCCTTTTCCTTACCGGCTACAGCCTCCGCCTGTACCCGGCGCCGCAAGATATCAAAGGCTACCAGGCCCGGCCGCACGTCCACTACCATAACTTCGTGAACCTTAAGATGTAGGGCCTCAGCGGCGGCAGCCGCCACCTGCCCCAGGTCGGCTCCGCGAAGGTCTACATCTTGAACCCAAAAGGTAGTTTTCTCTAGCAAATCCCATTCCATCTTTTTCTCCCCAATGATTTGATCATCTTCGAACATCCAAACTAAAGTCTAACAACGGAGCATCGATAATGGCCCGGCCGACATCTACAATGTCGGCCCCGGCAGCAATTACTCTGTCAAGATCCCCCTTTTTTACGCCCCCACCAAAAGCTAGCTTAACTTGGTCCCGGAAATTCTCCTCCAGGGCCGCTTCCCTTACCAGCACCAGGTCCTCTAACTTACCGGTATCCACCATGAGGATACGTGCTCCCTCTCTCGCAGCTTCTCCGGCTTCCTCTGCCAAGGGAGCGCTTTCACCCCGCAGTTGAACTACCACTACTCTCCCCTCTAGCGCCCGGGCCCTGCGTACCGCCGGACCTATACCCCCGAACATGCGGACATAATTTTTATCGAGGTAGACAAAGGGCTCCTCTGTAATCCGGATTCCTGCTCCGCCGGTAGCTACGGCCCGGCGTAAATCCTGCCTTACCTCAGGTGGCACTTTCTTCCAGGCACCACAGACAATGCTCACCCTGCCCTGGGCACGACTCACCATCTGCGCCGCTGCTGTAGCTACACCCGACGCTTTGCCAATCCAGCCAAGGAGTTGCTCTTCCGCCCGAGCTATCTGCCAGGCATCACCCCAGGCTCGGCAGATGCAGGTCCCTCTCTCAAGCTGCATACCCTCCGAAGCTATCCATTCGAGTTTCAGTCCCAGCTCCCGAGCTCCTGCCTGCAGCTTATCTGTACCGGCTAAAATGCCCTCCTGTCTAGCTGTAATTTCTAGAAGAAACAAATCCCCCCCTAGGGGTGTAAATAGAAAATCCCTCACATCCAAAAGCGCTCATCCTCGTTCGATATTATCGTATATTATTCGTTATTTTGCTATAAAGTTAATTCTCTACGCAATTTGGTTTTCCTGCAAGACCAAAAAGAATTTGGTTCGGCATGGTAGAAAGTTATTTGTTGTTATCGTACCACGACAAAGCTTTGCCTTTTTATTTAGATACTAATTAATCGAAGGGATGTTAATGAGTTCAATAATGAGGTTAATTAGTAGTGCCCGGGATAGGGATGAAACTGGGCAACCGGCCACCGGTACTTAGACCTAATGGAGCACAGGGTATGGAGGCAGGAACAAGAACGGACCTAAAGTAGAAAAACCTAGCAAAAACGAAAAAGAGGTAGCCTCGTAAGCCTGTAACAAACATCCAAAGCTACCAGAGGGATTTTGCACACAGTATCGGACTTGACCCAACTACGGCGGGACGCGAGGGGGAGGGTCCTAGTAACGCCGTCCTCGTCCCCGGGGGTGCAACGGGTGAAAGGGGTTGGATGAAAGGGGTTGGACAACGTGATGAGTAAGGGTATACTTTAGGGTGGAGCCCGGCGACATTAGTCCCCATGGTGTTCCAAGGGGAAGCCGGCAGGGAGACAAAGGCAGTGCGGGGTGAGGGCCGTGCTGGATGCCAGCGTCTTAGATCACATCCTAAAGGAAACCGTTGAAGCCCTCGAGCGCAGCCGGTCTCAAATCCATGAGATTGCCGAAAATGCCCAGGCGGAAGTAAGACAGGTGAGCAGGGAACTGGAAGAGGTCAAGAAGTCCTTACAGGCCGTCATCGAAGAGGTGGACCGGCTCGAAAGGGCCGAAAAGAGGGCCCGGCTCCGCCTAGCGGAAGTGAGTAAGGATTTTTATCGCTATAAGGAACAGGATATCAAGGAAGCTTACGACGCGGCATATCAGCTGCAGATAGAGCTGATCAAGCTCAGGGATAAAGAAAAGATACTGCAGTACCGGCGTAATCACCTGGAAAGGAGCTGGCACCGACTGCAACTAACCGTTCAAAAGGCCGAGCAGCTTGCCTCCCAGGTGAATGTTATCCTTAATTATCTCACCGGCGAACTGCAAGGTTTAAGCTTAAAGCTGGATGAGCTGCAGCAAACCCAACAACTGGTTTTCAGTATCATCCGGGCCCAGGAGGAAGAGCGCAAGAGGGTGGCCCGGGAGATCCACGACGGACCGGCCCAATCCCTAGCCCACATTGCTCTGCGGGCCGAATACTGCCTTCAGCTTTTGAACCGGGATCCCGATCAAATCCGGGAAGAGCTCCATGCCCTGCAAAATGTCGTTAGCCTTTGCCTGCAGGATATGCGCAAGATCATATTCGACCTCAGACCCATGGTGCTGGACGATATCGGGCTGGTTCCCGCCCTCGAACGGTACTTTGCTACCTACAAGGAGCAACACGGGCTGGAGGTCGACTTCTTGTTTTTGGGGCAGGAGCGCCGCCTGGACAATACCCTAGAAGTAGCCCTTTTCAGGATAATTCAAGAGGCCGTAAACAATATTAGAAAGCATGCCGGGGTTAAGAGGGCCGTGGTTAAGGTAGAAATGCTGCCCAACAGAATAAGCATTGGCATACGGGACGAGGGTAAAGGCTTTGACCTGGAGGCTGTTCGAAACCGTGAGGAAGGCAGGGGTTACGGACTGATGGGCATGCGGGAAAGGGTGCAGCTTTTAAAGGGAGAAATGAAAATCACTACTGCTCCCGGCAAAGGCACCAATATCAGTATAACGATACCTTTAGACAAAGAGTCCAAGGTCCAGCCAGGGGCTGCACCTGAAACTTAAAATAAATTACGGCTTCTATTCCCGGCAGGTAACCCATCGCGACTGGGGAACGTTTCGGAAGCACCATTGCAAAGGGGAGAGGGCAAGAATGACCTGGCCGGAACTTCAACAAGAATTAACAAGGGGCCAGGTGGCACCCGTATATCTATTGTACGGCGAGGAAAAATATTTACTGGCCCAAGCCGTCAAAGCTCTCAAAGAAACCCTTTTATCTCCAGAAGCAGAGCCCTTCGATTACCAGGAGTTCGCCGGCGAAGATCTTGTTCCTGAAAGCCTCTCAGTCCTGGCCAGCACGCCCCCGGTCCTGGGTCGCAAGCGCTTAATTCTCATTAAGAACGCCCGGCTTGACGGCGAAGCTCTGGTCACTTACCTGACCCACCCTTCTCCGACAGCCTGCCTGGTCTTAATAGCCCCGGGAAACATAGATAGAAAGGGGAAGGTCTTTCAGCTACTTCAAAAGGTGGGCCGCTGTGTAGATTTTGCCCCTTTGAAGCCCGGAGCCCTGGCCCGGTGGTTAGCCCAGGAAGCCCGAAGGATGGGCCGTAAGATAGAGGGCCCGGCGGCCATGGCCCTGGCCCAGGCTGCCGGTAACCTCCAGCAGGGGATTTTGGAGCTTGCCAAGCTGGACCTGTACCTTCCGCCCGGTACCCCCATCACCTTGCAGGAAGTCCAGGCCCTTGTTCCCGCCGCCCTGGCCTCCGACACTATTTTCCAAATGGTGGATGCCCTGGGCAGCGGCCGGGCAGAAGTAGCCATCGGCCTCTGCCGCCGACTGCTGGCTGCGGGAGAGGCTCCTTTGGGCATTCTGGGGATGATGGTCCGCCAGTTCCGGTTGATCCTACAGGCCCATTTAGCCGGGCCTGATTCGCCGGACCTGGCCGTCGCCCTCCACCTTCCCCCCTTCGTGGCTCAGAAGGTGGCCCGGCAGGCGGCTCGGTTCTCCCCGGAAGCGGCTTCTGAAGTTTTAGAGCTCTTCCTGCAAACCGATGTCGACCTTAAAACCGGTGCCGGAAATCCCGCTTTCCTCCTTGAGCGGGCCATTTGGGCCGCCACAAGAAGGGGGAAACGGGTGGGGTAATCCCGTTTCCCCATCTCCTACTTGCCGCGTTCCTTTTCTTTGCGTTCCCCGGTTCCCTGGCCGGGAAACACCGGCCCCGGTGTGACTTCCGGACCCAATTCAAAATCCTCTGCCCCTACCCTTGGGACCGCCGCCGGGTTTAGGGCTCGCCTTTCCTTGCCCTTCTCTTTTTCGGCCAAAATAAATCCCCCCTTTCCGCCTGCTGTTAGTATGGCATGGTAAAGGGGGGAATACTCTCGGAAAATTTTTTAGCTGGCCGCCAGGCGGTTAAAGCGCAATTGTAACCGCGATTTTTTCCTGGCCGCCGTATTGGGATGTAAAACACCCTTAGTGACCGCCTTATCAAGGGTTCTAATGGCCTCGACCAGCTTTTCCCTGGCCTGATCTAGTTCTCCGCCGGCTAAGGCCAACTCGAACTTTTTAATGGCCGTTTTTACCCTGGATTTAATCGCCCGGTTGCGCATTGTGCGTTTACGTGTGATCTCGATGCGCTTTTTTGCCGACTTGGTGTTAGCCACTTACTCGTCACCTCCCCGCTGTATTTTATCACGCCACAACTCCCCCTGCAACAGGACTAGCCGCGCCACACCTCCACCAGTACCACCAGGGCCGCGAGGGCCAGGCGGTACCAGGCGAAAAGCAAGTAGCTTCCCCGGCGCAGGTATTGTAAGAGGAACTTGATGGCCAGGAAGCCCACGACCGCCGACGTAACGATACCTACGGCGAAGGCCGCATCAATCTCCGCCACAGACAGATGCCTGAACTCCCAGAGGGCGGCGCCGGCAATAATAGGCACCGACAATAAGAAGGAAAACCGGGCGGCGGTCTCCCGGCTCATCCCCGTAAGGAGTCCCGCCGTCATGGTGATGCCCGAGCGCGAGACTCCGGGAATAATAGCCAGGGCCTGGGAAAGCCCGACCAAAAGGCTGTCTACCAGGGTGATATTCTCTATATTCCGGGTCTTGCGCCCCCCACGGTCTGCCGCCCACAGGGCAATGCCCATCAGGGCCAGGGCCAGGGCAATTAGAACCGGCGTCCGGAAAACCGTTTGGGCCTGTTCTTCCAGGGCTACGCCGAAGAGGGCTCCGGGGACGCAGGCCAAAAGTATGTAATAAAGCAACCGACCTTCCCGGCTGCGGGGCTGCCTTAAACCTTCCCGGCCAATCTCCAGCAACTCCCGCCAGAAGTAAGCCAGGACGGCCACCAACGTGCCCGCGTGGAGGGCCACATCAAAGGTTAAGCCGGGATCCGGCCAGCCCAAAAGCCAGCGCACCAGGACCAGGTGGGCCGAGCTGGAGATGGGTAGGAACTCACCTAAACCTTGGACTAGGCCCAGAACAAAGGCCTGGAGAATAGACACTATAGCCTGACCTTCCTCTCCTTTTGTATATTCAGGTCGCCTATACAAGCACCTAGTAAAAGAACAGAGGGATCTACCCGGGTTGTAAAACTAGAGCCGCGGTCCCCCTTAGCAGGGTTAATAAACGGTAATGAGTTCCTTCAACTCTTCAAATCGTTTAACTCCAATGCCGGAAACGTTTTGCAAATCTTCAATGGTGCGGAAAGGCCCGTGCTGCTGACGGTAATCCAGGATCCGCTGCGCCAGGGCCGGTCCGATGCCTGGAAGACTGTCCAGCTCCTCCAGGCTGGCGGTATTAATATTAATTTTCCCCCGCGACACCCCGCCCGCCGCGGCGCCCGGTGAAGCGGGCGCGCTCCCTTCTTCCCCTTGGCGCGGCACAACTACCTGCTGACCGTCCTGCAGGGGAGCCGCCAAGTTCAAAGCATGGGGATTAGCCTCGGGCAGCGGTCCCGCAACCTGAACTGCCTCGTTCACCCGGGCACCCGCCGGCAACTGATAAACCCCCGGCCTCTCAACGGCACCTGCTACGTGGACGGTTATGTTACCCCGATCTTCCTTCTCTTCCCCGGGCAGAGCCTCTCCTTGAAGCGGGGCGGCTGAGATGGCTTCCTTCTCTACCGCCGGCACCACTGCTTCTTTACTCTGACGCCAGCGGCCGTACTGCACTCCTGCCCCGAAGACCAAAGCTACCGCAAGCAACAGACCCACCCATCGCACCCGGCTGTCCCATTCCCACATGGCCTCCACCTCAAGCCATTATGGTCGACTTTGCCAATCAAAGGGGGTAACCCACAGGAGTGCGGAATCCTGCCGGACCAAGGGCCGGACCGCACGGGCTTTGCCGCCTCCCAATGGGGTTCACCGGAAGAATATCAGGGTATCCAGAACGAAGAGAGGTATCAAGATGGCCAGGGACCAGCCCATGTAGCCGAAGAAGCTGGGCATCTTGATGTTGTTTTCCTCAGCGATGGAGCGCACCATGAAGTTGGGTGCGTTACCTATATAAGTGTTGGCCCCCATAAAAACCGCCCCGCAAGAAACAGCCATGAGCATTTGAGGATCCACCAGGCCTAAGGTTGTCTGTACGCCTGCCGATGCCCCCAGGCTGGCAGCCGTAGTCAAAAAGACCAGATAAGTGGGCGCATTGTCCAGGAAACCTGAGAGAGCGCCCGTGGCCCAGAAGAAATGGGCCGGCTGGGTGAGGCCGAGCTCTGCCCCCCGGGCATGGAGGATGGCCAAGGCCGGAATCATGGTCATGAAAATCCCGGCAAAGAGAGTAGCTACTTCCTTAATCGGCCCCCACGTGAACCGGTTATCCCTGCGAATGGCCAGGGGAGTAGTCTTGTAGGAGAGATAGGCCGCCAGGAGGATAACTACGTCTCGGATGAGGTTGACGTAGGGTAGGGTCACGGTTTCTTCCCCATGTCGCCACAAGGGAATACCGTACAATTCTCCCGTCGCCGGGTCGCCAAAGGACGGGTGCTTGGCCAGCAGACCGCTCCAAATCACCGCACCCACTACCATACCAAGGTATATCAGATTCTGCAAGCCTTCTACCCGAAGGGGTTCGCGTGCCTGGGTAGTTCCGGGTGTATTTTCTCTGCGATAATAATAAGTATCCAGAAGGAAGTAAAGGGTCAGCAGGATTATAACGTTTAATCCCATAGGTAGAATAAGCCTCATGGTCCAGAAAAAGGGTACACCCCTCAAGAAACCCAAGAAAAGGGGCGGATCGCCGACGGGGGTAAGGGAGCCTCCGATGTTGGAGACCAAGAAGATAAAGAAAATAATGATATGGGCCTTATACCGCCGCCATTCGTTGGCCCGGATGACCGGCCTTATCAGGAGCATGCTGGCGCCGGTGGTACCCACCCAGCTGGCCAGCAAGGTGCCCACCACTAAGAGCAGGGTGTTTACCGCCGGAGTTCCCCGCAGGGTACCGCGCAAAATTATACCGCCGGATACGACGAAAAGTCCAAAGAGCAGGATAATAAAAGGTATGTAGTCGAGCACATAAACCTCAATTGCTTGGACAAAGGCGGTTTCCGCGCCGAAGTAGATTAAGAAGGGGATAAAGAAAACGAGGGACCAGAAAAGGCTCACCTTACCCATGTGGTGTTCCCACCAGTGGGCATTAACCAGGGGAAAAATAGCAATAGACAGAAGCATACCCGCGAAGGGGATTATACTCCACAAGGGCAACAAGTGTCCCAGTTCCCCGCTCCCTGAGGCCCAGGCTACGTCGGGTGCCCCCAAGATACCCATCGCCAAGGCTAAGACCAAGGCTACCACGCCCCACAACTTCCTCACTCTCTACCCTTCCTCCCTTATTTTACAAAGTATACCTCCGGGAACGCTGCTTAATCATACTCCCTTGCTCTTTTTACGATTTTTCCACTGATCTTGGAGCCCTTCCCGGCCCGCAAAGGACACCGTAAATAGGCATTCTACTTAAAGGGAGAAAATCCTCCTTCTCCCCCGACTGCCTCATCTCAGGAAGAAAAGGTGGGATTACGTCCCGCCCTCTCCTCCTCCCGCCAGCTTTTTCTTTACCGATCCGATTTTACCCTCCATGGTTACCTCTTTGTCTATCCGCTGGTCAATGCTGATGTTAGTGACCACCCTGAGGGCACCCTTCTCAAAGGGCAATTCATGCATGCGGCGGAAAACCGTAAACAGCACATCCAAATCGCCTTCAATAACCGTGGACATCGGGGTTAGCTGGTATTTAATTCCTTCTACCTGGTTCAAGAAGCGATGCAGCTCGGCTACATACGAGCTCAGGCTGGGGGAGCCCGGCCCTCCTAGGGGTATCACCGTTATCTGGGCTACCGGCATGCTCCTCGCTCCTTTCCCTTTTTATGGCCGCCAAAAGGTTATCCCCTGGCCCAGGGTTACCCCGCCCCTGGCCCGGGCAAAAAGGTTGAAGACTTACCGGTGAAGGGTCATCCTTCGCTCCACCCGCAGACCCCGAGGTTAAAGCCCGCAGGCGGGCCACCCTCTAGCCGGCCTGCCGGGTGGCGATGTTCACCAGTTTATCCGGCACCACTACGATCTTTACCACCTGCTGCCCCGACAACAGGGAGGCGATCTTTTCCCTCGCCAGGACAGCTTCCTTCAAATCCTCTTCCTTCATCCCGGCCGGCACCTGCAGGCGGTCCCGGACCTTGCCGTTAATTTGAACCACTACCGTTATTTCTTCCTTTACCAGGGCTTGAGGATCGTAGGCTGGCCAGCTCTCCTGGTGCACACTCCCTTCCTGCCCGATCCCCTGCCACAGCTCCTCGGCAATATGGGGGGCAAAGGGAGCCAGCAGGGTAATGAGCTTTTTCAGCCCTTCCTTCACCAGAGGCAGGTTTTGCTCCGGTTCCGGGACGGTATCCTGATAATGGTAAAAACCGTTGACCAGTTCCATGATGGCGCTGATGGCGGTATTGAAATTGAAGCGCTCCTCGATATCCTCGGTGACCTTTTTGATGGTAGCATGGATAAGCCGGTACAATTCCCTGTCGGCACGGCCGGCCGGTTTGATTTCTCCCTTTCCAATCTGGAGGCCGCGCACTTTCGCGCTATAGTTATAGATCAGCCGCCATACCCGGTTTAAAAAACGATAGCACCCCTCTACTCCCTGATCGCTCCATTCCAGGTCCCGCTCGGGCGGCGCGGCAAAGAGGATGAACAGGCGGGCCGTGTCGGCTCCGTAGCGCTCGATGATATCCTCGGGGCTCACCACATTGCCCTTGGACTTGGACATCTTGCCCCCGTCCTTGAGCACCATGCCCTGGGTCAATAAGTTTTGGAAAGGCTCTTCCACCCCTACCAGCCCAAAATCGTAGAGGGCCTTGATAAAGAAGCGGGCGTACATGAGGTGGAGGATGGCGTGCTCCACCCCGCCTATATACTGGTCTACGTTCATCCAGTAGTCCACCTTATCCCTGGCAAAGGGAACCTCCTGGCTGTGGGGAGTGGTGTACCGCAGGAAATACCAGGAAGAGCATACAAACGTATCCATAGTGTCCGTTTCCCGGCGGGCAGGCCTGCCGCAGGCGGGGCAGGTGGTGTGAACAAACTCGGGGCAATCCTTTAAGGGGGATTCCCCGGTGGGCTTGAATTCCACCCCCTCGGGCAGGATTACGGGTAGGTCCTCCTCGGGAACGGGTACGATCCCGCAGTGGTCGCAGTATATTATGGGGATGGGCGCTCCCCAATAGCGCTGCCGGGAAATCAACCAGTCGCGGAGCTTATAATTTACCTTGCGCTTGCCTATCCCCTTTTCTTCCAGGTAGCGGATTATCCTTTCCTTACCTTCCTCGCTGGGTAGGCCGCTAAAGGGGCCGGAATCGACCATGCGGCCCGGCTCCACATAAGCTTCCGCCATGGTGGCGGCGTCCAGCTCCCGGTCCGGGGGCTGTATTACCACTTTCACCGGCAGTCCGTACTTGCGGGCGAAGGCCAGATCCCGCTCGTCGTGGGCGGGAACGCCCATAACGGCTCCCGTGCCGTACTCCATGAGGACGTAGTTGGCAATCCATATGGGAATTCTTTCCCCGCTGACGGGGTTGACGGCATAGGCTCCTGTGAACAAGCCTTCCTTTTCCTTTTCCGTGGCCGTCCGGTCCAGGGCGCTCAGGTGCCGCGCGGCCTGGACGAACTCCTTCACCGGCCCCTCATAGGGGGTTCCCCTGGTCAAATCCTCCACCAGGGGATGTTCAGGCGCCAGCACCATATAGGTAACGCCGAAAAGGGTGTCCGGCCGGGTGGTGAAAACCGGGATCTCCTGTCCGGTGCCCGCCACGGTAAAGACCACCTCGGCGCCCTCGCTCTTACCGATCCAGTTTTCCTGCATCACCTTGACCTTCTCGGGCCATCCAGGGAGCTTCTTTAAATCGTTGAGCAAACGTTCGGCATAAGCGGTAATGCGGAAAAACCACTGCTCCAGGTCCCGGTGGGTGACCGGCGTACCGCACCGTTCGCAGGCTCCGCCCACCACCTGCTCGTTGGCCAGGACGGTGGCGCAGGAAGGACACCAGTTGACGGCCGCCTTCTTCCGGTAGGCAAGGCCGTGCTTATACATCTGGAGGAAAAGCCACTGGGTCCATTTATAGTAGTTGGGATGGCAGGTGGCGACCTCCCGGTCCCAATCGTAGCTTATGCCCATGGCCATAAGCTGCCTGCGCATGTTGGCGATGTTCTTCCAGGTCCACTCCGCCGGATGGATGCCGTGTTTAATGGCGGCGTTTTCCGCCGGCAGGCCAAAGGCATCCCATCCCATGGGGTGAAGGACGTTAAAGCCCCTCATCCGTTTGTAGCGGGCCACTACGTCCCCAATGGAATAGTTCCTTACATGCCCCATATGCAGGTTGCCGGAAGGATAGGGAAACATCTCCAGGCAGTAAAACTTGGGCTTACCCTCGTCTTCGACCACTTTATAGACCTCGCCGGCTTCCCAGCGGCGCTGCCACTTGGGCTCGATCTCCTTAAAGTTGTATCTAGCTTCCATATCGCTCCTTTTCACCCCTTTTAGGCTTCCAGCTCTACCAACTCTGCATCGGCCCAGAGGCGTTCCAGGTCGTAAAACCTGCGGTCCTCCTCCAAAAAGACATGGACCACCACTCCCCCGAAATCCAGCAGGACCCACCGCGCCGATGCATATCCTTCCCGCCGCAAGAGCCGGCCGCCCGCTTCGGCCACCTTCTCCTCTATTTCCCGGGCTATGGCCTGCACTTGGGTGGTGGAGGTGCCGTGGGTGATAACGAAGTAATCGGCTATTAAAGAAATTTTACGTATATCCAGTATGACCACTTCCTGGCCCCTTTTGTCCCTGGCAGCCTGGGCGGCCACCCGGGCTACCCGTAGGGTGTCCGTCAAGCAAATAGAACCCCCTTTATCGATTGATCAGCAGATAGTTCCTGGCTTCTATCGTAACGGGGTGGAGAAGTTGCCCCCTTCTTAACACATAAACAATACCGCTTTCCATGGTCTTCAATAGGGCGCAGTCCAAGTCTCCTTCCGCCGCCCGCCGCAGGTCGTCCACGCCCGAGTATTGTCTCCCAGGTTCCAGAGCATCGGCCAGATAGACTATTTTATCCAGCAGGCTCATGTTCGGTGCACCTATGGTATGACGGCTTACGGCCTGGAGGATCTCTTCGTCCTCTATACCTACTTCCTCCCTCAGCAACAAGGCCCCTACCGGGCCGTGCAGGAGAACCGGGACCTTCCTCTCAACGGTATGACTTATGAGGCCCGCCCTTTCCGCCCGTGCAACCAATTCTTGCGGCGTCAGATCCCGGGCATAATCGTGCAGCAGGCCCGCCAGCCGGGCTTTTTCCACAGACGCCCCGTATTTGGCCGCCAGCCGGGCGGAATACTCGGCCACTCCCAGGCTGTGGCGGAGACGCCCGGGCGAAAGCCTCCGGGCCAGCAGTTCGGCGTATTCCTCCATGACCGAATTCTCCCCGTAGTCCCCGGGAGGCAGGACTTCCCTGCCACAACCGGGCTCAACGCGATCTCCAAGGCCTCTCCTTGAAGAAAAACCCCCTATGGGCAATAGGAGGTCAGCTCAAATATAAACCTTCCCGCCGGATATATTCCTCCACCGCCTCGGGCAGCAAATATCTTATGGTCTTACCTTCCCGCACCCGCCGGCGAATGTCGGTGGAAGAAATGGCCAAGGCCGGCACTTCCAGGAAATGAATGCGCTGCCACCCCTCGGGCGGCAACTGGGGTTTCAGGTCCTTGAGCTTCTCCAAAGGAAACCCCGGCCGGGTGGCCGCAATAAACCGGCATTTCCGGAGGAGGTCTTCTACGTCCTTCCAGTGTAGTATCTCCAGGATGGCATCGGCCCCGGTAATAAAATAAAGCTCCGGCTCGGGGCCCAACAAGCGGCGAAACTCTGTCACCGTATCGATGGTATAGGATAACCCCGGCCGGTCGATCTCTATACGTGACACCGTAAAGTGAGGGTTGCTGGCCGTGGCCAACACCGTCATGCGGTAGCGGTGTTCGGCCGGAGTAACTGGACAACCCTTCTTATGGGGCGGATGGCCGGCAGGGATAAAGATAACTCTCTCCAGTTTAAACTCATCCCGTGCTTCCTCTGCGGCAACCAGATGGCCGTAATGAATGGGATCGAAGGTACCCCCCATTAGGCCCACCTGTTGCAGACAACTGGCGGCCATCGTTTACCCCCGGTGTACCTCGTGCTACAGAAGTATTTTAGCAATTACTGGCGCACCTGTCCACTACCGAAGACGATGTATTTGAAGGTGGTGAGCTGTTCCGGGCCCATGGGACCCCGAGCATGAAGCTTCTGGGTGCTGATGCCGATTTCGGCGCCGAAGCCGTACTGGAATCCATCGGTAAAGCGGGTAGAAGCGTTGACGTATACCGCGGCCGCATCAACTCGCCGGAGGAACTCCAGGGCCCGGGCGTAGTTGTTGGTCACGATGGCCTCGGAATGCCTGGTACCGTACGTGGAAATATGCTGGATGGCTTCCTCCAGGTCGTTGACTACTTTAACCGCTAGAATGAGGTCGAGGTATTCGGTGGCCCAATCCTCTTCGGTGGCCTCCCTGGCAAAGGGAACCAGGGCCCGGGTGTTTTCACAACCGCGGAGTTCTACACCTAAGTCCCTCAATTGCGGCGCCACCAGCGGCAGGAAGGACGGGGCAATATTGCGGTGCACCAGAAGGGTTTCCATGGCATTGCAAACCCCCGGCCGCTGGGTTTTGGCGTTGACCACGATCCGGGCCGCCATCTCCAGGTCGGCATCCTCGTCTACGTATACGTGGCAGTTACCCACCCCGGTTTCAATGACCGGCACGCTAGCGTTCTCCACCACCGTGCGGATGAGTCCGGCGCCACCCCGGGGAATGAGGACATCGATATACTCATTGAGGCGCATCATGACCTGTACCGCCTCGCGATCGGTAGTATCCACCAGCTGAATGGCGCCCTCGGGTATCCCGGCGGCGATGGCCGCCTCGCCAATAATCCGCGCAATGGCGCGATTGGAGTTGATGGCCTCGGAACCTCCCCGCAGGATCACGGCGTTCCCCGTCTTTAGGCACAGGCCGGCGGCATCCACCGTCACGTTGGGCCGGGCCTCATAAATGATGCCGATGACTCCCAGGGGTACCCGCATGCGGCCGATGGTGAGGCCGTTGGGCCTGGTCCACATGGATGTAATTTCTCCCACCGGGTCGGGAAGGCTGACGAGGGCCTCCAGGCCGGCAGCCATCTCCTCAATGCGCTTTTCATTAAGGAGGAGGCGGTCCAGCAGGGCCCGGGAGAGGCCCCTGGCCTGCCCCGCTTCCATATCCAGGGCATTGCTCTGGAGGATTTCGGCCGAACGTTCCCTCAGGGCCTGGGCCATGGCCCTCAGGGCGTTGTTCTTCACTTCGGTATTTAACGTGGCCAGCTTCTGGGCCGCCGCCCGCGCCCTTTTCCCCAGGGCGACGATTTCCTCCCGCACCGCCATTTTTATCGGTCCACCCCCGTTATGCGAGTACGATTAGATTATCGCGGTGTACTACTTCATCATAATCCTTGCGCCCTAGAATTGCAAGAATTTCACCGGTTTTCTTCCCCTGGATGCGTTTTATCTCTTCCGCGGCATAATTGGTCATGCCGCGGGCAATTTCGTTCCCGTCGGGACCCAGAATGCTCACCAGGCTACCGTGCTCAAAGTTCCCCTCCACGCCCGTAATGCCGCTGGGCAGCAAGCTTTTTCCCCGGTGAATAATGGCCCGGGCGGCGCCGGCATCAACCCAAATCTTCCCCTGGGCTACGGGCCCATAGGCCAGCCATTTCTTGCGGCCGTGGGCCCGGTGGTCCCGGGGCAGGAAAAGGGTCCCTATTTCTTCACCCCTTAAAATACCGGCGATCCGGCCGGGCAACAGGCCGCTGGCTATAATTACGGGAATGCCGAAACTGGTGGCCAGGCGGGCCGCCTGCAACTTGGTAACCATACCTCCGGTGGCCCAGGTCGAGCCGCCACCGCCGGCCGCGGCCTCTATCTCCGGGCCGATCTCTTCTACCACGGGGATAAGCCGAGCGTCGGGGCACGAACGGGGATCGGCCGTATATAGGCCCTCGCTGTCTGTTAGGAGGATCAATGCGTCGGCATCCACCAGGCCGGCCACCAGGGCCGACAGGGTGTCATTGTCCCCCACCCGGATTTCCTCCACGGCCACCGTATCGTTTTCGTTTACGATGGGTAATACGCCTAAGCGCAAGAGGGCCCCGAAGGTATGGCAGGCGTTGAGGTAACGCCGGCGGTCAGCCAGGTCGTCCCGGGTAAGCAAAACTTGGGCCACGGTCAGCCCATATTCGCCGAAAAATTTCTCGTACATGTGCATTAACAGGCCCTGGCCTACAGCAGCCGCTGCCTGCTTCTCCGGCAGCGTGCGCGGCCGCTCCCTGAGGCCCAATCTACCCATGCCGGCCCCCACGGCGCCGGAAGTGACCAGTATCACCTGGCGCCCGGCATTGACCTGATCGGCCAGCTCCCTTACCAGGCGCTCCATACGCTCTAGATTGAGCTTTCCCGTCTGATGGGTGAGGGTGCTGGTACCTACCTTAACTACCACTCGCTTGGTGTCGGCCAGGGCCCGCCGGCAGTCGCTAGCCGTCAAATTACCCCCTCCCCCAGGTTACTCCTCCAGCTGGAACTCCTGATCCCTTATACGAACAGTGTCCCCCGGGCGGGCGCCGGCCCGCCGCAGGGCCTCTTCAACCCCCAGGCGTTTGAAAGTCCGCTGTAGGCGCCGCACCGCCGCGTCACTGCTGAAATCCGTCATGGCCACCCGCCGCTCCACCTCCCGGCCAGAGACAACAAACACGCCGTTC
Organism: Thermanaeromonas sp. C210; assembly: GCF_013167955.1. NCBI lineage: Bacteria > Bacillati > Bacillota > Clostridia > Neomoorellales > Neomoorellaceae > Thermanaeromonas > Thermanaeromonas sp. C210. The sequence continues at coordinate 72,530 of NZ_BLWF01000002.1, forward strand.
TCCCGGGTTATGGTGAAAGTCTCGGCCGGTTCGACCATCCTTGCCGTAGTCTCGTCCGAGGGCGCGTCCTTCACCTCCGGCAGGTCTTCGAGCAGTTCTACCAAATACCATAGCAGGGGTTCAAGGCCCTCCCCCTTCAAGGCCGAAAGGGGAAATATGCGGTGCTTTTCGCCCAACCTTTCGGTAAGAAACCTACAGTTTTCCTCGCCCCCGGGCAAGTCTATCTTATTGGCCGCAATCACCTGAGGGCGCTTTAGAAGTTCGGGGCTGTAATGGCCCAGTTCATTGTTGACCGTTTCGAAGTCGCGGAGAACTTCCTCTCCGCCCTTCATGCCCACGTCCAGCACGTGGACCAGCACCCGGGTCCTCTCGATATGGCGTAGGAACTTTAATCCCAACCCCGCTCCCTGATGGGCGCCTTCAATAAGGCCGGGAATATCGGCTACCACAAAGGAGTGTTCCTCATCCAGGCGCACCACGCCCAGGTTGGGGTTCAAGGTAGTAAAGGGGTAATCGGCAATCTTGGGCCGGGCGGCGGATATGCGGGATAGCAAAGTGGATTTCCCCGCATTGGGCAGGCCTACCAGTCCTACATCGGCAAGGAGCTTAAGCTCCAACCGGATCCACCGCTCCTCCCCAGGCTCCCCCTTCTCCGCAAACTTCGGGGCCTGCTCCCGGGGGTTAGCAAAGCGGGCATTGCCCCGACCCCCGCGGCCGCCCGCCGCTACTACCACCCTCTGACCGGGAGCAACGAGGTCCGCCAAAACCTCTCCGGTAACCGCGTCGCGCACCACGGTCCCCACCGGTACCCGCAGAATCAGGTCGGGGGCGCTGCGGCCGTGTTTATTCTTGCCCTGACCGTGCTCGCCCCTTTCGGCCCGGTAATGACTGCGGTAACGGAAATCCACCAGGGTCCTAAGGCCCGGATCGGCCTCCAGGACGACGCTGCCGCCCCGACCGCCGTCGCCACCGCTGGGGCCCCCGCGGGGTACGTACTTTTCCCGTCGGAAGGCCACCGCCCCGTTACCGCCGTCACCGCCGCGGACATATATTTTTGCTTCGTCGTAAAACATGGATGCTGACCTCTGCCCCTTTTGAGCTGACGTACTCCTTTAGCACCTTAAAGACTAGCCCTTGGCGGGCAAAAAAGTATATAACCCCCCTTTTGCGGGGGAACAAAAATCCTGTGGCCGGGGATGCCCGTAGACGGACCAATAAGGTCGCACTTACTTGCGGGGCAAAAGTAGGGTGAGTTCGAATTTATGGGGAGACCACGTAACAGGCGTACCGCACTTCTCCGCCCGTTCCTGCAGCTCCGCGAGGACGGAATCCATTCTCTCCCTTCCCACCGGCCCCGGAGAGCCAGTAAAACGCCAGAGATACCCTTGCCCTGTTTCCCGGATCTCCAGCCCTAGCCTTCCTTCCTGCTCCCCGGCTTCGAAGGCCCCCAGCACCAGTTCCCAGGCGAGCTCCAGAAGACCCGCCGCCTGTTCCCCGGTTAAGGCCAGGTCCTCCATTTCGGTGTCTACTTCCACTTCCACCTTGATCTGGCGCTGGGCTGCTTCTTCTAGTTTAAACTGGCACTGGAGAACCAACTCGGCCTGCCGCAGGCGCATCAGTCTCCCGTTTTTCCCGATGCGCGCGACTACTTCTTTAGTATAGGCCAGGGCCCTTTCGGGTTTACCCAACTGCAAAAAGCCGGATATTACCTGCAGGTGGTTAAGGAAATCGTGTTTTTGACCCCGCAGCAAGCGTACAAAGGCTTCGGTCTCCCCTGCCACAATCTCCACCCCAAAATATTTATTGACCCCTGGAATCTTCCAGGGGTCGCCCAGGTTTTATCTGGGCCTTAAGCATAAACACTAACTTGCTTCTTATCCCGGCCCTTGCGTTCAAACCTCACATAGCCATCAATGAGGGCGTACAGGGTGTTGTCTTTACCCAGGCCCACGTTACGGCCCGGGTGAATTTTGGTCCCCCGCTGGCGCACAATAATGTTTCCAGCGGTAACGAATTGGCCGTCGTGCCTCTTCACGCCCAGCCGCTTCGATTCACTGTCCCGTCCGTTGCGGGAACTACCCACTCCCTTCTTGTGGGCAAACAGCTGCAGGTCTATCTTGCGCATCTGCTCCACCTCCTCGATTCAACCTGTACAAAGCGTCTATAGCTCCTTGCTATGGCCCTCAGGCCCAGCTCCATGGTCCCTAAAATGACCTCCGCCTTCTCCCGCTCGCGTACCGGCAGGTCCCCGGGCAGTAGGCACTGTAGAGTGCCTTCCCCTTTCTGGACTTCAGGAGCCACGGTCAGGTACTCCTCCAGCCCCATGACCGCCGCCTGGGTAAGGGCCGATACAGCGGCACACACTATATCCCGGCCCCGCGGTCGGTAGCCCGCATGGCCGGAAACCAGGAAACCCACCGCGCGGCCGCCCTCATCGCGCCAAAGGGTTACCCGGACCATGGGTATTTTAGGAAACCTCGATCTTTTCGATACGCAGGGCAGTAAAGGGCTGACGGTGCCCCTGCTTCCGGCGGTAATTCTTCTTGGGCTTATATTTGAACACGATTATCTTTTCGCCCTTACCGTGTCCTTCGACCTTGCCTATCACCCGGGCGTTGGCCAGATAAGGCCTACCCACCTGCAAACCCCCGTCGCCCTGGACGGCCAGCACTTTATCCAATACTACCGTTTCGCCCTCGGGAACGGGCAGCTTCTCCACTTTCAACACATCGCCCTCGGAAACCCGGTACTGCTTGCCACCTGTTTCGATAATAGCGTACATTCGTTCCTTCTCCTCCCAAGCTAAGACTCGCCGGAATAAAGGTATCCTGCCCGAAGGCAGGGGTTTTTAGACCTTTCCCGGGCGGTTTAAAACTTGAGGTATATCCGCTTCTGCAGTGTAGCATATTTAGTAAAGGGCTGTCAAGCAAACCACGCCCGCCCTCCGTGTCAAGAGTTAGTAGGCGTCGTTGAAGTTAGGCTCCGGTCATAAGAAATAAGCCTCCCCAGCTTGTTTTCTGAAGAGGCTTATCTCCTAAATCTAGGGGCGTTGCTTAGGTAGGTTGTATTTGACCCTTACCCCCCTTTTGTTTTTCTTCTACCCACCTCTGTTATATCACAGAGGATTGAGGGCCGCCACCTTCGTTTTCCAAGCTATGTTCCCAGGGCTATCTCGTCTAGGCGGTCGTAAACGCCTTTAAGGGCCGCGTAGAGCTCCCTGTAGAGTTCCCGGTAGGGACGGTAATGGGCGTGGGCCTTTTCATTTACCTCGAACTTTTGGGCCGGCCGGGCAAGTTCCTTGGCCACCCCCGCCAGGTCCTTGTAGATGCCTACCGCATACCCCGCCACCAAGGCCGAACCCCAGATGCCTACCTCTTCCCTCTCCAAACTCACGTAGGGTATCCCTAAGATATCCGCCTTCATCTGGTTCCAGAGGGGGCTTCTCGCTCCGCCGCCTATGACCCGCACTTCCTTAACTTCCAGGCTCGGGAACAATTTGCGAGTTATATCTAGGTAATAGCCATACTCGTAGGCCACTGCTTCCAATATAGAACGATAGAAGCCTGCCTTGTCGTGGTTCCAGCTAAAGCCTATCCATGCTCCTCGGATGCGGCTGTCATAAGGGCAGACACGGCCGCCCAGATGGGGTACGAACAAGAGCCCGGCAGACCCGGCCGGAACCTCCGCGGCGGCTTCGTTAAGAATATCGTACACGTCACGGCCCGAACGCTCTGCCTCCTCCCTTTCCGCAGCAGCCCAGGTATCCCTAAACCACCGCAGGCACAAGCCCCCGCCGCCGATATAGGCCATGGCGAACCACAGACCGGGCTGGACGGCCCGGGGTACGATCAAGGTTTTGTTTTCAATGTCCGGGACGAATTCGTCCACACAGAAGGCTAACACGGAAGCGGTACCCGCTACATCCACGGCCTGGCCCTTCTCTACCATACCTGCGCCCAGGAAGCTGGCCGCCGTATCCCCCACCCCGGCCGCCACGGGCGTGCCTGCGGCCAGGCCAGTGTCCCTGGCCCCTTCCTCGGTTACATAACCGACAATCCGCCAGGGCTCGACTATTTGGGGAAGCTTATCCTGGGATAGGCCAAAGGCACCAAGGAGTTCGGGGGACCACCGGCCGGCGAGGGCGTCGGAAACGCCGGAAAAGTGAAGATAAGTGTAATCCTCGAAGGCCTGTTCCGCCCGCAACCCGCATACGCGCCCCGCTACATATACGGCTGGGACAATGAACTTGACAATGCGGCGGTACACCTCCGGCTCTTCTTCCTTCCACCAGATCATCTTGGGACCGTGGGCTATGGAAGGGGGCATGCCCACCGTGGCTATGAGTTTTTCGCCGAAATGCTCCCTCAGCCAATCCACGTATTTCTGGCAGCGGACGTCAAGCCACGAGTCGTAGCGGGTAACGGCACGCCATTCTTCATCTATACCCATGATACCCGCCATCTGTCCGTCGAAGGCCATACCGGCTATATCCCGTGGATTTATGCCGCTCTTCTCCAAAACTTCCCGGATAGTGATACAGGCCGTCCGGTAGAAATCTTCCGGGTCCTGCTCCACCCACCCCGGTGCTGGATACCGCAAATAAGACTCGGCGTAGGCTACGGCGAGGAGGCGACCTTCCAGGTCAAATAATCCCGCCTTGGTCCCTGCAGTGCCTATATCGACGCCCAGAAGGTATTTGGCGCCCATCAGTCTCCCCCCCGAGGGTTGTAGCGGGGATTATCTATGATGCACGGCTGGCCGTCTTCCTCCAAAACCAGCTTGGAAAAACCCTGTTTTTCTATGGTGCCGTAGTTATGGCCCGCGTCACCCCTATACACCCCGAAAAAGACCAGGGGTTCATCCCCCGTATTTATCGTACGGTGGGCCCAGTAGGGCGGGATATAGGATATGCTGCCCGGATACATCTCCAGGACTTCCGCCTGGCCGTCCTCAGTCTGCATCAGGAGCAGCCCCTTGCCGGCAAGGCATACATAGATCTCCGCCGTGCCGGCCACGGCGTGAAAGTGGCCCTTGGTCATAAAGTATTCCTTGCCTACTTTGCCCGGGTATATGATACTGGTGCAGTGCTGGAGATGGCCGTCCTCTTCGGGAATGACTACATTATAGAATTCGTAAACCTTCGGGTTCTCTTTTAACATGGTTTCGGCCGCTTCCCGGTCATGGAACATTTCCTTCATGTCCGCCAAATAGCGCACTATATGATTGCCGGGCGGAGAAAGAACACCCGTCTTGAGATCGCATATGGTATTAAAGGGTTTAAATAGATGCAACCCACTTCGCCCCTTTCCGCGGTTCTAATTCTTCCGTAACGCCGTGTTTGTCGTCGGCCTTTCCGCTCCCCTTTGCCTACCAGTCGAAACCGATGACCACTTTACGGTTGCTGGCCTTCCCGGCTACCCTTTCAAAGGCATCCTTAATGGATTCCAATCGGTAAATACCTTCGATGAGACTCTTAACCTCCACACGCCCGGCGGCGATAAGCTCCATGGAACGGCGGAATTGATGGTAGTTAGAGCCTGTAGTGGCGGTAACCTTCAACTGTTTATAGTGGATGAGGTTAGTGTTCAGAGGCACCGTTTCCTGGCCGCGGGGCAGGCCCCCGAAGAGGTTTATGCGTCCGAAAACCCCCGCCAGCTCCAGGGCCCGCTGCTGCACCGCCGGCACCGAGCAGGCGGTTATAACGACATCCGCTCCCTTCCCGCCGGTTTCTTTAAATATGACCGATTTCAGGTCTTCCTTAGAGGGGTTCACCAATACATCGGCCCCGAATCGTGCGCCGTCCTGTAGACGTTCTTCCACCGTCTCGCTTAAGATCACCTTTGCCGCGCCCTTGAGTTTGGCCATCTGAACGTGGAGCAGGCCTATGGGTCCCGCACCTATTATTACCACCACGTCGGCCGCGCGTATATCTACGGCTTCTACCCCGTTATACACGCAGGATAAGGGCTCAACCAACACGGCTTCCTCGAAGGATACGCCGTCCGGTATGCCCACTATATTGCCCCGAAGGACGGCCGGGGCGGTAATCTTCATGTATTCTTGGAAGCCGCCATCCAGGCTGATTCCGAAGGCCTGGTAGTCGGGGCAGAGCTGGTTCCAACCCCGCAAGCATACTTCGCACTGTCCGCACCCTATATTTGGGGCTACAGCCACCCTCATTCCCGGGGCCAGGCCCCGGACCTCGCTCCCCACCGAGGCTATCACACCTACTACCTCATGCCCCAGCACTCGTTCGGTTCCCGGAGGTATTTTAAAGTGACCGTAATGGTAAATGCGGATATCGGTACCGCAGATGGAGCAATACTTTACCTGCAGAAGGACTTCGTAGGGGCCTATTTGAGGGACGGGGCCCTCCACCACCTCCATATCCCTTATTCCCCGGTAAACTGCCTTTTTCACCGGCTCGCACTCCCTCCGTTCGCTTCTCCTTCATGAGTCCTGTAGCAGGATACTACATTCTTCGGTCTTCTTCCTTCTAAAACGCTAATCACGTTTTCCGCCGCCTCCAGACCCATGCGCATTACCGCCTCTTCCGTATAGGCACCTATATGGGGTGTCAAGACCGTAGTTTCAAGGTCCAGCAGCTCCCGGCCCCGGAGGGGTTCCTCGGCGTACACATCTAGCGCCGCAGCCCTTATCCACCCCTCCCGCAGGGCCCTGGCGAGGGCCTTTTCTTCTACGATTCCGCCCCGGGAGGTATTTATGAGGACGGCATTGGGTTTCATGAGCCTGAGTTCAGCCTCACCTATGAGGTTCCTGGTTTCCGGTACGAGGGGAAGGTGGACGGAGATGTAGTCAGCCTCCCGGAGGATCTGCTCCAATCCGACATATTCTCCCCTTACCTCCGCCGCCAAGGAGGGATCCGGGCAAACGTCGTAAAGCAACAGCTTGGTACTAAATCCCAGGAGCCTCCTCGCCACCGCCCGGCCGATCCGACCCGTCCCCAGGATGCCGACGGTCTTTCCGAACAAGGACATGCCCATGAACTTCTTCCACTGGCCCTGCCTCATGGAAGCATCCGCCTGGGGGATACGCCGGGCGGCGGCCAGCATCAGCCCCACCGCCAGGTCCGCCACGGCCTCCGTATTGACGTCGGGGGTGTTCGTCACGATTATGCCCTTCTCGGCTGCGGCCTCAAGATCAATATTGTCCACCCCCACGCCGTATTTGGAAATGACCTGCAGGCGGGGCGCGTTCTCGATTATCTTCCTGGTTACTTTATCTATACCGACAATAAGGGCATCCGCGTCTCTAACGAGCTCCAGAAGCTCATCGACCTCAAGGGGTCGTTCCAGCTGATTGCGCACGATGCTATAGCCCCTCTCCTCGAGTACCTTAAGGGGTAAGGGAGAGGTAGCCGCAAAGGATCTGGGCGTTACGACTACTTTAATGGTCATCCTCTTAACCTCCCGCGAGCATGGGTAGGACCGTAAGTTGGCAGTCTTGGTCGACCGTACAGGCGTCCCAATCCTCCGGCGGTACCCCCCGGCCGTCCAATAACACGGCCCAGGCTGCCGGGTCAACACGGAAGCCGCACTCGTTGGCCGCAACCTCCAGTATCTCCTTTACCGTAGCCGGCGCCGCTACTTCAAGGACAGCGGCCGTACGGCCGGCAAAGCTGGCCGCCGGGCCCAGAAAGGTAACGGTAACCCTCATATACCCTTCCTCCACAGGTGCGGACACGCAACTTTATTTAACACCGGCGGCGACCGTGCCGGTTCCATCGGATTGGACCACGGAGTCCAACGCCAGTTGCTTCAAACACTCGCGAGTAGGTATCCCGTCCCTGTCCCAGCCCCGGGCTGCATAATACTCGTCTAACATCTCGTCGTACATCTCTCTAGTCAGTACCTTCCCCTTGGCCGGCCCCTCCGGCAAGGGCTCCTTCATAATACGGTCAGGCAGGTAATCGTCCTTACGGGTAATACCTTCCCGCGCTAGGATAAGCCGTTCCAGGGTATATATCCTCTCTCCGATCTCCATGAGCTGGGGTGTAAGATCCACCCCGGTGACCATCTCCAAAACCGTCCCGCTCGGCCGGTCGCTAAAGCCCATAGATGACCGCGCCACGGTGCAGATCCCCAGGGAGTCTACATACGCCCTGGTGTCCTGGATACGCTTAACGAGAAGCCCCTTCCCCTTAACAGCAAACCTGTCGTACTCGCCGGTAAGGAGTTCGTCCCGGATGGTCCATCCGCCTACGTTGTGGCACGCCCCACGGCTGGAGGTCCCGTAGGACAACCCTATGCCGAAGAAGCCCCTCGGCTCGTAGGCCGCAAAGGGCATCCATTTGCAGTGCATCATGTAGGGCACGGTTTCCGGATATTTTGCGGCCAGGTACTTAAAGCCCCTGGCCAGCTCGGCACCAAAGCCCCGCATCTCCCCCATATCCCGGAGCATCTCCACCATGGCCTTGCCGTCGCCAAAGGGCAGTTCCCTTCCTATCAACTCCCGGCTAAACAGGCCCAGTTCATAGCACTCCATGGCATAGGCAATAATGGTCCCGGCGGACATGCTGTCCATCCCGTACTCATCGCATAAATTGTTAGCCGCAACAATGGCGCCGAAATCGGCCACGCCGCACTGGCCACCCAGGCTGCCTATGCTTTCGTACTCCGGGTCGGACTTGAAACCCTTAAAGGGCCCCTCTTTAACCTCGCATATCTGGGCGCACCCGATGGGGCAGGAGTAGCAGGCTTTGTTCTTCACTTTGTAGTGCTTTTCCATGTATTCGGCCTTGATGGTCTCAATACCATCGAATACACTGGTACGGAAATTGTAGCTGGGATAACATCCCAGTTCGTTGAGGACGCCCGTGTACTGGGGCGTACCGAAGCGAGTATGCACAGGCCTGCTGTCCCGCGCCTTGCGCATGGCCTCGCGGCTGAACTCCGCTAGGGCTTCCGGGCGGTGAAGGGGTATCTTCCCCCGCCCCAGTACCGCCACGGCCTTTAAGTTCTTGCTCGCCATGACCCGGCCGGCGCCGCCCCGGCCGGCGCTCCGGCCGTCCACCATGATACAGGCGATGTCCGCCCCGCGCACCGCCGCCCTGCCGGCGATCATTACCGAAGCCCTTTTCTCCCCTATGGTGTCCTTTATGATTTCCGTGCCCCGGCCGGTTTCTTCCTCCCAGAAGGCTTCGGCCGAATGGAACTCCACCTGGCCGTCCCGGATATAAAGGAAGGTGGGTCTTTTAGCCCGGCCCTCAATGATGAGCCCGTCAAACCCCGCAAATTTGAGATGGGGCCCGAAATTTCCTCCGGAGTTAGAACAGAGGTACAGTCCTGTCTGGGGGGACTTGGTGGCCAGGTTAAACTTCGTAGTGGAAGGCAGCCTTACCCCCGTTAACGGCCCGGTGAAAAAGAATATCTTATTCTCCGGGGAAAGGGGATCGGTATTAGCACCTATCTCGTTGTAGTAATAAAAGGCCGCCACGCCCCGACCGCCCAAGAACTGTTCGTACACTTGAGGAGCAATCTCCTCTATTGTGGCCTTTTCGTCCGTGAGATTTACCCGTAACACCCTTCCCAGGTATCCACCTTTAAACAACATCCTCACCCCGTCCGCTCATAGTCTCCAGGTTTCCCTCCCAGCCCTATTGCTAGCACGTAATGTTATCCTTACAGGTGCAGAAAGGTAAAACCCCTCCCGTGTCTCGTAGCCTCCCCACCTCACGCGAACCCCGCGCAACTCATCTAAAGTCTGTCACAACCATTCCCTTACAAATGAACCACTTCTCCCGTCACCAGTGAACGGTTGGCCGCGCGAACTACCTTAAGGGCTCTAGTACCATCCTCGACGGTGGTACGGGGTTTGGCTCCCTTTGAGAGGCATTCAATGAGATGTCGGTCCTCCCGGATGTACGCCTCCCTAAATAGGCTGCGCCAGCTCTGGACCAAGGACCTGCTTGCGCCTTTCCCCTTACTGCATACCGTAACACCGTGCTCCGCTATGTCACCGATAAAGAGAACCCCCTTGGTGCCTTGTATTTCAACCCTTGCATCGTACCCGTACTCGCTGGGGCAGGCTCCCTCTACGGTGCCCATACAGCCGTTCTTCAGTTCAAACATGACCAGGGCGTGATCGTAGAATTCGGGAAACTCTTCCCGAAGGTCCTCACAGCGCATATTCTTGCCCCGGGCATAAACCCACTTGTACTCGGAGCCCATCAGCCAGTAAACAGTATCGAAATCGTGGCTGTTGACTTCTCCTAAAACACCGTTGCTCTTCTTAACATCCCAAGCCCAGCGGGGCGGGAGGCTCGGCCCTTTACCCACCGACCGTATGATAAGAGGGTCGCCGATCTCGCCGTTCTCAAGTAATTCCTTGGCCCGCATGAAACTCGCGTCGTAACGCCTCATAAACCCCATGACGAAAACTACGCCGTTTTCTTCCACTGCCCGGCGCATGTCCTCGGCCTCTTCTGGCGTAAGGGTAAGGGGTTTTTCACACAGGATGGCCTTCTTGCCCTTTGCTGCTGCCACAACCAGATCCCGGTGGGCGAAGGTCGGCGCAGCCACCACCACTGCGTCTATGGCGGGATCGCCCAGTACTTTCTCCAGGTCGGTATAACCCTTGACTCCTAACTCACTGGCCGCCGCCTCCACTCGTTCCTTCTCCACATCATAAACGGCAACAAGCTTGGCCATGGGCACGGATTCTACGAAATTGCGTGCGTGGACCATCCCCGCCCTTCCGATTCCCAGGACAGCTACGCCGCATGCTTCAATACTCAGCACTACGCTCCCTCCCGTAGTCTAAATATGGTTCATATGGCTCCCCGACTAATCTGGAGGACTGGTGGGGAATTCTACGGGCCGCAAGCGAGCCCTAAATCACAAACCCTTGAAACTCGGGGATAATCGGGGATAAAATGTGTTGTGCCGGTGGGTCAGGAGGTTCCTGTTTTACCCCCTGCTTTCGCCTCCCCTGAGTTCCCCTTCTATATCCTTAAGCCTTTCAATGGATATCCTGGCATAATCGTCCCATAGATGCATAAACCGCTTCATGCGGGCCGCCATATAGGGGTCGGGGACGGGCGGTAAAGGCTCCAGGGATAACATCCCTTCGTACCCTATATCCAGTAAAGCCTGCAGGACAGCCTTGAAATCTATATGACCTTCCCCCACCGCCGTCCTATTGCTGTCGGCCACGTGGAGATTGACAAGCACACCTTTCGCAGCCCTAATAGCCTGGGCTACATCTCTTTCCTCAATGTTCATATGGAAAACATCCAGGTGCAACTTTACCGCCGGGGACCCTATCTCTTGGATCATCCGCAACCCCTGCTCGCAGGTATTCACAAGGAACGTTTCGTAACGGTTAATAGGCTCTATGGCGAGGACTACGCCCTGCTTTTCTGCGTAAAGGGCTGCTTCGCCCAGTGACTCCACGGCCAGCTTCCACTCTTTATCGTAAGCCTTGAGCCACTCTTCCTCGTCCCGGGGCTCACCCACCGGTAGGACCTTACCTACGGCCGACGGCACCACTATTATTACGCCCGCTTCCAACCTCACCGCAAAGTCGCAGCAGTCCTTAAGATATTGAACGGCTCTCCGGCGAACCTCCTCTCTGGGGTTGCTCAAATCTCGCTCTTCGGTGGGCCAGGGATACATACCGGCAATACTCAGGACCTTAAGGCCGTATTGCTTGCACAGGGCTTCCACCTCGTCAGTGTCATAGCGTGCAGGCTCTCCCATAAGTTCCACACCGTCGTAGCCATAGCGCTTAAGCCGCTGAAAGGTCGTCTCCAACGCCTCATCACCGTATATCCAGTTGCTGATGCTGTACTTAAAACCCATGATTCGGCCTCCCTTCGATAAGTTTAAATATCTTTTTCCTTTCACATACCCCAGCGCCGACGCCGCCACTGGTCAAAGACCACTACCGCCACTATGACCAGGCCCAGCACTACCTGCTGCCAGAACGCCGAGATGTTAAGCAGGTCCAGCCCGTTGGCCAGGACCCCCATGGTCACGACGCCCAAGATCGTACCTCCGATGCTGCCCTCGCCACCAAAGAGATTCGTGCCACCAATAACCACTGCCGCTATCGCGGAAAGTTCCAGGCCCGTACCCATAAGGGCATTGGCAGAATTGAGCCGACCCACCATGAATATGCTGGCTATACCTGCACATAAGCCCGCAAAGCAGTAGACTAGAAGCTTGGTACGGACCAGGTTGATGCCCGAAACCCTGGCGGCCTCCTGGTTACCCCCCATGGCTAGAACCGCCCTGCCGAAGGTGGTATGGGCCAGGAGAAACCAACCTATTGCGGCTACAATAGCTGCTCCGATGGCCGCCACCGGTATGCCTAAAATATCCCCGCTACCTAGCCAGGCGATTACAGACGGGATCCCGGAAATGGGCAGACCGTCTGTGACTATCAGGGCCAGACCTTTATAAGCCGATAGGCCTCCCAGAGTCACGATAAAGTCGGGAACTCGACCTTTGGAGATAACGTAGCCGTTCAGAAACCCGGCCACCACCCCGGTCAGAAGGGCCAGGACCACGGCGGGTAACAAAGGTACGCCGTATTTCACCACGGCTACGGCCATCACGGAACCGGCCAGGGCCATGACGGACCCGATAGAGAGGTCTATGCCTGCGGCTAAAATCACCAGCGTCTGACCAACGGCCAGTATAGCGTTTATAGAGCTTTGCCTGGCGATATTAAGGAAATTATTCACATCTAGAAAGCTAGGAGTTGCTAGACTCAGGTAGAGGATAAGGAGTATTAGTGCAAATCCTGCTGCACCTCTACCCAAGAGCTCGAGAACCGCCGCTCCTTTCCTTCTGACCCCGGTATCGGCCTTCGGGGCGACTGCCCTTACATCCTTCATGCGACTGTACCTCCCATCGCTGCCGCCAGGATTTCCTCCTGGCTTACCGTCCTAGCTTCATACTCTCTGACTAATCTGCCCGTGCGCATCACTGCTATACGATCGCATATTCCCATCAGTTCCCCCATGTCCGAAGACACTACCACCACGGCCGCACCGCTTTTTTTCAGCTGGTTTATTAGGCGGTACACTTCAACCTTAGCGCCCACATCGATTCCTCTGGTAGGATCGTCCAGAAGGAAAATGCGCGCTTTGCTACAAAGCCACTTTCCTAGGACCACCTTTTGCTGGTTACCCCCGCTAAGGGTCCTCACTACCCGCGTTAATTGGGGCGGTTCTATCCTCAAACCTTTTACCAGATCCAAGGCGCTCTTAACTTCTCTATAACGGTTCATGAGTCCTATCCTGCTGTGCAATCTGAGGCTGGCCAGGGTAAGGTTAAACTTGATAGAATTCTGCAGAACAAGGCTGTTCTTACGGTCTTCGGTAACTAGTGCCATTCCGGCCCTAATGGCATCTTGTGGAGAACGTACCTTCAGTTCCGTCCCGTTTACCCATATCGTGCCTTTATCCGCCCGGCGCAGGCCAAAAACCGTTTCCAGAAGTTCCGTCCTGCCGGCACCCATTAGTCCTGCGATGCCCAACACCTCACCGTAGCGGACGGCAAAGGTTACATCCTTCACCCGGTTGCCGGCGGCCAAACCCTCGACCCTCAAAGCCTCTTCTCCCGGACATACTTCTTCTCGCGGATATTGTTCTTCCAAAGTTCTACCCACCATCATTTTGATGAGGGTCTGTTCATCCACTTCACTAACCGGCTTGGTAGCCACCAGTTTGCCGTCCCGCAATACAGAAACCATATCACCGATCATGGGAACTTCTTCTAAGTGGTGGGTGATGTAGATAAAAGCCACTCCTTCTTTCTTCAAGGCGCGAACTATCGAGAACAGTTTCTCACGCGCATTGCTTGTCAAAGCGGAGGTGGGCTCATCCAGTATAATGAGGCGCGCATTTCTGGAGATAGCCCGGGCTATCTCAATAAGTTGCTGCTGCCCAAGCTCCAGATTTCGCACCTTGGTATCGGGGTCGATATCCACGCCCAGCCTTTCTAGAGCGGCGCGTGTCCGTTCCCTGGCAGCCTTCCAGTCTACTAGACGGCTATTACCCTTGCGAGGCAGCCCACCGAGACATATGTTTTCTACTACGGATAGCGTGGGTACAAGGGTGAGTTCCTGATAGACCATGCCTATACCTAACCTTAAAGCATCCCACGGGTGGTCCATTTCCGCCTTGCGCCCCTGGATAAGAATAACCCCTGTATCTGGCTTAACCACCCCGGCGAGAATCTTCATAAGGGTAGACTTGCCTGCACCATTCTCTCCCAGGAGCACGTGAACGGTTCCCTCGTCCACCGTAAGCGAAACATTATCCACCGCCTGTGTTCCGAAGAACCGCTTGCTCACATTTCTTAGTTCAACAAGCGGAGGCGACAAGTTCACCCCTCCCAGTCCTTTCAAGCCGAGGAGTAGGGGGTACCCTTCCCTACTCCTCGGCCGGTGTTATATCCTGCCGCAGCTATTTAGCCTTAGCAGCCTTAGCCTCTTCTATGATCTTGTTCCAGTCGATGGGTTCTAACTTGGGGTTGGGGTAAAACATATCGGCATTATTCTTATACTCCGTTCTGGGCCGAACGTCAAAGATTTCGGGCACCGGCACGCCGAGCTTTAGCATAACGGCAAACTTGGTACCATACCATCCCCATTCTGGGAAACCGTGCCACGTTTCGGCTACTATGGTTCCCTTCCTTATTTCATCGACGGACTCCGGAGTACCGTCATTGCTGAACACGGCTACCTCGTTCTGCCTATTAGCGGCCTGAACGGCATTTTTAGCGCCCAGGGCCATCTCGGCGCATTGCGCCCAGATCACGTCCAGGTCTTTAAAGTTCTGCAGTATGTTTTCGGCCGCCTTTACCGCCTTTTCCCGATTCCAGTCGGCAGGCAAAGCAGAAACTATCTCCACATTGGGGAATTTGCTTATTACCTCCTTGAAACCTCTGGTGCGGGCATTAGTAAAGAAGTCGCCGGCCACTCCCTCAATTATGGCCACCTTTCCTTTTATGCTGTTGGGATCTACATCCTTATAAAGGTTCTTCCACCATTCCTCGTCGAGATAGGTTTCCGGAGAAACTTCGACTTTTTCTCCTTCTCCGAGGACACCCGGGCCTCCGAGATAATCTAATACCGCGTAGGCGCTCACCCTGGCGGCTTGTTCATTGTCAAAACCGATATAGGAGGCTACCTCTATTCCTTCGATAGGTTCTAGCAGATTTACTACGATAACCGGGATCCCCGCTTCGTTGGCCTGTTTGATGACCGGTTTAACGGGCTCGATGTCTATGGGAGATACTACGATGGCATCCACCTTACGCTGTATGAAGTTTTCCAAAATAGCCACCTGGGCGGCATAGTCCGTATGGGACGAAGGCGCCCTCGTTATGACTTCCACGTTTAGCCCGGCCTTCTCCTGAGCATCCTTGGCCGCTCGCTCGAGGTAATCTTGCGCCGTTTTGAAGACGCCGGTAATATCAGGGGGTGCCCACCCGATAACTATTTTGTCCGGCAATTGGAATTCACCTTGAGCAGTGCCCGAAGGTGAAGCCTCTTGCTTGGAACACCCGACCACCCATATCAGTAAGGCAAAAACCACTAATATGGGTATTAATACCCGCCGCTTGGGAAACATAGAGCCTGACCTCCTAACTTAAAATATCCTGCTTTTAGAAGGTTTTAGATGTAGTTCCTCTTTCCCGCGAACGGTTAAAGGTGATTACGTTCGGCAGTAATGCCCCTTTAGTCTCATCACCTCCGACTAAATGATATTTGGAGGTGCCCTCCGGTAAGAGCCTAGGTTACCTACTACTCACCTGAACCGGGAATCTCCTATGCTTAAACCTACCAAGCATCCCTCCCCTCAGCGAAAACGGGAGTATTATATTATATTGTGTTTACATCCTGATGTTATAATTTGCTTTCCATCTCTGGGTTACTTCTTATCTCTGTTATCCCTCGGCCTTTTGTCAGGGAAAACTTGATTCTTATGGCGGTTTACTGGGCAGTATATCCACCGTCAACGCACAGGACGGCTCCTGTAGCATAACTAATCTCATGGCTAGCCAGGAACAAAAGGGCGGCTGCTTGTTCGTCGGGCAAACCCAATCTGTTCATGGGCCTTATTTGTTCCAGCTCCCTCCTCGCCTTTTCAGCGTCTCCGCTGCGTCGAACTGATTCTTCTACTAGCGGAGTGGCCGTGGTTCCGGGGCATAGACAGTTCACCCTTATAGCGGGAGCATGATCCACTGCCAAACTTCTAGTGAGACCGATTAGCGCGGCCTTGGAAACGTTGTACACCACTTGTCCCTTAATGCCTACCAACCCCGCCTCCGAGGCTACGTTGATTATGACCCCCCCACCCTGCTTTTCCATGATGGCTACGGCCTCCCGGGCACAGAGGTAAGCACCGCGCACGTTAACCGCCATCACCTTTTCCCATACGGCCAGGGGAGTATCGGTAATTTTACCCTGGTAGTATATGCCCGCATTGTTAATCAGGACGTCTACCCGTCCCCACTTGTCCAAAACTCCGCGGAAGCAATTCTTGACCTGTTCCTCCTGGGAAACATCTGCCACAAAGTAAGCTGCGGTTCCTCCCTCTGCCCCTATGGCTTCCACCGTATTGCGGGCATGATCCTCGTTCAGATCGATAACTGCTACCTTCGCACCGTGTTTGGCAAACATCCGAGCTGCCGCCCTGCCTATTCCCAGGCCGGCTCCCGTAATTACAACTACTTTATTCCCGAAATCAAGATTCATAGAATTTTACCACCCCTTTTCCAAGAGCATTTTCCTAAACAAATAGGAACAAATAAGACATTTCTTTCTTATTAGCCTTTCGCCGTTCCTCCCTCCGGGCAACTTGCGTTGCCACCAGTTTGAGCATATCCTGCACCACCGGTGCCGGCCGAAAAATATCCTACCGCCGCAGCTCTATGATGAACTGGCTTCTATCTCCTCGGTAACGGGCAATAGAGAACTCCACGGCCCGGTTATACTGGTCCCAGCCTACCGATTTGGAAAGCTGTAAGGGCGCACCTACTTCCGTTTCCAGAAGCTTGGCCAGCTCCTCGGTAGCAGCGATAACCTCCAGAATGCGCCTAGCCCGGCATACGCGAATACCGTACCGTGACTCCAAGGTCCTGTAGAGGGAGTTATTGTTAAGGTCGTGTTCATGAAGATTCGGGCAATACTTCTGGGGTACGAAAGTGGTCACCACCACAATGGGGGTGCCCTCCACCCGGCGCAGACGCTCCAGACGGTAAACCGGTTCCTCATGGGCCAGAGACAGAAAGGCAGCTACCGTCTTGGAGGCCGGCACTACCTCCAGCTCCAACACCTGAGTAGTAGCGCTGAGGCCCTTTTGTTCCATTTCTTCGGTAAAGCTGACCAGCCGCTGAAAAAAATCCTGCTGGATCTTGGGTTCGGATACAAAGGTTCCCTTGCCCCGCACGCGGTGCAAGAGGCCTTCCCGGACGAGCTCGTTTATGGCCTGGCGTACTGTGGGCCGGCTTACGCTAAACCTCTCACACAACTCATTCTCCGAGGGAAAAAGGTCTCCGGGCTGATACCTCCCTTCCTCGATCTCCTGGAGCAGCACCTGCATCAGCTGATAGTAGAGGGGTATGCGGGGATCCATGTTCAAGCCTCGGTGAACTGCCATGTTCTCCCTTCCTTACCCTATTTGGTCTGTGGAGTGCTTTCCTTAAGAAGCCATGCTGCTCGGCCGCGTCCTTCCCTTCTCCATCGGTTAGCATCTTGTGTTTACATCTTGATGTTATATTATTCGCCCTCCTTGGCAAAATTCCTGCTGCTCCGTTATGAAAAAACAAAAAATATGCCGGCAAGGGTTACCCAACATCGTGCTGCATAAAAGATGGGAATTAATCCAGGGGAGCGGCCGATTTACCTTCACAGCCGGTGTACAGCCCCGTCCGGCGGGCATGTTTAACCGTAAGGCGGGGATCCAAGGCCATTACTACCTCTTCGGGCCGAACGGTGCCTTGAGGACCACAGGCTAGAAGCATGTCAAGGGTATGGGGCCCCTCTAGGTCCACCCGGTAAATGCCGGGCCGGATATCTACCTGCCGGGGTCCCTCTTTCGTCCGCCGGCAGATGATGGCCTTTTCCTGAGCCAGGAGGGCATCCAATCTTTGGCGCAGCTCCCCGGGAGGCAGTCCCTCCACTTCCACCCGGTAGGCAGCACAGCGGACGGCTTCTCCCAGGGTGGGCTCGCCGGGTGAAAGGGCCCTGATGGTCAGAACCTCGAGCCCTAGGGGCAGCTGGCCTGCGAGGGCCTTCAAGACTTCCCTCGCCTCCATGGGTTCCGCCAGCTCCAGGTCGAGATATTCCGCCTCGCTTTCCAGGCCCACGGCCAGGGCCGGTCCGAAGGATATACGTGGATGGGGATTAAAACCTTGGCTCAAAGCCAGGGGAAGATCCGCCCGCCGCGCAGCCCGCTGGAAGGCGCGCATTACTTCCAGCTGGCTCAAGAAACGCCCCTCTCCTCGCTTCGCGAATTTAATCCGCAGCCGCAAGACGCCCCTCCCCCTTTAGCTGCAAGCGCACGTTCAGTCCGGGACATACCCCGCAGGCCGCACACCGCCCCGAACGACAATCCCGGGTTACTTCCCCCGCCATGGCCCGGCGGTGCTCTTCTTGGAGAAATCTTTTGCTTACACCGAAATCCAGGTGATCCCAGGGGAGTTTTTCGTCATAATCCCTGCGCCGGTAGGCGTAAAAGGCGGGATCTACCCCGGCGTTTTCCCAGGCCCTTTGCCATATCTCGTAGCGGAAGTGTTCCGACCACCCTTCCAGTCTGGCTCCCCTTCGCCAGGCCTCCAGGATAACCGGGGCCAGCCGCCGGTCACCCCTGGCCAAGACTGCCTCCAGGAAGCTCATCTCCGGCTGGTGCCAGCTGAACTGCAGGCCGGGACCTTTGAGGCGGGATCGCAGGAAACCCTGTTTCTCCTTTAGTTCTTTTAAGCCGTCCTGGGGCTCCCACTGAAAAGGGGTATGGGGTTTGGGGACGAAGGAAGAAACGCTTACGGTAACCGTGGGCTTTTTGCCCTTGCTTAACCGCCGCCCCTGTTCCAACACCTGCCGGGCCAGCTCTCCTATTCCCTCCAGATCCTCGTCGGTTTCCGTAGGCAATCCGATCATAAAATAGAGTTTAATATGGTGCCAACCGGCGGCAAAGGCCTCGCCGGTGGCTGAAAGAAGATCCTCGGCCGTTACTCCCTTATTGATCACATCCCGCAGGCGCTGGCTTCCGGCCTCCGGAGCAAAGGTGAGGGTGCTCTTCTTGCGGAACCGCTGGAGGGCCTGGGCCAGCCTCACGCTGAAGGCGTCCACCCGCAGAGAAGGGAGGGAAACCGCGATGCCCCGGGAAGCGTAGGCCTCCGCCAGGGACCGCGCCAGGGCTTCGATGCAGGAATAATCAGCCGTGCTGAGGGAGGTGAGGGAGATTTCCTCATACCCCGTGTGCCGGACCAGCTCCGCCGCCTGGCGCAGCAGCACCTCCACATCCCTCTCCCGCACCGGCCGGTAAATGGCTCCGGCCTGGCAGAAGCGGCATCCCCGGGTGCAGCCCCGCATCACCTCCAGCATAATGCGGTCGTGGACCACCTCCAGATAGGGCACGATGGGCCGCGTGGGGAAATAGGCCCGGTCCAGGTCGTCCACCACCGCTTTCCTTACCCTTGGCGGAGCTTCGGGCCTCACGGTCCTTATCTCGGCTACAGTCCCGTCCTGCCGGTAACCGACCTCGTAAAAGGACGGCACGTAGACCCCCGGCAAGGCAGCGGCCCGGCGCAGGAATTCCGCCCGGTCTGTACGCGAGGCGGGGGAATCCTTAAGTTCGGCCACGATCTCCAACAGCGAAGGGAGTACCTCTTCGCCGTCCCCTAAAACGAAACAATCGAAGAAAGGGGCCAGGGGCTCGGGATTACAAGCGCAGGGTCCGCCCCCGATCACCAGAGGATGGCCGGAGCGGCGCTCGGCGGCCAATAAGGGTATGCCGGCCAGGTCCAACATATGGAGTACGGTGGTATAGCTCAGCTCATACTGGAGAGTAAAGCCGACAACGTCGAACTCGGCCAACGGTCGGTGAGACTCCAGGGAAAAGAGGGGGAGCCCCTCCTGCTTCAAGATCCCGGCCAGGTCCGGCCCCGGAGCGAAGACCCGCTCCATAAGCATGTTTTCCCTTTCGTTTACCGCTCCGTAGAGGACGGCCAATCCGAGGTGGGACATACCCACTTCGTATAAGTCCGGAAAGGCAAAGGCCATGCGCACCGGGGTCTTATCCCAATCCTTATGTACGCTATTCCACTCTGTTCCCAAATAGCGGGACGGCTTTTCTACCCGGGGCAGTATTTTCTCTCTTATATATTCCTGCAATGGTCCTGTCTCCTTAAACGAAAAGTCACGAGACCACTTCATAGTATAGCAAAAATCTCGGCGGCAATATACCTTTCACTCATTTATGCCTGGCCTTTACATGGAAGGTCTGCTTGGGCCTGGCGGTGAGCCACTCAACCCCAGCGGTATTGCCGAACTTTAGCTCGGCGGTGGGCCGAGGCCATGAGAAGCCCAGGGCGGGCAACTGAGGCAGGATCTTGGACTCTGCCGGGTAGCCCACCGGAGCCTTGAGATAAGCGGTTGTCTTGCCGGTGAGGGTTTCCGGAGCGGCCCCAAGCCAGGCAGGCTGGAGACCAAAACTGGGGTGCGCCGGACTTCTTTCGCCGCGCCAAGGCAAAGGAAGGGAGAGTACGCCTACCGTAGCAGTTTGCCGATAGGTTCGCCAGATCCTCCGTCATAAAGGGCCTTAAGCACCTCTCCTTCGCCCACCAGGCCTAATACCCGGCCTCCGGAACCGATTACCGCTACCAGGTTGTATTTCCTGGGCTTAAACCGCTTCACAATTCGGATCACGGGCTCTCCTTCCCTTGCGGCTAACAGCCAAGCCTCGCCCAGGATCTTCCGTTCCTCCGGGGGGTACCCGCGCCAGAACTGACGCCAAAACAAATAAGGGGCTACCTCCTTTTCCCGGCTAGCTTCTCGGAAAATGAAAAGGGCCAGGATGACGCTCTGCAAGTCGGTGACCCGCAGGCAGAACCCGACTATGCCTCCCACGGCCAGGAGTAACGCCAGAGCCTGACCCAGCACAGCGCCTTCCAGGGTAGCTCGGCCCGCCCCCACTCGGCAGGTCCGCCAGCTACGGTAAAGGCGACCGCCGTCCAAGGGCAGACCCGGGAAAAGATTGAAAAAACCCAGCAGTAAATTGGCCTGAATAAAGAAGGCCAGCCAGGGTTCCCCCTCCCTCCCCATGAGCCGGCCCACCAGCTCCGTAATCAGAGCAAGGGTTAAACTTCCTATAGGCCCGACCAGGGCTATGCGAGCTTCTTGGTGGGGGTAAAAGGCCAGCGGGGCCGCAAAGCGGGCCACGCCGCCAAAGGGGAATAACTCTACCTTCCCGGGGATAAAGCCCACTCTACGCGCTGCAAGCACGTGCCAGGCTTCATGCCAGGCAACGGCCAAAAAAAGCAGTACAGCCTGGGGCAAAACCCCCAGCAGGAAATAAACCCCCAGGAGCAACAAGAAATAGTCATTCACTACCAGGTTGATCCCGGCTACTTGTCCCAGGCGCATGGCTTAAATTTTCTCAGCCGGAGCCAGATACAGCATGGGGTCTACTGCCTGGCCGTTCTCCCGCACTTCAAAATGGAGCTGGACCGTGGAGCCCGAAGCCAGAACTGCGATGGTATCTCCCTGCTTAACCGTCTGTCCCGGACGAACGTAGATCTTTCCCAGGGTACCGTATACCGTCACCAGACCACCGCCATGATCGATTTCCACCACCCGCACGAGGATAGGGTCTTCCCCGGCCCGGATGACCCGGCCATCCATAACCGCCCGTACAGGGCTGTCTCCCGCAGCCTTTATATCTATGCCCTTGTGGAACTGCTGGGGCTGGCCCTCCTCGGCCGGTAGCCAACCGTAGGGTTTAATGATTTCACCCGAGACCGGCACGGCCATAGGGGGATAATCCCTTTGCTCCTGGGGTCTGAAGGCGGGCAGGGAATCCTGTTCCCCTTGAAAATCGTGGAAGACCCAGCGGTCGAAGGCATCCAGCCACAGGGCATTCCTCATGACCTGGCCCACCTGCCAGGTCTGGTCCGAGGACGGGTCCCGCAAGTAGTAGCGCAGGGCCGCCTGGAGTTGACCCGCTCCCTCTCCTTCCAGGCGGAAAACCAGAGTAATGGCCAAGAAAAGCAAGCCGGCAGCCAGAGTCTGTTTTAACAGCTGCCGGGAAAAGCGAGATGGCGGCAAGGCGCGGCCGGGACCTTTGAATTCCCCCAGGGGTGCACCCTTAAAGTCGTCCCAATCCCAATCATAACGCATTAGTCGCGGCCTCCCGGACAGGCATGTTTCTATCTAATGTTTATGCATGTCCTGCCGGACTATGCCTGCCGGTCCGTCAGCCGGGCACTGCTATCTTTCCTGTGGACGCCGAGGAAGGTCCAACCGCCTGCCGGCAGACTTCTCCGGTTTGCGGCACGCGAGCAATTCCCGGCCCTATGGGACTATACCCCATCGAAGGCCTGCGCCGCCCCAGGGCAGGAAACACCGGCGCCGAGACCCCGGGTCCGAGCCTCTAGCCCGGTCCCCGGGGGCCCCGAACCTAGAAATATAGGTCCCGGTATCCCTGTTCCAGTTGTTCGAGTTTCTCCTCCGTGGCCCGGCGCAAAGATTCCTCCTTTATTACCGCCAGGCCGGCCCGTATTACCCTTTCGCCCCGTTCCCGCAGATGAAGGGGCGCCCTCTCCAGCAGGTATTCTTTAAAGCTCAGTAGGGCGTTGGGGAGGCAGAAGTCTTGTATGCGTCCCTGCCGGGCCAGCCCCGTAAACCGGGCACCCGTCCGGCCTGCCCGGTAACAAGCAGTGCAAAAACTGGGCAGTCGCCCGCCGTCCAAGATGACCTGCAAAATGTCCTCCAAGGGGCGGTGGTCGTCTACCTCGAATTGAGCTGCCGGTTCCCCCGCCCGGGCATAGCCACCGGGACTTACACAGGACCCTGCCGACATCTGGGAAACCCCTATATTAATCAGTTCATCCCGGAGCTCCGGTCGCTCCCGGGTGGAGAGCACTATTCCCACGTAGGGCAGGGCTAGACGATAAACGGCCACCACTTTGCGAAAATCGACGTCGCTCAAGGGATAGGGTACCCCGGTCAGAACTGCTCCCAGGGCCGGCCGCAGCCGGGGTACGGAAACGGTGTGGGGGCCAGCTCCGAATTCCCTCTCCAGGGCTGCGGCATGGCTCAGGGTGGCTAGGACCTCGAAACGGTAATCATAAAGCCCGAGCAGAGGGCCGATGCCTACATCACCGAAGCCTGCCTGCATGGCGCGGTGCATGCACGTCAGGCGCCATCCGTAATCTGCTTTGACACCACTTGGATGCATGGCTATATAAGTGGGTGGGTGGTAGGTTTCCTGAAAACACTGGTATACCCCCGCCCCCGCTTCCTTTAGCCGGCGGAAATTGGCCACCGTCTGGGGAGCCACATTAATATGGACTATTCTCAAGGGGGAATAGCGGTAAACCGCCTTAATGGCCTCCACCAGATAGTCTACGTCCCTCCCCTCCCGGCCCTCACCGGATACCAGTAGTACGCGCTTAAAGCCTTTCTCGGCCAGGGCCTTCGCTTCACGTCCTATCTCCTCCGGGGTCAAGGCCCTGCGTTTAAGCTGGCGATTATCCCGCCGGAAGCCGCAGTAGAGGCAATTATTGCTACAGCGGTTGCTGATATAGAGGGGGGCAAACAAAACGATGCGCCGCCCGTATACTTTCTCCTTGACCTCTCCTGCCGCAGCATAGACCTGGGTTAGGAGGTGTTCGTCCCTCAAGTTGAGAAGGGAGGCCGCCTCTTCGAGGGTTAGTCCCCTCAAGTTTCTGGCTTTGCGCAAGATATCCTCCAGGGCCGCCGAAGAGGGCGGCGGGCTCTCCACCAACTGCTCTAAATCGTGGGGATTTACGATAGAGGTAGGGTCCCAGTTCGCCTCTGGTTTTATGGTAGCCAATTCCATCTCCCCTTCAGGCTTTGGGCCGGCCTATCATGCCCTCCGTGGGGCTGCTGGGGCTGGCATAAGGCCTCTTGGGTATGCGACCGGCCAGGAACCCTTTGCGGCCGGCCTCCACCGCCTGCTTCATGGCTTCGGCCATGAGGACGGGGTCTCGGGCCTGGGCAATGGCCGTATTGATAAGGCAGGCATCGGCGCCGATCTCCATGGCCAGGGCCGCGTCTGAGGGAGCGCCGATGCCCGCGTCCACTATTACGGGTACGTTTACCCGATCGATGATGAGTTTAATATGTTCGAAGTTAGGCAGCCCCTGGCCAGAACCGATGGGCGACCCGAGGGGCATGACCGTGGCGGCCCCGGCTTCCACCAGGCGCCGAGCCACCACCGGGTCCTGGGTAGTGTAGGGCAGCACAATGAACCCTTCCTGCACCAGTATGCGGGTGGCCTCAATGGTGGCTACCGGATCAGGAAGTAGGGTTTCTTCATCCCCTATAACTTCCAGCTTGATCATATCCGAAAGACCGGCTTCCCGGGCCAGCCTGGCCAGCCGTACCGCTTCATCCACCGTATAGGCCCCGGCGGTATTAGGCAGTAGAGTGATCTTCTTTAAATCCAGATAATCCAAAATGGAAGGCTCATTGCTGCCCAGGTTTAGGCGCCTCACCGCTACGGTAACAATTTCAGCTCCTGAGGCCTCTATAGCCTTCTGCATAACTTCCATACTGGAATACTTACCGGTACCTACCATTAGACGGGAATTGAATTCCCTGCCGGCAATTACTAATTTATCCGTCATCTCTTAAACCTCCTCAAAGCTATTTAACCTTTTCCCCCTGGTCTGCCTGAAAGGGGGGACATATTAACCGCCTCCTACAAAACGGACGATCTCGATCTCATCCCCTTCCTGCAACACCACCTTCTCGTACTCCTGCTTGGGTACGATGGCCCGATTGCGCTCCAGGGCCATATAACGATAGTCGATACCCAGTTGCCGGAGCAGCCCGGCCACGGTCGTGCCCGGGTGGACCTCCCTTTTCTCACCATTCACCATAATCTGCATCTTTCTTGCAACCCTCCTTTTCTTTTCGGCTTATCCTCCCCGAGCTCACGTCCCTCCTCTATCCCCGTCCAAGGCCCGGCGGAACTCCCTGACCGCCGCTGCAGGATCAGTAGCAGCCATAACGGCCGACATGACGGCCACTCCGCTGGCCCCCGCCGCCAGGCAGGCCTCCACCCTCTCCACGGTAACCCCGCCCAGGGCCAACACTGGTATACCAATCTCCCCTGCAACTTCCCCCAGGGCCTCTAACCCCCGGGGCGGCAAACCCTTCTTGGAATCGGTGGCAAATACATGGCCGAAGAGCAGGTAGTCGGCGCCACTCCGGGCAGCCGTCAAAGCTTCTCCCCGGTTGTGTACGGATACCCCGATGAGGGCGTTGGGCCCCAGTAGCCTCCTGGCCGCTTCCACCGGAAGAGAGCGCTGCCCCAAATGTACGCCGTCCAGCCCTGCCGCCATGGCTATATCCACCCGGTCGTTGATTAGAAGCCTGGTGTTCGCCGGCAACGCCCTTCGCAGCTTGCAGGCCAGCCGGTAGAGCTCGCTTGCAGGAAGGTTCTTTTCCCGTAATTGGAAAAAGTCTACTCCTTCCAGTTTAGCCGCCATAACCTCCAGGGGATACCGGGTAAGCTGTTGGTTGCTTATTACATATAGCCAGGCCACCCGTCATCACCCCCTTCCAGGCCGACTTCTATCCCCTGCGAGGGCTTGGTCGTTTTCCCGCAGCCGGCCATGCAAGGAACGGATACGAAGCACGGCTTCCCTGCCGTCCGCCATAAAGATAAAAAGGGTGCACCTCCGCAAGGAAAGTACACCCTTAAATCACCGGCTTTCTTTTCCCTCCGCAGGCATTATCCTGAACAGGTTCAGCGGGTCAGGTGCTCACTAGCCCTTTCTCAGCCCCTAACAGGAGCTCCCCGTTGTCAAATACACTATTATATTAGAATTTATTTTAACTCTCCTAGCCCGGCCCGGCAAATCCCGTCGCCAGCTCCAGCGGCCGTTTCTTGCCCCATACAGGCCCTCTTTCCGCCCTTTTCGTGCTTTTCCCTCTCCTTTTCAATTTCTATACACCCTTCCTGTCCCGTCCTCCGCCCCCGTGGGGGGCGTAAAAAAGTAAAAAAGGATACCCTCCTCGCGAGGGTATCCTTTTATTGCCCGGCAGTTTTTAGTAATCCATGTTGGGCGGCATGGGCTGGTTCTTCTCTTCCTTGGGAATTTCGGCCACGAGAGCCTCGGTGGTCAGCAGCATGGAGGCGATGCTGGCCGCATTCTGCAGGGCACTGCGGGTAACCTTAGCAGGATCCACGATACCGGCCTTAATCATGTCCACATACTGCTCGGTTACCACGTCGAAGCCGATGGGCGGCTTTTCGCTCCTGACGCGCTCCACAATTACCGAGCCTTCCAGACCGGCATTGGCGCAAATCTGCCGCAACGGCTCCTCGAGAGCCCTCTTAACAATCCTTACGCCCACTGCCTCGTCGCCGTCGGCCTCGATCTTATCCAGCACCTGGATGCAGTGGATGAGGGTCGCTCCGCCGCCCGGCACAATGCCTTCCTCCACGGCCGCCCGCGTAGCCGCCAGGGCATCCTCCACGCGGTGCTTCTTCTCCTTAAGCTCGGTTTCCGTAGCCGCCCCGACCTTGATAACCGCTACGCCGCCGGCCAATTTGGCCAAGCGCTCTTGAAGCTTCTCACGGTCATAGTCGGAATCCGTCTCTTCGATCTGCTTCTTGATCTGGGCCACCCGGCCGGCTACAGCGTCCTTGCTGCCGTAGCCTTCCACGATGGTGCACTTTTCCTTAGCGATCTTGACTTTCTTGGCCCGGCCCAGCATTTGGAGCTCCACGTTTTCCAGCTTAACGCCGAGATCTTCGGAAATGAAGGTGCCACCGGTGAGGATGGCAATATCCTCCAGCATGGCCTTGCGCCGGTCACCGAAGCCCGGAGCCTTCACCGCAGCGCAAGACAAAGTGCCCCGCAGCTTATTGACCACCAGGGTGGCCAGGGCTTCGCCTTCTACATCTTCCGCAATGATCAAAAGGGGTTTGCCCGTCCGGACGACCTTCTCCAGCAGGGGGAGCAGGTCGTTAATGGCCGAGATTTTCTTTTCGTGGATAAGTATATAGGGCTCTTCCAGCTCCACTTCCATGGCCTCGGCATTAGTTACAAAGTAGGGGGAGATGTATCCGCGGTCGAACTCCATACCTTCAACTACGTCTACGGTGGTGGTGGTGCCCTTGGACTCTTCGACGGTTATCACGCCGTCCTTGCCCACCTTCTCCATAGCTTCGGCAATGAGCTCGCCGATGCCCGTATCATTGGCAGCAATGGAGGCCACGTGGGCAATGCTTTCCCTGGACTCCACCGCAATGCTCATCTTCTTAATCTCTTCCACCACGGCGTCCACGGCCCGGTCGATGCCCCTCTTAATGAAAATGGGATTGGCCCCCGCCGTGACGTTCTTGAGGCCCTCCAGCATAATGGACTGGGCCAGGACCGTCGCCGTCGTGGTGCCGTCGCCGGCTACGTCATTGGTCTTGGAAGCCACTTCCCGGCAGAGCTGGGCGCCCATGTTCTCCATGGGGTCCTTCAATTCGATTTCCTTGGCCACCGTTACGCCGTCTTTCGTTATAACCGGCGAACCGAACTTGCGTTCCAGGACGACGTTGCGACCCTTGGGGCCCAACGTAACCTTGACGGCCTGGGCCACAGTATTGACACCCCGTTCCAGGGCTCGCCGCGCTTCTACGTCAAAGGCTAATTGTTTAGCGGCCATAGTGTGTCCCAACCTCCTTTTAAGGTGTCATATCGCCCGCTGAATTTATTCTTTCACGGCCAGAATATCGCTATCGCGGATGATCAGGTATTCCTGCCCGTCCACTTTGACCTCAGTTCCGCTGTACTTGGCAAAGACCACCCGGTCACCCACCTTAACTTCAGGCGCCACCCGCGTACCGTTGTCCAAGATCCGGCCCGGACCTACTGCCACCACTTCCCCTTCCTGGGGCTTCTCCTTAGCGGTGTCCGGCAGAACAATGCCTCCTTGGGTCTTTTCCTCGGTCGAAACTACCTTGATTACCACCCGATCGCCAAGAGGCCGGAGCATAGAAGTTATCCTCCCTTCAGCGTACAAATTTTGTTAGCACTCACCTGAGGTAAGTGCTAACAGCCAAATATTATATTAATACATGGGCTTTCTGCTTGTCAATAGGTCGCGGTTCTAAAAAAGAATTTTTTGCCTGCGCAAATTTACGTTGATCACTATACCCAGGGCCAACAAGTTGGTCAGCATAGAACTGCCGCCGTAGCTGAAAAGGGGGAGAGGAATGCCGGTCACCGGCATGATGCCTATGGTCATGCCCACATTGACCAGCACATGAAAGGTAAACATGCAGCAAACCCCGGTAACCAGGAGGGCACCGAAAAAGTCCTTGGCCTGGTTGGCGATGCGGATCATCCGGTAAAGGAGCAGGAAATACAGGGCTAGCACCCCCAGGGTGCGAAAGAACCCGAGTTCTTCTCCTACCACCGAAAAGATAAAGTCGGTGTGGTGCTCAGGTAGAAAATTGAGCTGGACCTGGGAACCCTGGTGTAGCCCTTTGCCCCAGAGGCCGCCAGAGCCGATGGCTACCTGGGACTGGATAATGTGGTAACCGGCTCCACGACCCCCTTCTCCGTCGTTATAGGGATCTAGCATGACCACCAACCTTTTGAGCTGGTACTCCTCCAGAGGCAAGGGCATGCCCCAGTTGAAGTGCGCGTAAAGGGCCAGGCCGGTGGCCAAAGCAACTCCCCCAACTAAAGCAAAGAAAAGGCGTGAATTCACGCCGGCCACATATAGCATGCCCCCCAGAATGGCCACGAACACCAGAGCGGTTCCCAGGTCGGGCTGTTTGAGTACCAGGAGCATGGGCCCGGCCACATGCAGAAAGGGGACCAACAGATCCCTCAGACGGTTTAATTTACCCTGGCGGCCATCCAACAAACTGGCCAGAGTGATAATAACCATTAGCTTACTGAACTCCGAGGGTTGAAACTGGAAAAATCCTAGATCGATCCAGCGCTGGGCTCCCTTGGCCTCACTGCCTATAACGAAAACTGAAGCCAGCAATAGGAGGTTGAAGACGTACAGGGGTAACCGATACCGCTTAAGCTGCTGGTAATCTATGGCCAAAGCCGCCAGGATACCTATCAATCCCAGGGCGATAACCATCATTTGCTTTTTAACGTAATAGTCGGGTCGCGAGGTTATGCTGGCGGCCGCACTGTCCAGGACCAGGAGGCTGATACTTAAAATGGCCAGCACAGTGGCTACCAAAACATAATCTAAGTTGCGCCATAGTTTGCGGTTAAACATCTTCTTTCGCCACCTTGTCCCTCTAATTATACAAAAAAGCAAGCCCCGCCGGTAGCTTCGCGGGGCCTGACTTTCTTTCATACGGTGGCGTGCCTCGTTTATACTCCAGAGGGCTAGTATGTAACGCTTTGTTCGCCGCTGGCCTTAAAGGTTCGCTTGATGCGGAGGATGGGAATGTTGGCCACCAGAGCAACCGTATCGTTTTCCCGGCTCAAACTAACTTCCAGCCCGGCGGCGTCGATCTCCAGGTACTCGGAAATAACCTTAATCAAGTCTTCCTTCAAGGCCTCCAGCAGGTGAGGCGATACCCCTACCCGGTCGTGGACCAGCACCAAGCGCAGCCGCTCCTTGGCCACCTTCTTGCTGGAGCTCGTTTCGCGTCCAAAAAAACGCAACAGGAAATCTAACACCGGTAGGTCCCCCCTTAACCTAGGCCAAAGAGCTTCCTCAATTTGGCCACGATACCTTCATTGCCCTCCAGATTCAGCAGGGGTACTTCTTCACCCAGGAGACGGCGGGAAATGTTGTGGTAGGCCTGTCCGGCCCGGGAACGTTTGTCCAGAATAGCCGGTTCCCCCTTGTTGGTGGAAACCACGATCATCTCGTCCTCCGGCACCACTCCCAGGAGGTCAATGGCCAGGATCTCCAGCATATCGTCGATATCCATCATATCTCCGCGGCGGACCATGTCCGGCCGTACGCGATTGATTATGAGGCGCGGCGCCTCCATTTCTGCCGCTTCCAGCAGGCCGATGATACGATCGGCATCGCGCACGGCCGCCACTTCCGGCGTAGTCACCACAACGGCCTTTTCCGCTCCGGCAATGGCATTCTTAAAGCCCATTTCAATGCCGGCCGGGCAGTCGATCAGCACAAAATCAAAATCTTCTTTTAGCTGGTCGCACAGGTCCATCATCTGGTGTCGGGTAACGGCCGTCTTGTCCCTGGTCTGGTTGGCCGGCAGAAGGTAAAGATTCTCCAGCCTTTTATCCTTGATCAATGCCTGTTTCAGACGGCACCTTCCTTCCACCACGTCCACCAGATCGTAGACTATGCGGTTCTCCAGTCCCAGCACCACATCCAGATTCCGCAGCCCTATGTCCGTATCTACCATAACCACCCTTTTGCCGAGAAGGGCTAGTCCGGTGCCCAGATTAGCCGTAGTAGTCGTTTTCCCTACGCCGCCCTTGCCCGAGGTAATGACTATAACCTCACCCATCTTGTTCCTCCTCTTTCGTGGTATTACCTGAGTTTAGGAAGCGCCTTTCTCCGCCAGGTTGGTATCGTTCGATGATCACCGTCCCGTCCTGCACCCTGGCAATTTCGGGTTGTCGGGTTGGCTTGTCCTCAACATCCGGCGGCCGGGCAATATATCCTGCTATCCTCAGCTGGGTGGGCCGCA
Organism: Thermanaeromonas sp. C210; assembly: GCF_013167955.1. Taxonomy (NCBI): domain Bacteria; kingdom Bacillati; phylum Bacillota; class Clostridia; order Neomoorellales; family Neomoorellaceae; genus Thermanaeromonas; species Thermanaeromonas sp. C210. Next base: position 103,407 of record NZ_BLWF01000002.1, read on the forward strand.
GGTCGAAGGCAATAACCACCGCCCCCTCATCTCCCTCGGCCCCAGCGTGGACAATACCTTTCAGAGCGCCCATGACGATGACGTGCCCCCCGGCCACCACCTCACCGCCGGGATTGACGTCGCCCATAATTACCATATTACCCGGATAGTCGATGCGCTGACCCGAGCGCACCGTACGCCGCACTAGTAACGTATGTCCGGGCCCACAGCGGGACTTCCCCAGTGCCAGCGTTCCTCCCGAAGGCATATACTCTCCTCCGTTAAGCACGCATGATGATTTTTTCTTTCTACGTGTTATAAGGTAAATCCTGCCGTAGGAGGCAAAAAGCCGGGAGCTTTTTTTATCTCCTTTTCCGGAAAATACGACAAGAAGGGAGGATCTTCCGGCCCAGGACCGGGTACAGTATCCCCTCCTGTCGAATTTCGGGAACACCCACAGGTGCGGCGTCGGTTTATTCGGTGGCTCTTCCGGCCAGCTCGGCGTCCGAAAGCTGGTCGGTCAAACCGAAATAACGGGCAAAGACCTCCCGGGCCACTATTCCCGCTGAGTCGCCGCCATGGCTCGCGTATTCTATGATCCCGGCAAAGGCGATCTGAGGATCGTCGTAGGGAGCAAAGGCGATAAAGGTTCCGTAAAAATCGCGGCTGAGGTCGTCACCGGCCAGGCCGGTCTGGGCCGTCCCGGTCTTAGCCCCCACCTTGAGGTGGGACGGGAAATCGGCGAAGAGAAAGGAAGCCGTACCGCCCGGCTGGGTCACAGCCAGCATCCCCCGCCGAACCTCTTCTAAAATTTCGGCCGGAATATCAACTTTTTGTGCCACTTCCGGACCGAATTCCAACTTAACCTCACCTTCCGGGGACACCACCCGCTTTACCAGATAAGGCCGCCACCGGGTGCCGCCGTTAGCCAGGGTGGCCACGTAGTTGGCGAGCTGGAGCACAGTATAATTGTTGGCTCCCTGGCCGATTACCGTATTGTACGTGTCAAAGGGCTGCCAGTTAGTCTCAAAGTTGAAGGTTATGTCGAATCTGGCCTTTAGGGCACCCAGCTCCTGCTCTTTCTGCCGCAACAAGCGCTCCCTCTCCTCTTCGTCGGCGGAAGCTAAAACCTCTCGGTATTTCTGCTCGATTTTTTCCTGCTCCTTGGCCAACCAGTTCTCCAGGGCTGCCCCATTGACGGTCTTCTTCCATTCCGGAGAAGGCAGAATGCCCTTGGCCTCCCCCAGAATACCTACGGCACCGGTAGGGCTCCCCAGACCGAACTGGGCGGCCACCCGGTTCACCAGGTCAATGCCGGCCTGTTCTCCGGCCCACTGGAAGTAGGTATTGCATGAAACGGCCAGGGCTTTTTCCAGGTCCACCGGGCCATGGCTGCTCCAGCAGCTGATCCCCCCTGCTTTCCAATATCGGCCCCTGCAATCTATCCTGTAATCGGGGTCAACCCCGGCCAGAAGGGCGGCGATAGCCGTAATAGGCTTAAAAGTGGAGCCGGGGGGGTAGGTGCCCTGGACCGCACGGTTAAACATGGGTTTGAGGCGGGGATCGTTGTAGTAAGCCTGTTTCTCGGAAAAGGCACCGGTGACAAAATCGTTGGGATCCATATCAGGCTTGCTGGCCATGGCCAGAATAGCCCCCGTCTTAACGTCCAGCACTACTGCCGCCCCGGCGCCGGCCTTGGGATTCTTTTTCTTGGTCTCGGCAATAACCCGGTCCATGGCCTCTTCCAGGGTCTTCTGGAGATCCAGATCCAGAGTCAGCTCCACGTTATCTCCCGGAGCCGGAGGAATGGTAAAGAGATCTCGGATCTTGCGATTGAAGGCGTTGACTTCTACCTGCTCCGCGCCATCCTGCCCCCTCAGGCCTATGCGAAGATCACCGCGTTTTTCATACTCCAGGTAGCGTTCAATGCCGCTTTTACCGATTTTGTCGTTGAAGCGGTAATTATCCGACCGCCGCTGTTCCAACTCCTCCTGGGTTATCTGGCCCACAAAACCTAATAGGTGTCCGGCCAGGGGGCCGTTGGGATAAAACCGCTGGGGTTCCGTGGTGATATTGACACCCGGCAGCTCCGGTCGCCTTTCCTCCAGCCTAGTAATTACAGCCATGCTCTCGGGACCGGCAGGCAATCGCTTAACCACTACCGGTTCATAGCGATACGGATTGTTCTTCAGTTTTTCGGCGATAACCTCCGGCGTCAGTTCGGGATCTTCCAAGAGGCGGGCTAGCTTCTCTATAACGGGCGACATATCCTGCCCGGGAACATTGGTCAGGGTAATGGCATACACAGGTTGGCTGGTGGCCAGGACCCTCCCCTGGCGGTCCAGAATATCCCCCCGCCGGGCTTCGATGGGAATAAGCCGGATGCTGTTTTCAGCCGACTGCCGGGCGAATTCATGGGCATTTACCACCTGGAGAAAGAAAAGCCGCCCTGCCAGGACTAAGAAAACGAGAACCAAGAAGGCTAAGTAGCCCTGTAGGCGGCGGTTCAGGTTAAGCTTCCATGGTTCCTTTTCCTGGCTACCCACTCTGCTCTCCTCCGGGAAAGGCCCTGGCCTACGAAGGCCAGAGAAGCGTTATAAATAGAAGCAGGCAATATTACAGTGGTCAAGGCTGCCGACCAGGGATAGTCCATTCCCCCCAAGGGGCACAGGAGCAAAAACATAACTCCGGCGGCCAGGCTGGCTCCCCAGGCCAGGCTGACAGGTACCCAGGGATTGTCCACATTTAACCTATCCCTGCCCCAACCCAGAAGGTAGCCCAACAGCATCTTGATCAGGGCGTTAAAGCCCAGCAATCGGCCGACATAAAGATCTTCCATCAGGCCGTAGAGCAGCCCCACGACTGCCCCCCGGCCTGCCCCGGTTTCCAGGGCATAAAACAGGAGCAGGATCAGCAACAAGTCCGGTTTAACGCCGGCTATCTTGAAGAATTCCATTAGGGTGGCTTCCAGAATCAGAGCGCCCATCCCCGCCAGTAGCCAGACTACCACCTGCATCCTCCGCCACCCCCCCGAAAACCTCGGTAATCACCATAACTTCTTCCAGACGGTGGAAATCTACTGCCGGCGCGATAAGGGCTCTCTTAAGCAAGCCCCCGGTCTCCGGCAAGACTTCTACCACCGTACCGATGAGCAGACCCTTCGGGAAAATCCCCCCCAGGCCCGAAGTGACGATCACATCGTTCTTGGCAACGGGGGCATCGTGGGCCAGGTGGATCATCTGCAAGTAGCCCCGGTAGTCCGAGCTGGCCTCCACTACCCCCGGGAGGCGGGTAGATTGTACCATGCCCCCCACCGCTCCTTCCCGGTCGAGGAGCAACAGCACCTCGGCCGTCCGGGGGCTGACCCGGATGATACGGCCTACCACCCCTGCCGGGGTAATCACGACTTGATCTTGCCGCACCCCTTCCTCCGACCCAATACCCAGGGTAAGGGTGCTAAACCAATTGTCGGGATTGCGGCCTATAACCGGGGCAACTTTTAACTGCCATCGTTCCTTGGTGGCATCTCTATATGCCAGCACTTGTTGTAACCGTTCGTTCTCCAGGCGATATTCTTCCATCTGGGCAAGCCGGCCTTGTAATTCGGCAACCTGCCTTTTTAAGCGCTCGTTTTCCTCCTGCAAGCGGCCCATATGCAAGATATTTTCCCACAGGCTTTGGCCCCTGTGTCCCACCCAAGTCGCAGCCCCGGCCACCGGTGCCACCATTTCCTTTAGAATTCCCCCGGCCAACCTGAAGGTGCTCCCCCCGGCTACCGACCAGCGGAGGATAAAGATTAACATCCCAGCAGCCAGCCCCAGACCAAGGAGGGGAAGCAACCTCCGCCAAAGCCACCGCAATAAATAACACCTCTCTTAACCCGAGCGCCGTGCCGCAAAGAGTACCCGCTTCAATTCCTCCAGGTTCTCCAAAACTTTGCCGGTGCCTATAACGACGGCCGTCAGGGGATCCTCGGCCATGTGGACCGGCATACCCGTTTCCTGGCTGACCAGCCTGTCCAGTCCCCAGAGCAGTGAACCCCCGCCAGCCATAACTATTCCCCGGTCCATAAGGTCCGCTGCCAGTTCGGGGGGCGTCCGTTCCAGACATACTTTAATGGCTTCCAGGATGGCGGCCACCGGTTCGGCCAGGGCTTCCTTGATTTCTTCCGCGGACACCTCAATTGTTTTGGGCAGACCGGTCACCAAATCCCGTCCCCGGACGGAGTAGGTGCGCGTGCTCCGGGCTTCGTCCTCCGGAGTATCGCCAAAATAAGCCGCACCTATTTCCATTTTTATCTCTTCGGCTGTACGCTCACCGATCATTAGATTGTAGTTGCGCTTAATATGCTGGGCAATGGCTTCATCCATTTCATCTCCGCCCATGCGAATAGAGCGGCTGGTGACGATACCTCCCAGGGAAATTACGGCCACTTCCGTGGTGCCCCCGCCGATGTCTACAATCATATTGCCGGTGGGCTCGTAGACCGGCAGCCCGGCACCGATGGCCGCGGCCATGGGCTCCTCGATGGGATAGGCCTCCTTGGCCCCTGCCTGAATGGCGGCTTCACGTACGGCCCTCTCTTCCACGGCAGTGACGCCCGAAGGCACGCCGACCACCACCCGGGGCCGGACAAAGAAACCCTTGGGAATGGCCTTTTGGATAAAGTAACGCAGCATGCTCTGGGTTACATCAAAGTCGGCTATAACTCCGTCCTTTAAAGGCCTTATAGCCACAATGTCGCCCGGTGTGCGTCCTATCATCTTCTTGGCCGCTTCTCCCACGGCTAGCACCTGCCCGTTTCCCCTCCGGATGGCCACCACGGAGGGCTCGTGCAGGACGATACCTTTGCCCCTCACATAAACGAGGGTATTGGCCGTACCTAAATCAATCCCGATGTCCCGGGAGAATACCATAAATCATGCTCCTTCCTCGTACGCTTTAAGGTCTATATCTAAGGCCTAAAGCAGGCCCCTCTCTTTCATACTCACAAAAGAGCCGTCTCCCAACACCACATGATCCAGGACCTCAATACCCAACAGCCTCCCAGCTTCTGCCAACCGACGGGTCACCTGAATATCCTCCACGCTGGGGGAAGGATCCCCGCTGGGATGGTTGTGGACGAGGATGATGGCCGCTGCACTCCTTTTTATGGGACCTTTAAATACTTCCCGCGGGTGTACCAGGGAAGCGTTCAAGCTACCCACCGCCACGTTATCGACGGCTAAAATCCGGTTCTTGGTATTCAAAGAAATAGTGCGAAAGTGTTCCCGGTCCAAATAGCGCATTTCGTCCATGAGAAGGGCGGCTACATCACCAGGCTGCTGGATGACAGGCCTGTGGGCGCTGTACGCCGCCAGCCGGCGCCCCAGTTCCACGGCCGCCTTTATCTGGGCCGCCTTAGCTAAACCTATTCCCTTCTGTTCCTTCAACTCTTCCAGGGAAACCTCGGCCAGGTAGCGCAGCCCTCCGGGCTGGGCCAGCAACCTTTGGGCCAAATCCAGGGCGTTTTCCCGGGGGGTGCCGGTGCGGAGTAGGATGGCCAGCAATTCGGCGTTGGAGAGGGCCTGGGCCCCTGCCAGCAACATGCGCTCCCGCGGCCTCAGATCTTCCGGCAGTTTCTTAATGGTCCTTCCCTCATTCTTTTCCACCATCTGCCTTAGGGCCTCCCCAGATATCTATGCCGAATTCCTCCAGCAGCCCGGCCGTTTTGACCAAGGGTAGGCCGACTACGTTGAAAAAGTCTCCCTTGATACCTTCGACCAGAAGGGCACCCCGCCCCTGGATGCCGTAGGCGCCTGCCTTATCCAGGGGTTCACCGGTGGCCACATAGGCTTTGATCTCTTTGGGTGTGAGCCGCCGGAAGCGTACTTCGGTACATTCCCAGGCTTCCCGGATAACTTTACCGGGCACAGCCACCACCGCTACCCCGGTATAAACGCGGTGGGTTTTCCCACTCAAAAAGCTCAGCATGGCTTCGGCTTCGGCCGGAGAAGACGGCTTACCCAGTACCCGGCCTTGGCAGACGACCAGGGTATCGGCCCCCACTACGACGGCCTCGGATAGGTTCCGGGCCACCTCCAGGGCCTTGGCCCTGGCCAGGGCCCTCACCCGTTCTTCAGGTGGCAGCCGGTCGTATTTGTTCTCCCGTAGGGAACTGGGCATGGTTTCAAACCGCAAGCCCAACTGGCTTAAGAGCTGCTGCCGCCGCGGTGAACCGGAGGCTAGAACCAGTCGAGGCATCTACCTTGCTCTCCTAAGGCTTTAAGCCTCGTGATAAGCTTTCAAAGTGCGCCGGAAGGCTAGGTTAAAGGTCAGGATTTCTAGATTAACGGTCAGGTCGACGTTGCGCACTTCGATGTGGCTCGGGACATTGATGACCCGCGGGGCAAAATTGAGAATGCCGCGGATGGAGGTCTTGGCCAGCTCGTCAGCCACAAATTGGGCCTGGTCGGCGGGCACGGCAATAATAGCTATTTGGGCCTTCTCCCTTTCGATTATTTCGGCCAGCCTATCCATGCTGTAAACTTCAACCCCGTTTAAACGGTAGCCGATCTTGTGGGGGGCATTATCAAAAATACCTACGATTTTAAAGCCCCTCTCCCGGAAACCGCCGTACATGGACAGGGCGGTCCCCAGGTTACCGGCACCGATGATGACCATGGGCCAGGTGGTATTAAGGCCCAGGATTTTAATGATATGCCAGTAAAGATCCTTTACATTGTATCCCACACCCCGGGTCCCGAATTCGCCAAAGTAGGCCAGATCTTTGCGAACCTGGGCCGGGCTCACCCCAACCCCTTCCGCAATTTCCCCCGACGAGATGGTCACAATTCCCTGGCGGTCGGCCTGGGCCAAGAAACGGGAGTACACCGAAAGTCTGGTGATGGTAGCCTCCGGAACTTTCAGGGTCTTAATCATTCTGGAAATCCCCCCTGCTATAGTTTAAACCTTTCGCACAAGGTCTGATTTTGTCCTATTCGCTATTTAACCGCGAAATCCTCTTTTTTCTTCATTAGAAACCATTCCCTGGCCTCAGCTACCATGTACAAAGATCCGGTAGCGCAAATCAAATCCTCAGGCCCCGCCAGACCCAGAGCTGTTTCCATAGCCTGGGATATGTGCCTGATGATATGAACGTGGGGGGTGAAGCGGCGCGCATGCAACCCCAAGACCTTCCAATCTCCCGCCCGGGGATTGTTGGGCCGGGTTATAATCACCGCCTGGGCCAGGGGAACCAAGGCGGCCACTACCTTTTCCCTCTCTTTATCGGCCAGCATCCCCAGAACCAAAATTAAACGCCGGTGGGGAAACAATTCTTCCAAGGACCGTTTCAGGGCCAGTGCGCCGTCGTAGTTATGGGCCCCGTCCAGAACCACCAGGGGACGGCGGTTAACTATTTCCAGGCGGCCCGGCCAGAAAGCCCGGTCCAACCCTTCCCGGATATGTTCTTCCAGGACGTCCAGGTTATGGTGGCGCCGCGCCGCTTCCATTACCGCTACCGCCAACGCGGCGTTGCTCAGCTGATGGCGACCCAAGAGGGCTACCCTCAGGCCGGGGTAGGTTCGGCCCAGCCCCTTCCAGTCCATCCGGCCTCCCCTGCAGGACACCTCGGTGGGGTTATAAGTAAATTCCTTCCCCAGCCGGTAGAGGATGGCTCCCTTCCGCCGGCACCTTGTCTCTATAACTTCCAGGGCTTCGGGCTTATCCGCGCCGGTGACCACTACCGCCCTATCCTTAATGATGCCCGCCTTTTCCCCGGCGATTTCTACCAGGGTATGACCCAGGTAATCCATGTGATCCAACCCTACGTTAGTAATTACACTGACCAGGGAGGAAGGTATCACATTGGTGGAATCAAAGGAACCTCCTAGACCGACTTCCAAAACTACGTAATCCGCCCCCACCTCATTAAAATAGTGGAAGGCTAAGGCCGTGCTTACTTCGAACTCGGTGGGATGCTCGTGGCCCTCCTTTACCATCCCGTCCAGAAGGGGGCGCATGCGGGTGAGGATTTCGGCCACGTGTTCCCGGCGTATCTCCTGCCCGTTCAGGCGGATGCGTTCGGTATAGCTGTGGAGGTGGGGGGAGGTAAAAAGCCCCACTCTATAACCGGCAGCCTGGAGGATGGCCGCCACCATGGCCGCTACCGACCCTTTGCCGTTGGTCCCACCGATATGAAAAAAACGGAGCCGGCGGTGGGGGTTACCCAACCGCTCCAGCAGCTCCTCCATACGACCTAAGCCCAGATTAACGCCGAATTTAGTAAGATCCCGCAAGTATGCCAGGGCCTGAGGATAATCCAAGCTTCTTCACCTCGAAATGTCTAGGACGTCTGGCCCCAGAGGTAGGGGAAAGCCCCGGGTAGCCCGGCATCTTCTACCCTCCCCAAGGGGGGCAGAAACCGCTGATGAGCTAAGGGACAGGAGGCCTTAGAAGCCTCTTAAGGAGCGCAGCCGACTCTGCAGGGCCTCCCCTTTGTCCACCAGCTCCTTTTCTTTAGCCCTTTCCTTGGCCACCACTTCCTCCGGCGCCTTAGCCACAAAATCGGGTTTGGCGAGCTTGCGGCGCACCTGCTCAAGCTCTTTCTGTACGGCGGCCAGTTCCTTTTCCAGCCGGGCTATTTCCTTCTGGAAATCCACCAACCCCTCAAGGGGTAGATAGATCTCCACGCCGGCGGTAACCGCCGCAGCCGCCTTAACCGGAGGCTCTTCCAGGGACGCCACTACTTCCACGGGTTCGACCCGGGCCAGGCTCTCCAGGTATTCTCGCGCCTCCTCTAAAACCCGCCTTGTAGCGGCAGACTGGGCGACGAGCAGGACCCGGGCCTTGCGGCCGGGAGCTACCCGCATTTCGCTTCTTAGATTGCGGATGGCCCGGATCACTTCTATAATCAATGTCATGGCCTCTTCGGCTGCCGCGTCGCGGGATTCCGGCGGCGCCTGGGGCCAAGAACTAACCATTATGCTGGACCTTTCGCCGGGGAGATGGTGCCAGATTTCCTCGGTGATAAAGGGCATGAAGGGATGCAGCAGCTGCAAGCTGGTCTCCAGCACCTCTACCAGCACTTTCTGGGCCGTGGCTTTGGCCGCCGGATCTTCACCGTAGAGGCGGCCTTTGGCCAGTTCAATATACCAGTCGCAGAACTCACCCCAGAAAAAGTCGTAGATAAGCCGGGCTGCCTCGCCTATCTCGTAATCCTCCAGATTGGCGGTAACCTGATCTACTACCCCGGCCAGCCGGCTCAAAATCCAGCGATCGGCCACGGTATACGGCGCCCTTTCCCCTTCCGGATCGTAATCCTGCAGGTTCAATAAGACAAAGCGAGCGGCGTTCCAGATCTTGTTGCAGAAGTTGCGGGTACTTTCCAGGCGCTCCGGATGGAAACGCAGATCGTTACCCGGCGTATTGCCGGTGATGAGCATAAAGCGCAGGGTATCGGCCCCGTATTCCTCTATAACTTCCATGGGGTCTACGCCGTTACCCAGGGATTTGCTCATCTTGCGCCCCAGGGCGTCCAGAACCAGGCCGTGAATGAGGACCTCCCGGAAGGGGACATCCTCCATGAATTCCAGTCCCATAAAGATCATGCGGGCCACCCAGAAAAAGATAATATCCCGACCGGTTACCAGCACCGAAGTCGGGTAATAAACCTCCAGCTCCCGGGTTTTCTCAGGCCACCCCATGGTAGAGAAGGGCCACAGGGCCGAGCTGAACCAGGTATCCAGAACGTCGGGATCCTGCTCCAGGGCCGTACTCCGGCAGGAGGGACACTCCTCGGGGTCGGTGGTACTGCATATGACCTCCCCGCACTGCTGGCAGTACCAGACCGGGATGCGGTGACCCCACCAGAGCTGGCGGGAAATACACCAGTCGCGGATATTCTCTAGCCAGTTAAGGTAGATCTTGGTAAAGCGCTCCGGCACGAAGCGTACCCGCCCTTCCCGGGCAGCGCGGATGGCGGGTTCGGCCAGGGGCTTCATCCGTACGAACCACTGGGGCGAAACTAAGGGTTCAATAGTGGTATTGCAGCGGTAACAATGGCCCACGGCGTGGGTATGCTCTTCTACTTTTACCAGGTAACCCAGGCGTTCCAGATCCTGAACCACCTGCCGGCGGCAGGCATACCGCTCCATGCCGGCGTATGGGCCGGCATCCGCCGTCATGGTGGCGTCTTTGCCGATGACGGTAACCGACGGCAGGCCGTGGCGCTGGCCTATCTCGAAGTCATTAGGATCATGGGCCGGGGTAATCTTAACCGCGCCGGTCCCGAAGTTAGGGTCCACATATTCATCGGCGATCACCGGTATTTCCCGGTTGACCAGGGGTAGGATGAGGGTTGCGCCGATGAAGGGGCGGTAGCGCTCGTCGTCCGGGTGGACGGCCACAGCCGTATCGCCCAACATGGTCTCCGGCCGGGTAGTGGCCACGACAATGCCGCCCGGACGGTCTTTAAAGGGATAACGTACATACCAAAGGTGCCCGGCCTCCTCCTGGTGTTCTACTTCGATGTCGGAAATAGTAGTCTGGCAGCGCGGGCACCAGTTGATGATATAATTACCGCGGTAAATCAACCCCTTCTCAAACAGGCGCACAAAAACCTCCCGGACCGCCCGGGAACAACCCTCGTCCATGGTAAAGCGCTCCCGGCTCCAGTCACAGGAAGCGCCGAGCCGCCGGAGCTGCTGGGTAATGCGCGTGCCGTACTGTTCCTTCCAGGCCCATACCCGCTGCAGGAACTCCTCCCGGCCCAGATCGTACTTGCTCAATCCCTCTTTAGACAGCTCCTCCTCCACCCGGGCCTGGGTGGCTATCCCTGCATGGTCGGTCCCCGGGATCCAGAGGGTAGCATCCCCCCGCATGCGGTGCCAGCGGACCAGGATATCCTGGAGGGTGTTATCTAAAGCATGTCCCAGGTGCAGGCTGCCGGTGACATTGGGCGGCGGCATGACTATGCTGAAGGTGGGCCGCCCGGCCGCTTTCTCCCGCGGCCCGCAGAAATAACCTGCCTTTTCCCACACGGGGTACCATTTCCGTTCAACCTCTTTAGGTGAATAGACCGAGGGCAATGAAAATGCCGAAGGCACACCCGCTTCCTCCTTATGCTTTTAGAAAAAAACCCCTCATCCGCCCTTGCCGGACGAGGGAATTGGCTATAAAGGTCCGCTAATATCTTAACGTTTCGGGCCAAATCATGTCAAGGGCTGTCGTTCCCGGCGGCTAGTTCCTCAGCGTAGATGATACCGGGCCGGGATCCACCGGAGCCTCGGCGTAATCACCCTTTTCTTGCCGGCCTTTGTCCGCCGGGTGGACGCGCTGAACCAGGGCCTCTTTGAGCACTTCGTCCATATGGTCTACCAGCACGAATTTTATTTTGCGCTTTACCTGCGGGGGTATTTCCTCCAGATTCTTGGCATTATCCCGCGGAAGTATAACGGTTTTAATCCCCGCCCGGTGGGCGGCCAGGACCTTCTCTTTTATCCCTCCTACCGCCAGCACCCGCCCCCGCAGGGTTATTTCCCCGGTCATGGCCACGTCGCTGCGTACCGGAACGCCCATCAAGGCCGAAGCCATGGCTGTAGCCATGGTTATACCTGCCGAAGGGCCGTCTTTAGGAATAGCTCCTTCCGGCACGTGGATGTGGACATCGCATTTTTCGTGGAAGTCAGGAGCCAGCCGCAGATCTCCCGCCCGGGACCGCAGGTAGCTGAAGCCAGCATAGGCCGATTCCTTCATAACCTCGCCTAGTTTACCGGTTAGGGTCAAGTTACCCTTCCCGTTTAACACGGTGGCCTCTACATTGAGGACCTCGCCGCCCACTTCGGTCCACGCGAGCCCGCGGGCCACGCCGATGACTTCCGCTTCTTCGGCCAGAGTATGCCGGTAGCGGGGTATACCCAGGAAGGTGTCCACGTTTTGAGCCGTCACCTTGACGGCTTCGGCCTTTCCGCTCACAATGTCCCGGGCCGTCTTACGGCACAGGGTGGCTATCTGGCGTTCCAGATTCCGCACCCCGGCTTCCCGGGTGTATTCCCGTATAATCCGGCGGAGGGCATTTTCCGAAATAACCAGCTGATTGGCCTTCAATCCGTGCTCCTTAATCTGCTTCGGGATTAGATGCAGCTGGGCTATTTTAACTTTCTCTTCTTCAGTATAGCCCGGTATGCGGATGACTTCCATTCGATCCAGCAAGGGCCGGGGAATGGAGTATTCCACATTGGCGGTGGTGATAAACATTACCTTGGAAAGATCGAAGGGGGCCTCGATATAATGATCGCTGAACATATAGTTCTGCTCCGGGTCCAACACTTCCAGGAGGGCCGATGACGGGTCGCCCCGGAAGTCACTGCTCATCTTATCGATTTCATCCAGCAAAAAGACGGGGTTCTTGCTGCCCGCCTGCTTCATCCCCTGGATGATGCGTCCCGGAAGGGCGCCCACATAGGTGCGCCGGTGACCGCGTATTTCCGCCTCATCCCGCACTCCACCGAGGGAAATGCGTACAAACTTGCGCTGTAGGGCCCGCGCGATGGACTTGGCCAGGGAAGTCTTACCCACCCCCGGCGGCCCCACAAAACATAAAATAGGCCCGCGCATCTTCTTAGCCAGCTTACGGATGGCCAGGTACTCCAGTATGCGCTCCTTTACTTCTTCCAGTCCGTAATGGTCTTCATTCAGGATCTTTTCGGCCATGTTGATGTCCAGGCGATCCCTGGTTTCTTTTTGCCAGGGAAGAGCCAGCAACCAATCCAAGTAGTTGCGCACCACGGTGGCTTCCGCAGCCATGGGCGGCATTTTCTCCAGGCGCTCCACTTCTTTGAGGGCCCTCTCCTCTATCTCCCTCGGGAGTTTGGCCTTAGCAATCCTTTCCCGCAACTCTTCGACTTCGGCCAGGCGCTCGTCTTTTTCGCCCAGCTCCTTCTGAATGGCCTTGATCTGCTCCCGCAGGTAATACTCCTTCTGGGTTTTCTCCATCTGCTTGCGGACCCGCAAGTTGATCTTGCGTTCCAGCTCCAGGATTTCCTTTTCCCGGGCCAGTATCTCACACAGGAGCTCCAAGCGCCGGCGGATGTCAACGGCCTCCAGGACGGCCTGCTTGTCAACCAGCTTGAGAGTCAAATGGGAGGCAATAACATCCGCCATCCTCCCCGGCTCTTCCAGGCTCACCACCGCCACCACGGTCTCCGGCGGGATTTTCTTGGACATCTTCACATAATGCTCAAATTCGTTGATGAGGGTGCGCATCAAGGCATCAATCTCGTTGTCGGACGGGACCTCGTCAGTATATTCCTCAATTTCCACGGACAAATAAGGATCATAGCCCAGGTAGCGGACGATCTTGCCCCGCCGCATCCCCTCCACCAGGATCCTTATGGTTCCCCCGGGCAACTTCAACAACTGCTTAATCTCCGCCACAGTGCCGGTAGTATAGATATCTTCTTCTCCCGGCTCATCGGTCTGGGCTTCCTTTTGCATGGCCAGGAAAATGGCCCTGTCCCGGATCATGGCCGCTTCGATGGCATTAACCGAACGTTCACGCCCTACGTCCAGGTGGAGTACGGTATATGGAAAAACAATAACTCCCCGCAAGGGAAGCAAAGGAATAGTCCGCGTCAAATTTTACACCTCCAACAGAGTCCCCCTATTTCTCCTCTCCAAGTCTTCATTATATTCTACGAGATATCGCCCCCCTCCGCAATAGGTAAAAAGCGGTGAGCGTTTAAGGGCGCTGGAAAGGGGAAGCGCTTAAGACCTGGGCCCGGGAAGATAAACCTTCGCGGGCACTGATTTTGTTTTCCTGGTACAGGGCATGCTCAAGCGCCTCCTGCACCCAGCGCACCGGCACCACCTGTATATCTTTCAACTTACGAAAGCTTTCCTGCCAGTTCTCCCAGGGTATCAACACTTTCCGGATCCCGGCCCGGCGGGCAGCTTCCACCTTGGCCACTATACCACCCACCGGCTTTACGGCCCCCCGTATGGATACCTCGCCGGTCATGGCCACTACATTGTCCACGGGTATTCCGGTGAAAGCAGAGTAGATGGCGGTGACCATGCTGATACCGGCCGACGGCCCGTCCACCGGTGTGCCGCCGGGAAAGTTAAGGTGAATGTCATAATCGAGGGGATCGACGTTTAAGAGGGAACGCACTACCGTGAGGACGTTTTCCACCGAGTTCCGGGCCATGCTTTTTCTCTTGAACCGGCGGCCGTCGTGGCTGCCCATCTCTTCCTCCTCAACCACGCCCGTTACCTTTACTTGTCCGCGGCGCTGGCCTACAAAGTGGACACAAGCTTCCAGTTCTACCAAGGTACCCATGTTGGCCCCATACACCGCCAGGCCGTTAACTACTCCCACCTGGGGCTCCGGGGAAATGCGCGCTTCCTGTCTGGGAGTGTATTGTCCGCAGCTCACCACCCATTCTACGTCTTCCCTTGTGATCTGGGCGCGCCTCTCGGTCATAGCCAGGCCGGCAGCCAGCTGGACCATGTTGACGGCTTCTCTGCCGTTGGTGGCAAAGCGCTTAATAATCTCTATTCCCTCTTCCTGCAGGGATAGGCCGATCTTGCGGGCCGCATTCCTGACGATAATGCCTATCTCCTCTGGCAGGAGAGGTCGAAAATAAATTTCTATGCAGCGGGACCGGATGGCGGCAGGGATTTCCTGGGGGAGCCGGGTGGTGGCCCCCACTAAACGGAAGTCGGCAGGCAGGCCGTTCTTAAAAATGTCGTGGATATGGCTGGGGATGTTGGTGTCCTCGGAGCTATAATAAGCGCTCTCCAGCAGTACCTTGCGGTCTTCCAGGACTTTGAGAAGTTTATTTATCTGGATGGGGTGTAATTCGCCGATCTCATCAATGAATAGAATCCCTCCATGGGCTTTGGTAACCGCTCCCGGCTTGGGTTGGGGAATTCCTGCCATGCCTAAAGGCCCTGCCCCCTGATAAATGGGATCGTGTACCGAGCCGATAAGGGGGTCGGCAATGCCCCGCTCGTCAAAACGGGAAGTGGCACCGTCCACCTCTACAAACTGGGCGTCCTCTTTGAAGGGCGATAAGGGGTTTTTCTTGGCCTCTTCCAGCACCAGCCTGGCCGCCGCCGTTTTGCCGACCCCCGGAGGCCCGTAGATAATGACATGCTGGGGGTTGGGACCGCAAAGGGCAGCCCGGAGGGCCTTCAACCCTTCTTCCTGGCCGATGATCTCGCTAAAAGTGGACGGGCGCGTTTTTTCCGCCAGGGGTTGGGTTAACGCAATCTGGCGCAACCGCTGCAGTTTTTCCAGTTCCTTACGGGATTCCTTTTCCACCGCCGTGCGGTTGCCAGGCTGGTTCTTCAAGAGATTCCAGACATACATCCCGATGACCACGGCCAGAAAGACCTGTACAAAGGTAAGTATTCCGGCGAGGTTAAGATTGGCTTCCGGCACAACTAAAGCTCCTTTCTGGAGGGTTTCGTTTCTTAAGTTGTGCCAGAACCCCGGATTTTATCCACCACGTCAGCAGGCAAAATAAAAGGCGGAAACCCCTGGGCTCCCGCCTTTCTCACCTAGATTTATCGTCACGCCGTCTCTTCTTTTTTCTTCTTGCGTTCTACCGTGGTGAGGAGAAGGGGCTCTTCCTTCCGCAAGATGACGTCCTTAGTAATCACACACTTGGTGACATTGCCCCGGGAAGGTATCTCATACATGACGTCCAGCATGACCTCTTCCAGAATGGACCGCAAGCCCCGGGCGCCGGTCTCCCTCTTGATGGCCTCTTTAGCAATGGCCACCAGGGCATCTTCTTTAAATTCCAAGGTGACGCCGTCCATTTCGAAGAGCTTCTGGTACTGCTTCACCAGGGCATTGCGCGGCTCCGTCAGCACCCGGATAAGGGCTTCTTCATCCAGGGCATCCAAGGTAACGATAATAGGCAGCCTGCCCACGAACTCCGGAATCAAACCGTATTTTAGGAGATCCATCGGCATTACGTGCTTCAGGATCTCGCCGATGTTGACTTCGTTTTTCCCTTGAATTTGGGCTCCGAAGCCCATGGTCTTCTTGGAAATGCGGTTCTTGATGATCTTATCCAAACCCTCAAAGGCCCCGCCGCAGATAAACAAGATGTTGGTGGTATCGATCTGGATGAACTCCTGGTGGGGGTGTTTGCGGCCCCCCTGGGGCGGCACGCTGGCCACCGTCCCTTCCAGGATCTTTAGCAAAGCCTGCTGCACGCCCTCCCCGGAAACATCGCGGGTAATGGAGGGGTTTTCCGATTTGCGGGCGATCTTATCGATTTCGTCGATATAAACTATACCCTTTTCTGCCTTCTCCACATCGTAGTCGGCCGCCTGGATGAGTTTCAGGAGTATATTTTCTACGTCTTCACCTACATAGCCGGCCTCGGTGAGGGACGTGGCGTCGGCAATGGCAAAGGGTACGTTGAGGATCTTAGCCAGTGTCTGGGCCAAGAGGGTCTTACCGCTTCCCGTAGGCCCGATCATGAGAATATTGCTCTTCTGAATTTCTACATCATCCAGTTTTAGGCCCAGATTAACCCTCTTATAGTGGTTGTACACCGCCACCGACAGGGCCTTCTTGGCGTGGTCTTGCCCTATTACATACTCATCGAGAATTTCCCTTATCTCCTTGGGCTTGGGAATCTCTCCTAGTTCCAGGCTTAGATCTTCATTCAGTTCTTCTTCGATAATTTCATTGCACAGCTCGATACATTCGTCACAGATATAAACCCCGGGTCCCGCCACCAGCTTCTTGACCTGATCCTGCAGCTTGCCGCAGAAAGAACACTTCAGTTGTCCCTTATCGTCGGTATACTTATACATGTAGAGTTCACCTCGCTGTCGTGCCTATTTGGCGAGCAGCACGCGCCTGGTGATTACCTCATCAATAAGACCGTACTCCTTGGCTTCCAAGGCCGACATAAAATGGTCCCGGTCCGTATCCCTCGCTATGACCTCCACGGGTTTCCCCGTGATCTCGCTCAGAATCTGGTTCAGCTGGTCCCTTATCTTCATAATACGCTTGGCGTGGATCTCAATATCCACCGCCTGACCCTGAGTGCCTCCCATGGGCTGGTGGATCATGATTTCGCTATGGGGCAAGGCATAGCGTTTTCCCTTAGCCCCCGCCGCCAGGAGAAAAGCACCCATGCTGGCGGCTAGCCCCACGCAAATAGTTGACACATCAGGCCTAATATACTGCATGGTATCGAAAATAGCCATGCCCGCCGTAATAGAACCCCCCGGACTGTTGATATAAAGGTGAATATCCTTGTCGGGGTCCTCGGCCTCCAAAAAGAGCATCTGGGCAATAACCAGATTGGCCACATGATCATCTATAGGGCTACCTAAGAAAATAATGCGGTCCTTTAGCAACCGGGAATAAATATCATAGGCTCGCTCGCCCCTATTGGTCTGCTCCACTACTATCGGCACCAGAACGGACATCTTCAGGCCCACCTCCGTCTGCAGGGATGCTGTTGCTTACTAGATACTCGATGGTCTTATTAATTATAATATCGTATCGCAGCCCATCCAAATTATTTTCCATTCTCTCCCGGACTTTTTCCACTGGCTGCTGCAGGAGCTGGGCCATTTTCTCTATCTCCCGGTCCACATCCTCCTGCGTAGCTTCCATGCCTTCGGCCTTGGCTATGGCTTCCAGGACTAAATCTGTTTTTACGTCCTTCTCGGCCTGAGGCCGCAGGTCTTCCTTCAACTGCTCCCAGGTTTTCCCCGACCGTTCCATGAGCTGCTCCAGGGAGACGCCCTGACTCTGGAGGCGCCAAGCCATATCATTAATCAAATAGCCAATGCGCCTCTCTACCAGCACCGGGGGTAATTCGACAGCGGCATTTGCTACCGCCTTTTCTATTACTTGGCGGCGCACTTCTGCTGCCGCCCTCTGCTCCTGCTCCTCCCTCAGGCGTTCGCGGATATCCTCCTTGAGTTCCTCCAGGGTTTCGTACTCGCTGACGTCCTTGGCAAACTCATCATCGAGGGGCGCGAGCTGTTTCCGTTTGATGCCCCGTATTTTAACGGCAAAAACCGCTTCCTTACCGGCCAGCTCTTGGCGGTGATAGTCTGCCGGGAAGGTCACCTTTACTTCCCGTTCTTCATCTACCTTGGCTCCCACCAACTGGGCCTCAAAGCCCCGAATGAAAGTACCGGAACCGATTTCTAGAGGGTAGTTTTCCCCTTTAAGGCCGGGATAATCTTGGCCTTCCACTTCACCTTTAAAGTCTATTATCGCCGTATCACCCTCTTGTAGGGAGCCTTCCTCTACGTCTTTAAGCTGGGCAAATCTCTCCTGCAGGCGCTTTAAAAAAGCCTCCACATCTTCATCGGTAACTTTTACCTCCGGCCGCTCTACCGGAATCCCTTTGTATTGTCCGAGCTGGACTTCGGGTTTGACGTCAACCGTGGCTTTGAAAATAAGGGGCCGGCCTTCCTCTGCCTGGACGATCTCTACCTCCGGTTGGTCGATGGGCTCAATCTTGGTTTCTTCTACCGCTTCCCGGTAGGCCGAAGGGATGACTATATCCATAGCCTCATGGTAAAGAGGCTCCTTGCCCATGTAGCGCTCTAAGATAAACCGGGGTGCTTTCCCTCTGCGGAAGCCCGGTATGTTGACCTGGCGTACCAGCTTCCGATAGGCCTTATCCAGTGCCTGCTCCAGCCGGGGAGCTTCCACCTCCACTTCCAGGATTACCCGGTTCTTCTCTAGCTTTTCCACCGTTGCCTTCATTTATGCCCTGCTCCTCCTCAGGTCCGACACTTGTTCATATTATGCTGGAACCTACGGAATTATTTCGCTACGCGGCTTACCTTTTCCTGCCGTCCAAGTATAAATTATCGGCCACTACAATAATACCTCGGCCGACCGTCCTGCAACCTAAGCCGAGGTGGTAAGAACAAAAGTCTTGCCTCTCGTTTCGTAGCCGCATTGTATCAGATAAGATCAGGACCTGTCAAGGGAGACCGCGCAGGCGTCCCCCCGACACCGGTGCCAAACTTGAACGCATCGCGTTGGCGCCCTGCAAGGCTAAAACATTCCAACAAAAGTCCGGGCCTTTTAACCCGGAACCCTGCTAGAAACAAAGGGCGGGCGATAGCCACAACGCCTTCCGCCCGCCTTTCCCCTTGTTGGTGAGCCATGGAGGAATCGAACCTCCGACACCCTGATTAAAAGTCAGGTGCTCTACCTACTGAGCTAATGGCTCATGCACATATGGCTGGGGCGGCTGGATTCGAACCAACGCATGACGGATCCAAAGTCCGTTGCCTTACCGCTTGGCTACGCCCCAGCACTAATTATCTAATTGGGGTGGGTGAAGGGACTCGAACCCATGACCCCCAGGGCCACAACCTGGTGCTCTAACCAACTGAGCTACACCCACCACGTAGCCGTACACTTTTATTCATTAACATGGCGCGCCTGGCAGGATTCGAACCTGCGGCCCGCGGCTTAGAAGGCCGCTGCTCTGTCCAGCTGAGCTACAGGCGCCCTAGATGATCGCAAGTATGGAGCGGGTGATGGGAATCGAACCCACGCAACCAGCTTGGAAGGCTGGGGCTCTACCATTGAGCTACACCCGCATGGCAACATTAATTATACTTCATAAACCTACAGTCGTCAACCGCTATCAAAACCTACGTATCCTATCCCGTCTCTTTGCCGGGCAGGCCTACTTGGGCTTGGAAGTGAGCGACTAAACTCGAAGGGTAGCCATGCTTAAGCTTCACGACAGACGGAGGCAGGCTTGAGACCAAGGATAGGCCGCGGCCGGCAACTGAGGCAGGAAGCCTAACTTGCCGGGAAGCCTGCCGGAGCCTTGAGCCCAGCGTCTAGCTTGGCCCGGAAGGTCTCCCAAGGGCAAGCCAAGGAGACCTGGGATCAAAAACGGGGACAGCTCAGCCCTCAAAAACCTTCACCAGAACAGGCCAAAGGTCGCGCACGGCCCGGGCCCGGTGGCTGATGTTGTTCTTGACTTCCGGTCCCAGCTCCGCCAGGGTCTTACCCCATTCGGGGAGCAAAAACAGGGGATCATAACCGAAGCCCTCTCGGCCGCGGGGTTCCCTGGTAATAAAGCCTTCAAGAAACCCCCTGCCCGTATAGGTATCGCCCTGGGCCGTGCATAGGGCCAGCACACAGCAAAAGCGCGCCCGCCGTAGTTCCTCCGGGTAGGGTTCCAGGAGGCGTAGGAGCTTCTCGTTGTTCCTGGCATCGTCGGCCCCTTCGCCGGCAAAGCGCGAGGAATAGAGTCCCGGCGCGCCACCTAAAGCTTCCACCTCCAGCCCCGAATCGTCCCCCAAGGCCGAGAGCCCCAACCAGCTGGACACTAACCGGGCCTTAAAAAGGGCGTTCTCTTCAAAGGTGCGGCCTGTTTCCGGAGGCAGGGACAGGCCAGGAAAATCCAGCAGGGAATATACCTCCAGCCGGAGGGGGGCGAGGAGTTCCTCGAACTCTCTAACCTTACCCCTGTTGCGCGTCGCTAGGACCAGCTTCCTCTGCATCCCTCGCTACCACCTTTAGGGCTAAGTCTCCCAGGGCCTTTTTCTGGGCCTGAATGAGCTCCCCGATTCCGAGCCAGGCCAGGTCCAGCATGGCGTCCATTTCGGCCCGGGAAAAGGTACTCCCTTCCGCCGTGCCCTGGACTTCCACTAGCTGGCCGCCTCCGGTCATGACCACGTTCATATCCACCTGGGCCATGGCATCCTCCTCAAAGGCCAGGTCTAGAAGGAGCTCTCCTCCCACTATGCCCACACTAGTAGCGGCCAGAAAATCCCGGACCGGCAGGTGGGGAATTACGCCGGCTTCTTGGAGCCCATGCAGGGCCCCCACCAAGGCCACAAATCCCCCGGTAATGGCCGCGGTCCTGGTGCCCCCATCGGCTTGAAGCACATCGCAGTCCACCCAAATGGTCCTCTCCCCTAAAAGGCCTAGGTCGACCACACTTCGAAGGGCGCGGCCGATGAGGCGCTGGATTTCATGGGTCCGGCCGCTAACCCTCCCCTTGGCCGCTTCGCGGACCGTCCTTTCCTTAGTGGACCGGGGCAGGAGGGAATATTCGGCTGTTATCCATCCCCTTCCCGAACCCTTTAGGAAGGGCGGCACTTTTTCTTCTACGCTGGCACTGCACAAAACCCAGGTTTCTCCCAGGGTGATTAGAGCCGAACCCTCTGCGTATTTGAGGTAGCCGGGTTCGATGTTCACCGGTCGCAGTTCCCGGGCTCCCCGGCCGTCCCTTCTAATCATGCCCCCTCATCACCTTTCTCCTGCAGGTCAGTCCAGGAGCTTGACGCGGCGCGCAGCCTTGAGCTCCGGCCAGCCCACCAGTTTTTGAGCCACCTGGCGAAAACTTTCTGCCGAACCGCTCACTAAAAAGGTATGGGCCTGGGAGCCGTGAACACAGCGCAGGCCACCGTGCCGCTCGAGGAGGTCACCCAGTTCCCGGGCGGTACTCGCCGCCGGATCTACTAAAGTTACCCCTTCTCCCGCCACCTCATGGATTACCGGTGCTAAAAAGGGATAATGGGTGCACCCCAAAAGGAGCGTATCGATACCCTCCTTCACCAGGGGCTCTACATATTCGGCCACCGCCTGGCGAGCCTCCGGCCCCTCCACTCTCCCCGCTTCCACCAGGGGTACCAGGCGGGGACACGCCTGGGGATAAACCTTCAGGCGGGGTTCCAGGGATTGAAGCAATCGGGCATGGATGCCACTGGCAATGGTAGCTTCCGTGGCCAGCACGCCGATACGGCCGCTACGGGTCACTGCCAGGGCTTCCCGGACCCCGGGTTCAATGACCCCGATAATGGGGACGCTATATTTATTTTTTAGATAGTCTAAGGCTATAGCAGAAGTAGTATTGCAAGCATCAACTATCGCTTTAACCCCTTGCTCCACCAGATAGGACACAATGGCATCGGCATAGGCTATCAGCTCCTCTACCTTTTTGGAGCCGTACGGTACGTGAGCCGTGTCACCGTAGTAAATGATAGTTTCTGCAGGAAGCTGGCGAACTATTTCCCGGACTACAGTTAACCCGCCGACCCCGGAATCAAACACACCCACCGGCTGTTCTGGCAGCACCCTTGTTCATCTCCTTCGTAAGATACACCCCTTCTACGACGACTGGTGTTAAATCTTTTACTATATATGTAAGTATTGCCGTCCGTAGCACCCGTTCACCGGTGCACCTAAGCCATTCTAGCAGAGAAAACAAAGGCTGACAAGGAAGCTGCCAGGTGAGGCATCTGCGTTGTGGCCGATTTTTTAGAAGGCCTTGACATAATCTTACAGAAGCAACCCTATAATTAATAGGGTAGGCGCCTCAGGAATATAAAAAGCCTTAAGGAGATGGCAAGCGTTGGTAAAATAACCCCAAAAAGGGTATATTACTTCTTCTACCACCCTTTATGGTAGTATCTACCACTTAATTTAGGCTGCCTTTACTAAACTGCGTAGGTTTTCTCCTTTCTTTTCTCGTATCCTCCCTAGCGCCATGGCCAGCATCACCGCTAACGCTAGAGCGCATGTTAAACTCATCTTCTTTAATCCTCGAATAAAGTGTTGCTCAAAACCAAAACTCTGGTCTAATCGGCTGTTTACTCGCTCCACCGCTGTACGCTTCTTGTAAAGTTCCTCCCAGCGGTAGCTGGAACGTGCTAGCGGCGTGAACACCCTCCGGTCTTCCTTAAGGGGTATCCGAATACTGCTCTTAACCGGACATTTATCTATTCCCTTGCATCTTAACCCATAATGCCTGGCCGGACAGCGGTATTTTAATGTTTCCCGGTCCTTCTCAAATCCTCCATAGGCCATCTCCCTCTTTATCCCCGTCTCCGGACAGTAACAGTATACTTTCCCCTTATAGTCGTATACTACGCTCTCCTGCCCCGCTATTAGTTTAGTTTCTTCCCCGTCTTTCCATTGGTTCCTTATGTCTATGACCGGCTTTATTTGATACTCTTCCCATAGCTCGATGATTAGTTCTGTGGAGTCGTAGGCCTTGTCTGCTGTAAGATATTTAATCCTTTCAAAGGTCCCCGGTGCCTTCTCTTTTACCCTCTCCAGAAGCTTGGGCGCCTCTTTTACTTCGCTCGCCGACGCCTTGGTAACTTTAAACCCTAGAGGCAGTTCGTATAGGGCATCTACTATTAGGTGCAGCCGAAATCCAAACCATTTCACTACTTTTTCCCACTGGCTGCCGTCTTCCCTCTTACCCCGGTAAACCTTACACCCCCAGTCTGCATCTTGTTCCCGCCGACCGTCAGGTCTAAGCTCCCCCACTTTTTCCTTCTTCCTCCCACGACTTAAGCTCGCCAAGGCTTTGCCGTCTATGGCCGCTACTTCTCCAAAACCCGGTAGTTCCTCCCTTAGCTCCTCTACCAGCCGGTAAAATATTTCTTCGACCTTCTCTTCTTTCTTAAGCAGTTTCCCCAAAAACCGGCTGTATACCCATGACGGCGGTACGGCTTTTTCTCCCTTCGTTAGGTCAAATCCGCATAGCTCTCGTAATTGGGCATTACGCCAAAGTTCCCGCCTTAAACTTTCTATCGAAGGATGTTGGTATACTATCCCTGCCAGTACAGAGTTCCATACGGCCCTTATGGGATAGTCATCCCGCCCATTCGCCCGTTCCTTCTCCAGTTCCACCATCAATTCTTCGTCCGGCATGTATTCAAGTACTAGCCTAAGTCGTTCGAGCTCCCCTAAATTTTCGATTTCCCTCCACCCAAAAAGCCTCTGTTGTGGTATAATAGCCATGGATGACCCTCCTTTGTTTGGTTGGTTTGGTCTTACTTAACAGATTCGCTCTGAAGGAGGGTCATCCTCTTTTTTGGGGTCAATTTTTTAATTCCTTAAACCCAATCCCCCTCAACCCCAACCAAATTCATGCCTTTCCCGGGGTAAAATTTTTTCCCCCAATCCCTTCATACCTTCACCTTTCTTATTTCCGCGTCAGCGCAGATGGCTCCAGGTAAGGGTTATGAATTAAAGTATCTCCTCAATCCTTCTAAGATGCCGGCCGCCGCCTTGGCTTGGAAAGCCGGGTCCTTTAATAATTTCTCTTCCCGGGGGTTAGAGATAAAGGCTACTTCCACCAGGGCCGAAGGCATTTTGGTGTTGCGCAGGACGGAAAAATTAGCTTCCAAAACCCCAATGTCGCGGAGGCCCAGAGCAGCCACCAGGGCATTTTGAATACTGCGGCCCAGGCGCAGCCGTTCCTCCCTCTGCTGGCCGAGTTCCGTACCGGGTGGAGCATAAACATAGGTGGAAGTCCCTCCTACCTCGGAACTGACAGAGGCATTGGAGTGGATGCTCAAGAAGACGTCCGCTCCGAGGTCGTTGGCGTAAAAAGCCCGTTCGGCCAGCCTGTAGGGAGTTGATTCGCCTTCGCGCGTGAGGTATACTTTGGCTCCCTCCGACCTTAAGAGATCGGCAAGCTTTAGGGCGATGGCCAGGTTGATGTCCTTTTCTTGAGTGCCCCCCGGCCCGATGGCCCCCGGATCCCGCCCCTCAGGGTCGGTACCGTGGCCGGGGTCTAGAACGATCACGGCATTCTTCAAGGAAGGTTGCTCCAGGAAAAACAGCCTTCCTTTGCCTTGCGGCGCCTCTCCTACCGAAAACTTCAAAGAAGTAGTTAGATCGGCTACTACCCGCACCGTATCGGAGGTAAACTGGCTCATTCTTATCCGGGCCACACCCTTCGCCCCCACGGGGACCTCGCGCTCATCAAGAGGCACGTCCAGCACGGCGCCCGGAATATCCCATACCAGTCTTTCAGGGTTATACAGCCGCAGGGTCTTGTAGGTGAAGGCCTGGGTCCCCTGAACCCACAGCTGCAATCCCTCCGCTGTTGTCTTTACTTCTACCCCGGTGATGCGGAGAGACCCTCCGTCGCCCTCCTCTTCTCCTTTATCACCTTCCCAAGGCTTAAGGGTAACCAGACTGGCCGGTACCCAGCCCTTCAGGCCTGTCTCCAGCTGTACTTGTATCCAGCCCTGCTGCTCTTCTACCACCCGCAGTTGAGAACCCGCCGGAGCCGTGGCGACCTGGCGGTAAATGGGCCCAGGCCCGGCCAAAACGGCCACCGGTTTGGAGCCTACTACGGCAACGTAACTCGTCGGCTTTTCCTCTTGTCCTCCGCTCCCTCCGTCCGAGGGCGGTGGAGTACCCACGGGTTCCACCCAGTCGGCGCTGATCCAGCCGCGTCCCCCGTCGGAGAGCTGGACTTGATACCAGCCGGGAACCTTACCCAAAACGGGGAGCACCGTGCCTTCTTTAACGGTAAGTAGAGGAGGATCGTAGGCTGTACTCGGACCGGGACGGATATTCACGTAACTTCCCCGTACTCGCACTTGCTTCACGCTCGTCTGTTCCGGCAGCCAGATCCGCACACTCGAAGAAGAGGCATCCCAATCCACCTGGGCGCCGAAATTCTCTGCAATAACCCGCACCGGCACCATGGTGGTACCCTGGTGAAGCACCGGCGCCGTGTCCATGGCCAAGGTCCGGCCGTCCAGCCTGGCCGTCTTCTTACCTATCCACATCTCCAAAACTGTATTACCGTATTCAATTCGGACCTTTTGTTCGCCGGCCACCCAGCCAACCTTGGCCTTCATGGCCTCCATGATTATGCGGATGGGTACCATGGTCCGGCCGGCGGTGTCGACATAAGGCGCCACGGCCGGATTAAGTAGCGTTCCGTTAAAGTACAATTTGACGGTACGGGTGGCTGCTGAAGCCGGCCCCCCGGCGAAAACACCGGCCACCAGCAGAAAGAATAGACTCCACGTCAAAAGGTGCTTCCAACCTAATCTGACCGGCTGGCGGCAGCCTCCCCTGCTCCGCCCCCGTACAACCACTCCCCTCTCCCCTTTCTGGCAAAACTGGCAACACCAAACTAATTCGCTATTTATGTCGACTTTCCTTCCCCCACCAAAATTTATGTCAAAAGAAAAAAGAGTGCCTGGGCACTCTTTCCAGATATTCCCCTATTCCTTTGGCAAGGCATACGCCCTTTAAATTAATCTGTCTTAATTATGGCCTCATTGCGGGTCATAGCCGAAGATACATCCAGGTGGCCGGCGATGGTCTCTACGTACTGTCCCTCCACCAGGATTTGCACTTGTTTCACCGTAGGAAACTGGGTCAAAGTGTTGACGATGGAATAAACCGTCAGGCTCTCCCCCAAGGAACCCCCACTGTGGTTTTCCACCAGCTCCTTGCTGAAATCCACCCTGGCCAGGCCGTCGGGCCGGATGTTGATATCTTTAAGGACGGTCCCTTCAGGAATGGTAGGCAGGAGTTGAGAACCCGGCGCCGGTCCCTTGATCAATTCCTCTACCGTGGCCCGAGCAATTCCTTCCACTTTAGGAATGAGGCGTTCCTCGGCCACCAGCTTCTGCCCCGTGGGATCGCTAAAATAAAGTACTACCTTGACGGTGTCCTGGTTTTCCGTCACCTGAGGGCTTTCCGGCTGGCCGAGCTCTTCCTGGGGTGTTTGCAACTGAACCTGGGAATCCGGTTGGTCAGCCGTGTCTTTAGATAAGCCGCAACCACTAGATAAAGCCGCCAGAAAGGCACAGAGGAGGCCCGCCGCCAAAGCTTGAACCTTTCCCCGCAAAGAAATCCCTCCTTCCTGCTTCTGCTATTTCATTCATATCCGTGAAAGGAGGGATATATTACTAATTTTTTAAGGCACCTCGGACAAAACCTCCCGCAGGGCGTCAATCAATCGTTGGTTCTGCCGGCGGGTACCGATGGTAATACGGAGGAAGGTTGGGTATCCAAAAATATCTCCGGTACGGACGATAACCCCTTTGGCGAGCATTTTCTTAAAAACCTCCCGGCTATCGCGGCCAATATCCACAAAAATGAAGTTGGATTCCGTGGGTACATATTTGAGGCCTAAGGCCCGGAATTGCTCATAGAGGAATTCCTTGCCTTCGTTGTTGACCTCCCTGCTCTTGCCCACATGATACTCATCCTGGAGGGCGGCCCTGGCCGCTACCTGGGCCAGAGAATTAACATTAAAGGGCTCCCTAACGCGGTTCAAAGCCTTAATAACTTCCGGGTGAGCGATGCCATACCCCACCCGCAGGCCCGCCAGGCCGTAAATCTTGGAAAAGGTCCGCAGGACGATGACGTTGGGCCGCCCGTCCCGTACGTAGGCCAGGCTATCGGGATAGGCAGGCGAGGTCACATATTCGTAGTAGGCCTCATCCAGTACTACCAGTACATGGGAGGGCACACGGTTCAGAAACACATCCACTTCTTCCTGCGATACAATGGTTCCGGTAGGATTGTTGGGGTTGCAAAGGAAAACCAGGCGGGTCCGCGGGCCAACGGCCCCTGCCATGGCTTCCAGGTCAAGGCGGAAATCCCGGCAGGGAACCTTCACCGCCCTCCCTCCCATCACCTGGGCCGCAAATTCATATTCGGAAAAGGTGGGATCGCCTACTATAACTTCGTCCCCGGGATCTACAAAGGCTTCGCCCAGCATTTTGAGGATTTCATCGGTGCCGTTACCTATAATGAGCTGCTCCTCCGATACCTCCAGCTTGGCCGCCAGGGCTTGCTTCAGGTAATAACAGCTGCCGTCCGGGTAAAGGTAGATCTTTTCGGCAGCCTCCCGCAGGGCCATAACCGCATCGGGCGAAGGGCCCAAAGGGTTTTCGTTGGAGGCCAGCTTGATCACGTCCTTAATGCCCAGCTCTCGCTGCACTTCTTCAATGGGCTTGCCCGGAACATAGGGTTTGATATCCAGGATGGCTTCCCGGCAGGCAGGGTAAGACTTGACCATAAGGCCCATCACTCCCGTCTCCAATTTGCTTTTATAATGCGTAGACATTTTCGGCGCTTACCAGTTTAACACCCTTGGCCGATAAGATCTCAATGGCCTTATCCAGATCTTCTACGCGGAAGATTACCAGGGCGCCGTTTTCGCCTTTGCCGAGAAAGGCGTACAAGTACTCAATATTGATACCCGCTTCCTCCAGGTGGGTCAGAACACTGCTCAGCCCGCCGGGACGGTCCGGCATCTCTACCCCCAGAACCTCAGTCAAACTTACCGTGAAGCCCCCCTCCCTCAAGGTCCGGTAAGCGGCCTGAGGATCGTTTACAATGAGGCGCAGGATGCCGAAATCCGACGTATCGGCAATAGATAGGGCCCGAATGTTAATGCCCTTGGAAGCCAGCAGCCTGGTGACGGCGGCCAGGCGTCCCGATTTGTTCTCCAGGAATACGGACAGTTGTTTGATTTTCATCTCCGGCCCCCCTAAAGTTTTCGCCTATCGATGACCCGTTTGGCCTTCCCTTCGCTGCGAGCAATGGTTTTAGGTTCCACCAGGGTAACCTTAACGCTGATGCCCAGGGTGCTCTCCAGCTCCTGGCGGAGCCGGTGTTCCAGGTCCTCCAG
The DNA here is from genome assembly GCF_013167955.1 of Thermanaeromonas sp. C210. Taxonomy (NCBI): domain Bacteria; kingdom Bacillati; phylum Bacillota; class Clostridia; order Neomoorellales; family Neomoorellaceae; genus Thermanaeromonas; species Thermanaeromonas sp. C210. The sequence continues at coordinate 131,813 of NZ_BLWF01000002.1, forward strand.
CCGGCGTACTTCATCGGAAAACAGGCTTTCGGAAACTTCCACCTGGACTTCCAGGGTATCCAGGCTGCCCTCCCGGTCCACGATGAGCTGGTAATGGGGCTCCGTTCCCCCTATCTCCAGCAGTACGCTTTCCACCTGGGAGGGGAAAACATTCACCCCGCGGATGATGAGCATATCGTCAGTGCGGCCGGTAATGCGGGCGATGCGTACCCCCGTTCGCCCACAAGGGCAGTCCCCCGGTAAAAGGGCAGTCACATCCCTGGTGCGGTAACGGATGACGGGTAAAGCCTCCTTGGTGAGGGAGGTCAGGACCAGTTCCCCCACCTGGCCGGGGCCCAGGGGTTCCCCGGTGGCCGGGTCGATTACTTCGGCTAAGAAGTGATCGCCGAAGATGTGCAGCCCGTTCTTCTCCTGGCATTCGATGGCCACCCCGGGCCCGATTACTTCGCTAAGCCCGTAGATATCGACTGCACTGATCCCCAGCCGCCTTTCGATTTCCCGCCGCATACTCTCCGACCAGGGTTCGGCCCCGAAAATTCCGGCCTTCAGCTTGAGTTCCGCGGGATCTATCCCCATTTCCCCTATGACCTCGGCAATATGAAGGGCATAGGAAGGAGTGCAGGTTAAAATGGTGCTGCCAAAATCTCGCATAATCATAACCTGGCGTTTAGTGTTGCCGCCCGATATGGGTATGACCGAAGCACCCAGGCGTTCGGCGCCGTAATGCACACCCAGACCGCCGGTAAACAGGCCGTATCCGTAGGCATTATGGATAATGTCGTTGCGGGTGGCACCGCCGCACACCAAGGCCCGGGCCATGAGCTCCGCCCACACATCAATATCCCTCCGGGTATAGCCCACCACGGTGGGCTTTCCCGTAGTCCCGGAAGAAGAATGGATGCGGACGATTTCGCTCATGGGCACGGCAAACATGCCAAAGGGATAGTTTTCCCGCAAATCATCCTTAGTAGTAAAGGGGAGCTTGCGCAAATCCTCCAGAGTCCTGATATCTCCAGGCTCCAAGCCCTTGGCTTGAAAAGCCCGCCGGTAGTGGGGGACGTTAAGAAAGGCCCTCTCCACCGTTGCCTTTAGCCTCTCCAGCTGCAACTGCTGCAACTCTTCGGCGGATAAACACTCGTATTTCGGATTCCAGTACACCTTCGGCCCTCCACCACTAACCAATCTCAGACGTTCGACTTCTGGTTTTATTAGTTCCACACCCGCGGGCAGTTTCCTGCCGGCTCATAGGTGGACTCCCAAAAATCATGCAAAGGGAAAAAGGTGGCCCCCAACTCCCCGGGATGAAGGAGAAAACAAGCCAATTATAGAGAGAACGGTTATTAATCTTCATAAATCCCTCCTCAGGCGACCACCCGAGGCCTTGGGGGAATTCCCCCCTACCGACCTCATCGGGTAGATTTAAGGAAGGTTGCCGGCTTACCGTTAACCTTGCCGATTTAAGGAGCTGATGGAACTTGAGGACAGCCGAAGTCAGACCGCGTTTTCGCTCCTCGCAACCTTTCCTGGCACCCGCGCTATTATTCCTCATCCTAGTTTTGACCGCGGGACTCCCTTTGCCGGCCTGGGCCGGGTCCGGCCAGATTATCTTTTCCGCCTCCACAGAGGAAATATGGGTGGACGGACGGCCAGAAAAACTGCCCGCCCCGCCCTTCTTCCACGGCGACTACATTATGGTTCCCCTCCGGCCGCTGGCCAAGCTTTTAGGAGGCGAAGTGCACTGGGAGGCAGGAGAGCCGGATACCATAAAGGTTATCCTGGGCGGCAGACACGCGGTCACCCACCCGGGAAGCAGGACGGTTGTCCTGGAGGGTGAGGAGACCGAAACCCAGATCCTGCCCGTTCCGGTACAAGAGGCGCGGGGCATCCTGTTCGTACCGGCCGTATTTTTCCACCGCGTCTTTGAGGTGCCCTACGCCCGGTGGGCAGAAGGAAACGCCTATCTTCTGGGCAGTTCCAACCGGCCGCCACTGGCCCATTTCGTAGTATCCCAGCCGGTGTACGCCGGGCAACCCGTTCGCTACACCGTCAAAGCCGAGGACCCGGAGGGCGACCCCATCGCGGAGGAGAGGTGGGAGGGGCGCCAGGATATCTTCTCCCAACCCGGAAGTTACACCGTTACCCTGCAGGTTAAGGATGCTCGCGGCAGCTGGAGCAAACCCTTATCGCGGCTGATCCATGTCCTACCCGACCCGGCCAATCCTCAGCCCGGCGACCTTTGGGCCGGAGGGGAACTATCTCCCACCTTAACCTACGAACCCCCCGTCCGGCGCACCGGTCCTCCTCTTCTTTTTAGCAACAGCCCCGAGTACATAAAGGAGCCGGGAATTCTCTACCAAGACGAGGTGGAAGAAAGGGCGCGGCTCTACTTCTGGCACGCCATCGAACACCCCGAAACCTTTAAGGTTTATGTACTGGCCGTGAACCGCAGCCGCGAAGAAGTAGAGCTGACCGTGGAGCGCGAGGGATACGGCGGCCCCTCCACCAACGTCTTTCTGGTGGCCCGACAAGCCCTGGCCCAATACTTTATGGAAGCTCAACCTCGCACCCTTACCCTTAAACCCGGCGAGGCGGCGGTGTTAAATCGCATCCAGCCTTCCGCCTGCCGTCACCAGGTTCTCCACGGCATTCTGGACGTCAAGGCCACAGGTAAGGTGGACATCCTCTTTGTAGCCGCGTTAGCCTCCCAGAAAGTCTTAAGGGAATACTCCCGGCTTCCTTATCTTCCAGCTGACGGCGTTCACGCCCGGGGCACCTTCGGGCCTGCCGACATAGAGGTGGAGCTTTCCTTATCCGGCCAGGAGACAGGAGAATTACGCCTGGCTGACGGCATAACAGATCAATTCCTGCCCTCGCTGAAGCCCGGCGCTTCCGCGCCCTCATTGAAGGGCAATTATGGGGCGGTCTACCGAATACGGGTTGTGCCTCAGCAGGATACCGAAGCCTTCCTGGTGCCGGTGTCCGGTCTCTTCGCTGGAACGGTGCTCGTGGACGGCCGCCTCGTTAATGTACCGCGCGAGGGATTCGTAAGGCAGGGAGGCCAGCCCGTTTACCTGGGAAGGTTAAAGGCCAAACAGGCCGCCGAAATAGTATTGGTGCCGCCGGGAGGCTCCTATCTGCCGGTGAAGCTGGTCTTTGACCCCCGGGAGAAATAGGGAGCCTGGTTTCTCTTCAAAGGAATTCCCGAGGCCGTTGCAACCCTGTCCCCCTCGAGGAGGGTAAGATAACCCCCGCCCCAACGGAGGTGGGGGTTATCTGGCTGCCGGAGACCTGGACGCGCCCCCCCAATCCGCCGGCTGGAGGAAAATGTTTAAGCCGATAAACTGGGAAATATATAACAGGGCTTCTGCGAGAGGAAAGCACCAGAAAAAATCGAATTATTATAGTCAGGGACTCAAACAATAATGTGCGGGGGATGGACGTGGGCTATAAGTATGAGTTTACCTGGCTTATACGCCTGCCGGTAGATGAGCTGCCCCAGGAACCGGGGGAGAAAAAAGGCGACGGCGAAAACCTGCTCTTGTGGAAGCGGAGCTGCGGTAATATCATCCTGGGGTTTTTCCGCCAGGGACATAAGCTAGCCCATCCCGTAGGTTTAGAGGCTTTCATCGTCAATAAGAGCGAAGAAGTATTGGGCTACGGGAGAGTTGTTAAATCCGAAATTTACCAGCTGCCCGATGGTTCTATTACTACCGTAGTGGAATTCTGTGTTACCCGGCTCTTTAACGAAGAAGAGAAGAGCATTATAACTAGAGTTTTCCGGGAAATGTATGGTAGCGAAAGGCATTCTGAGGTATAATGGAGCCGATATTATTAGGGGAGGTTTCCTCCATGTTGGCGGGTAAAGATTTTTCCTTTAAGAGTGACGGACTACTGGAATTCGGCCCTGGCATTATCGCCCCCGAGCCGGACGTCCGCCGGTTGGAAGATGCCCTGCCGGTCCTCTATGCCCCCAGCGTGACACCCAGCGACCGCCCCCTTTACTATATGTACCGGGGGGTATGCTTCGCCCAGGACAAGGAAATCTTTGACAAGAATGATATACGTTACGACATAACGGTTATTTTACCGGGAACCATCGAAGGAGAGTACATCAAGACCGTGGGCCATTTCCATCCCCTCAAGCCTCACTCTTCCGAGACATACCCCGAATATTACGAGGTCCTGGAGGGAGAAGCCCTTTACCTGCTGCAAAAGAACAACCGCAGCGGCGACGTGGAAGAGATTATTGCCGTGGAGGCCAAGAAGGGGGACAAGGTTTACATCCCCCCTGGTTACGGTCATGTAACCATCAACCCTGGGAATACCTCCCTGGTCATGGCCAACTTGGTGGAGAGCAATTTTTCGTCCCTTTACGGCCCCTTCCGGGATAAGCGCGGTGCAGCCTATTATTACATCCAGGGCCAGGGGGCCAAAGGAGAGTTCGTTAAGAATTCCCACTACCAAAATTCGGTGGCCCTTAAACTCATGGCTGCCCCCAATCTCCTCCAACCTACGGCTGCCGTCAAGAACAAGTCCCTATACGAAGCTTTTGTGGCCGATCCGGAAGCCTTCAGGTTTTTGAAGTAAAGGGTGAGCCTTCGGAAGCAGGGAAGCCCTTGGCCTCCCCGCACGCGGGCCAAGGGCTTCCCTTTACCCTTCGCCGGCCAAAGCCCTCTCTACTTCCTCTCTGACAAAGGGGTCCTGTTCCCTCTCGTAGGCCGTTTCCAGCGCTCGGCGTCCTTCGGGCAACCCCAGCTTCCCCAGGGCCCAGGCCGCATGACCACGCAGGACGGGAGAAGGACCAGAGAGGAGCTTCTGCAATGCCTTGATGGCCTCCTCTCCCTTATACCCGGTATTAGCCAGGGCAATGACAGCATTGCGCTGCAAGAGGGATTTCCCCCGCCAAGCCAGGGCCGTGGACCCGAAAAGTTCCCGGAATCGGCGGCCATCCATGGTCAAAACCCGGACCAACCCCGGATGGATAAAGGGTGTGCCGACTAAGGTTAACCCTTCATTTTCTGGGCAGACGTCCTGGCAAACATCACACCCGAAAAGCCTCTGCCCCAGGTACGGCCGCAGACTCGGGGGGAGGAAGCCTCGCTTCTGAGTGAGGTAAGAAAGACAGCGCCCGGGATGCAGTGTATAGGGCGCCACCAGGGCTCCCGTGGGGCACGCGCGTAGACAGCGGCCGCACTCCCGGCACTTTAACTCCTTGAGAGGCGGGGTGGCCTCCAGCTTGAGGTCCGTAATAATCAATCCCAGGGCCACCCGGGATCCCATGCCGGGCACCATTAGAGAGCAATTGTAACCGTAGTAGCCCAGCCCGGCCACAAAAGCCGCTTCCCGCTCGATAAGGGGCCCTTTATCCACCTGAACAACCGCCCAGGCCGCTCCCCGCTCCTTCAACCACTCCGCCAAGGGCTCCAGAAGGCGCTCCAGCACCCGGTGATAATCTTCTCCCCGACAGCTCATGGCCACCAGGCCCTCTCCTGGCCCCGGAGGCCGCCCAGCCGGAAAATACCAGGGATGGGCAACGACTATCACCGTCTGCGCCCCGGGAAAAAGCACGTCGGGGCGGCACCGTGCTTCGATGCTGCTCCCGACAAAGGGCGTTTCCCATTTTTCTTTTTCCCTGTGTCGCAACGCGTCGAGGCCGCGCCTGAAAACCGTTGTCGCCGGAACAGCTCCAAGCCTCAACCCTAACCTGCTCGCTTCTTGTTGGAGTTCTTCAATTAAAGCCATATCCTTTTACCCTTCCCGACGGCCATAAAAAAGCCACCGGCTAACAGGCCTGGTGGCTATTTCTTTTGAGTATCTCGGGCATTATCTCAAAGAAGACCTTGACCAGCCGCGGATCGAATTGGGTGCCCGCACCTTCCTCCAGTTCTCGGATGCCGTCCCGCAAGTCTTTAGAGTACTTATAAGCCCGGGAAGAGGTCATGGCATCAAAGGCATCCGCCAGGGCAATAATCCTGGCTCCTAAGGGAATTTCCTCTCCCCCCAGGCCGTGGTACCCCTTACCATCCCACCGCTCGTGGTGGTAAGTTATCAGGGGACAAAGAACCTGCAGCCTCGCCCTGGTAGATACGATCTCGACACCGAAATCGGGGTGCCGCCGCATAATTTCCCATTCCTGGGGGGTTAGCCGGGCGGCTTTGTGTAAAATAGAGGGGCGTATCCTCATTTTACCGATGTCGTGAAGAAGCCCGGCCAGGGCAATGGAGGCTACTTCCTGGCCATGGAGTCCCAGGCCGATGCCCAAAGCCCGGCAAAGATTACTTACATTGTAACAGTGCTGGTAAGTAGATGCGCTGTGTCGGCGCAATCTCCTGAGAAGAACGGCTACCTCCGGGAATAGCACCGGCCCTCTCCCTTCTACCCCTCCACGACTATTTTACCGCAACTTTCGATAAATCTCAAGGTTAAGGTCAGCTGGCGCATCCCCACTTTTAGCCGGGCGTGATTTAGCCCCCCTCGCACCAATAACCTCGCGGACCAATATTGATGCTCCATTTTCGGCCTCCGCCGGGTTTCCCGGCTCATTCCGCTTCTGTGCCTCAGGAGCCGGCCGCAGGCCTCTTTCGGGCCTCGGTCCCGCCTCCGTCCTCAATTTCGCCAGAGATTGTCTTCCGCTCAGGCCACGTCGCTCGCTTACGAGCTAAATCACCCTCACCAAAGCAGGGGATACGCCAGAAGGGGCAGGCCGGCTTGTACCCGGGCCGCGGTAATGAAAACCTGCCCAAAGGTGGGGAGAGCCCTTTAGGGGCAGGCCGCCGGCCGCTACCTGAATGGGGGCCGGACCGGCACGTCCCCCCCACCGGGCTAGGCCCCCAAAGCAAAGGAAACAAGGCCGGGCCGAACCTACGCCGCAGTCAGATGCAGGAAGGTCTAGCCGAAGCGCCCGGTAATGTAATCTTCGGTTCGCTTGTCTTTGGGACGGGTAAAGATTTCGGCGGTGGGACCGAACTCCACCAGTTCCCCATCCAGGAGAAAGGCCGTATAATCGGCCACCCTGGCCGCCTGCTGCATACTGTGAGTCACGATAACGATGGTATAATTTTCCTTAAGTTGCAGGATGAGATCCTCGATCTTCAACGTGGCAGCCGGATCCAGGGCTGAACAGGGTTCGTCCATGAGCAGCACTTCCGGTTCCACGGCCAGGGCCCTGGCAATGCACAGCCTTTGCTGCTGTCCACCCGAGAGGCTGGCCCCCGAGGTATAGAGGCGATCGGCCACTTCCTCCCACAGGGCCGCCATGCGCAAACTTCTTTCCACTACCCCTTCCAAGGTCTGACCCGGCTTCAGCCCGTGAAGGCGCAGGCCCACGGCCACATTATCGAAGATAGACATGGTAGGAAAGGGATTGGGCTTCTGGAACACCATGCCAATCTTGTGGCGTACTTCGGTAGGATCTGTACCAGGGGCGTACAGGTCACGCCCGTCCACCAGAACCTTTCCCCTCACCCTGGCTCCGGGAATCAACTCGTGGAGACGGTTCAGACACCGGATCAAGGTGGACTTGCCACAGCCCGAAGGCCCGATAATGGCCGTAACCCGGTGGCTCTCAATGGCAAGGTTTACACCCTTTACTACTTCTTTGGCACCGTACCAAGCACTTAAACCCTCTACCTGAATCTTAACTGCCAAACCTCACCGACCTCCGTTTAGCCGCCGGGCAGCCATCCGGGCCGCTATGCTGGTGGCCAGCACCATGACCACCAACACCAAGGCCGCGCCCCAGGCCAGACGGTGGAGTTCTTCGTAGGGCGTCGTAGAATAGGTAAAAATATAAACCGGTAAAGAAGCTATGTGATCCGTAAGGCCTCCCGGCCAATACCGGCTGTTGAGGGCGGTGAAAAGGAGAGGTGCCGTTTCCCCAGCAATCCGGGCAGTAGCCAGCATCACCCCGGTAATAATACCCCCCATGGCACTCCGGAGCACTACACTCCTCACGGTCCTGGCCCGCGTAGCCCCCAGGGCCAGAGAAGCCTCCCGCAAGCTCTGAGGTACCAACCTCAAAATCTCTTCCGTTGTCCGGGCCACCATGGGCAACATGATAACGGCCAGGGCTATTCCACCGGCCAGCGCCGAAAAGCGCTTCATGGTCAAAACCACCGTACTGTACACCACAATACCTACAATAATAGAAGGCACGCCGGTAAGGACATCGCACAGGAAGCGCACCGTCCAGGCCAAGCGCCCCCTGCCAAATTCGGCCAGGTAAATCCCCGTCAGAATCCCCAGGGGAACGGCCATGGCCCCGGCCAGCAAAACAAGGATAATGGTCCCCAGAATGGCATTCGCCAGTCCCCCACCCGGTTCACCTACGGCAGCAGGCAGTTTGGTGAAGAAATCTAAATTTAGGGCCGGCAAACCCCTCACCGCCACGTAATAGAGGATGCTACCCAGCGGGACGAGGGCGACGGCGGTAGCCACCACCGTTAGGGTCAACATAAACCTGTTCCATAGCTTGCGCTTGACCTTGCGGGCCACCATTACTCCCGGCTCACTCCCTGGGTAACTTTGTTCATCCGCCAGACCAGCAACCTGGCCAAAACATTTACCAGCAGGGTAATAACGAACAACAGCAGTGCAGAAGCTAACAGGGCCGAAAGGTGCAACTCGTTAAAGCCCTCGGTAAACTCATTGGCTATAACGCTGGCGATGGTCTGGCCCGGATGGAAGAGGGACGGAGATACCTGAGGCCGATTACCTATGACCATGGTAACGGCCATGGTTTCTCCCAGGGCTCGACCCAGACCTAAGATAATGGCCCCTATGATGCCGGACCGGCCATAGGGTAGAACGGCCATCCTTATGGCTTCCCACCGGGTGGCCCCGAGGGCAAGCATTGCTTCCCTCTGGGAGAGGGGAACTGCCAAGAGAACTTCGCGAGACAGGGAGGTGATGATAGGCAAAATCATAATGGCCAAAACCAGCCCTGCCGCCAGCATGCCCATCCCCAAAGGCGGCCCCTGAAATAAAGGTAGGAAGCCCAGAGTATTTCCCAGAAAAGGCTGCACGCTGGTGCGCAGCCAGGGCACCAATACAAAAAGGCCCCACAGCCCGTAGACTACACTGGGAATAGCGGCCAGCAATTCCACTAGGAAAGCCAGGGGATCGCGGAGCCACGAAGGGGCCAACTCGGCCAAGTAGATAGCTATGCCCAAACTCAGGGGCACGGCCAGGCAAAGGGCAATAAAGGAAGAAACCAGGGTCCCGTAAATCAAAGGCCAGGCGCCGAATTTTTCATGGACCGGGTCCCACCGGGTCCCGGTTAAAAAATCCCAGCCGAAACGGGCCAGGGCCGGCCCCGCTCCTTCGATTAGTTCATAAAGCATTACAATTATAATGAAAACAATACTTAGGGCCGCCAGGCCGCTAATACCGGCAAAGAGGGTGTCTTTGATTTTTCCCCGACCCGCCTTACCGACCATTTTATAACCTCCAACCAAGCCGGCATTGCCGCTATTCAAGGTCTTAATATTAGCTCACAACAGCACAAAAAACTTCGCCGGGGGCCTCGCATACCAGCAATTTCCCCAACGTATCCCCCTTTTGCAGTTTGACCGTCCCTCAGGTTTAGTCCCGCTTTTAAACTAAGGCACGCCTCTCCCGCCGAAGGTGGGGATAACTCGAGGGATTACACCACCCTGCTCCGCCTACTCGATAAAGCGTTGTCCTTTATAATTAATCTCTCTAATCTTGGCTTCGGCCATTTTAACTACGTTGTCGGGAAGAGGGGCATAAAACATCTCCCGGGCATATTGCTGACCCTCATGGAGGGCCCACCACAAAAACTCGGCCAGGGCTTCGCCCCTCCTTTTATTCTGCTGGTCCCGATAGACCAGCAGGTAAGTATACCCTGCAATGGGATAGGAGCCCTCCCCTGGGGCATCGGTGAGGGAAACCCGCATATCTTCCGGCATGTGGGCAGCCGCACCGGCTGCCGCCGCCGTAGTGGCCTTCAGGGTGGGTTCCACAAACCTGCCGGCTCTGTTTTGAATTAAGGCCCGGGGGAGGCCATTCTGGGCGGCATAGGCCATCTCCACATACCCGATGGAGCCAGGAATCTGTTTAATCGTACCTGACACTCCCTCATTGCCCTTGCCGCCGATGCCTGTGGGCCACTCCACCGCAGTACCGGTACCAACCCTTTCTGCCCACACAGGGCTAACCTTGCTCAAGTAATCGGTGAAAATATTCGTAGTACCGCTGCCGTCGGAGCGGTGAACGACCGCAATATCCAGATCGGGCAGGTTAAGGTCGGGATTGAGGGAAACAAGCCGCTCGTCGCGCCACTTAGTGATGTTGCCCAAGAAAATATCAGCCAGCACCTGCGGGCTTAATTTCAGACCCTTGTCCACCCCAGGAAGGTTGTAGGTAATGGCTACGGCCCCTGCTACGGAAGGAATATGGAAAATCGGGCTCCGGGCCTGGGAGAGTTGCTCATCCTTCATAGGTGCATCGCTACCGGCAAAGTCTACCGTTCCCTTTAATATATTATTGATACCGCCGCTACTGCCTATGGACTGATAATCGATATTTACGTTGGGGTTGAGCTTCCTGTATTCCTCAATCCATTTGCTGTAAAGGGGATAAGGGAAAGAAGCCCCCACCCCGATAAGGTACGCAGCAGGTTTTCCGCCGTGCTCATTCCGGCGGGCCTCGCCCCGGGGGCCGCAGGCCACCGCAATCAATAGGAGCCCCGCCACCAGGATACCCAAGATAACCGTCACCCGTCGAGCCAAACTCCGGCCCGCCTTTCCACGGTTCATCTCTGCTCTTACCCTTCCCCCTGTTTTCACTTGCAGCGGGTTATAGACTACCCCTTAAAAATTATATAATCCTTCTGTTAACTATCCATTAGGTGCAGGTTAATGTTTCGTTAACAGCAGGGTTATACCTGGCTACGGGCCACCTTAACCCCCCAAATATCCCGACACGGAGCAATCCTTACGCCCTAAAGGAGACTGCCAGCCGGCCCGGCCGGGGATTGGTCCTATCTTGCTTTCCCCCGGGTAAAGGTGTAGCATATTGGCTGTCTGGAGGTGGAAAAGGTGAAGGTGTTGCGCCTGACTCCTCAAACCAGCCTGGATCTCTTGCCCGATTATCTCTGGGATGGTGAAAGTCCGGCGCTTAGTTCCCGGATGGTAGTCTGCCTCCGGCAGGGCCGTATAGACCGGGTGGTACCCCGAGCTTCCTATAGCCCTGACGGTTCCCAGCAGTTATATCTCCCTCATTTAACCCTCTTGCCCGGCCTCGTCGACGCCCACGTACATCTAGCCCTGGACGGCCTTGACTTTAAAGCCGCTGTGGCCCGCTGGCAGGACCCTGAGGCCATGATCCATTGCATCAAAAAAGAACTGGAAGCCAACCTGGAGCACGGAATTCTGGCCATCAGGGACGGCGGTGACGCATCCGGCTGGAACCTCTGGGCGCGGGACCGTGCACCTCATGAGGGGCCGGTACCCCGTATCGTGGCTACGGGCCGGGCGGTTCACAAGAAGGGGTTCTACGGATCCTTCCTCGGCCCTCCCCTAACACCCCCCTTCGACTGGCAGCGCACAGTGAAGGACCTGGCGGCAGGCGGGAGTGATCAAATAAAAGTAATAGTTTCCGGACTGGTTACCTTTAAGAATTGGGGCGAGGTCGGCCCTGTGCAGTTCGATTTTAACGAGCTCCGGCTCCTGGTGGAGGCGGCCCATGGGCGGGGTCTTAAGGTCATGGCCCATGCCAATTCCGATGGGGCTGTGCGGCAGGCCGTCGAGGCCGGGGTAGATTCCGTGGAACACGGATATTTTGTGTCCGACGAAACCCTGCATAAAATGGCCGAGCGGGGCACCTACTGGGCCCCTACTGTAGCAGCCGTGGCCAACCGGCTCCAAGTGGCCAAGGCCCGGGAGTACAACCCCAGGGAACAGGATATCATCAGGCGCACCGTAGAACTACAGCTAAAAAAAATAGCCCACGCCCATAAAACGGGCGTGAGGCTCATTGTGGGAACCGATGCCGGTGCGCCGGGGGTCTATCATGGCCGGAGCTACGGAGATGAGCTGTCCTTTTTCCTTGCCGCCGGAATCCCGTCCCGGGCCGTCCTCCGGGCCGCTACCAGCATAGGAGCCGGTGCGCTGGGTTTGGAATCCGAACTGGGCAGCATTACGCCGGGTAAGCTGCCCTATCTCATCGCCATCGCTGGCAACCCCCTGGAAGATCTCTCTGCTTTGCAGCGCTTGGAGGTCGTCATCATCCCAGAAAAGGGCTAAGGCTTGGGCCGGGGAAAGAGGGTTAGGCGGTAAGATCCTCCGCGTGAAGGGCCTTTAAGCCGGGCTTTACGCATAAAGTAATAGGCCAGGAGCATGATCAGAGGTGTGGTTAGCTGAGCCAGGGTAAAGAAGCCGAGCCCCCAGTGGGGTACCACATATCCCCACGCCTCGAGGGGATTTTCCCGCACCGTTTCCTCTATCAACCCGCGCAGGAGCTGATGGTAAAAAATAAACGACCAGAACTGGTATCCCGACGGAGGGTCCTTCCGCTCAAGGTAAAAATACCGCAACAACAATACCAGCCCGATAAGGGTACCTATGGGCTGAGCCGGCCAACGCCCAAACCAGAAATCGGTAGGTCGGCCCAGGACTTCCTGGTTGAAAACGTTGGCAATGCGTATCATAGCATAGCCCAGGGCCAGGCCCGGAACTGCTAGGTCGGCCAGCACGTTAAATTCCTTCTTATGAAGACGGACGTACCACCACCCGGCCAGAACACCCCCCAGGAGTCCTCCGTGCCAGGCCAGGCCGCCTTCGTAAATCTTTAACACTTGCACGGGCTCGCGCACGAACCACTCCGGGTAGTTGGCCAGCACAAACAGCAGCCGCGCCCCGGCCACGCCGGCCACCACCACGATCATGGCCAGGTTCAGGAGGAAATCCTCCGCTACCCCCCTCCGCAGACCCTCCCGGTAGAGGTACCACGCCCCTAACAGGAAGGATATGGCCATAAAAATACCGTACCATCGCACCGCTAAAGGCCCAATATGAAAGGCAACCGGGTTAAGGTCGAGCAGCAAATACATTCCTCCCCATCGTAATGTGTTTTTCTATCCCGTATTCTTTCAACTTTACTTCCTTTAAAACCTCCCCGGACCGTGCCGGCATGATGAATTTTCAGGGTCGGTTGTAAAGGATTTACTTGCCCGGTGTCGAATCTAGCACCGTTGAAGTGAAACAACCCCTATCCTTTCAGGGAAGGTCGAAAAAGCCAGGCAATTATCCGGAGGTGTTCCCCTTGGATGTAATGGTTTTCCTCGGTATGGCCATCGGTTTCGGCTGCCTGCTGCTAGCCTTTGCCTTGGAAGGAGGTGAAATGGTTGCCCTTCTGGGAGTATCTCCCTTCCTCATAGTCATCGGTGGGACGGTAGGCGCCACCATGATAGGGCTCTCCGCGGACGAACTGCGGTCCATCCCCGGTCTGCTGAAGGTAGCCCTCACCAACAGGAGATATCATCTCCGGGAAACCATCGACCTCTTGGCTAACTATGCCATGATAGCCCGCAAAGAGGGCCTGGCCGGCCTAGAGAAAGAGTTAAGCGACATCAAGGATAACTTCCTGCGGACCGCCCTCCAGCTGGTGGCGGATGCCACGGACCCCGAGCAAACCCGCCTCACCTTGGAACAATATATTTATGCCACTTCCGAACGCCATGCTGCCGGCATAAGAATCTTTGAAGCAGCGGGTGGCTACGCACCCACTATGGGCATTATAGGAACGGTCATGGGACTCATTCACGTACTGAGCAACATTAGCTCGCCCGACCAACTCGGGCCGTCCATAGCCTTGGCCTTCGTAGCCACCCTCTACGGCGTCGTGACCGCTAACCTCATATGGCTGCCCCTGGCTACCAAGCTCAAAAACAAGTCGGAAAAGGAACGCCTTTACCAGGAATTAATCCTGGAAGGGGCTCTGGCCATTCAGGCCGGCAAAAGTCCAACGCTGTTGCGGAGTACCCTTCTAGCCTTTGTGCCTCCGTCCCAGCAACAGGAGTTCGACCGCTCGACGGAGAAGGGAGGGAGGAGCAAAGGTGCTTAAGAGGGGCAGGGAAGAAAACCACGATAATAAAGAGCGCTGGCTTCTGACTTATGCAGATCTCATCACCCTTCTCATGATCTTTTTTGTAGTCATGTACGCCATCAGCGACACCAACATGAAAAAGTTAAGCGCCCTGGCCCAATCCCTCAGCCAGGCTTTGACCGGGACACCAGGCGGCCTTTTCACCGAAGCGGGGCCCAGCATGATTCCCGGCCTCTCCGGCGGTCCCGCCCTGCCGCAGGCCGCAAGTGAAGGCCAGGAAAGCTCCCCCCTGGATCAGATATACACCCAACTTAACGAATACATAGCAGCTTCCGGCCTCCAGCAGGAGATCATCCTGACAAAAGAAGAGAGGGGCCTGGTGGTGGGCATGGTCGAAACCGTTCTTTTCCCTAGAGGTTCGGACCAGCTCACACCCCGGGCCCGGGAAATAATCACCAGGGTCGGCAAAATGCTGGCTCCCCTGCCCAACTACCTCCGCATTGAAGGCCACACCGACAATCTGCCCATTCAGACCGAGCGCTTCCCATCCAATTGGGAATTGGCATCTGCGCGGGCTCTGAACGTCCTGCACGTTCTAATAACCGAGGCCGGCATAAGCCCTGAGCGGCTTTCGGCTACCAGTTACGGTGAATATCGTCCCCTGGTCCCCAACGATACTGAAGAGAACATGGCCCGGAACCGCCGGGTGGATATAGTCGTGCTAAAGGAAACCTTCAACGTCGTGGAGCCGCACCTTGAATAGAAACCGGCGGCCGGCTCACCCGGGATATAGGGAGCCCCCCATCAGGGCGCCGGCTCCACCGGACTGCGGCGCCCGTTAATCTCATAGCAATACGATATGGGCGCAGCCTTCTTCACCGTGTTAACCATGGCGCAGTATTTACCCAGAGAAAGTTCGATGGCATGTTTCACCTGCTCTTCCGCCAAATCAGGCCCGGTCAAGCGGTAAATTAATGTAGCAGAGGTGAAAACCCGCGGATGTTCGTCAGCCCGTTCGGCTTCCACATCCACCGCGAAAGATTCTACTTTAACCCTCTTCTTGCCCAGGATGGATAACACGTCGAGGGCCGTACACCCGGCCATACCCATCAAGAAAACTTCTGAGGGACGGGCGCCTTCATTACGGCCGCCGTGTTCCGGCGCCGCGTCCATAGTTACTTCCTGCCCGGACTCTCCTTGCCCCACCAGCCGCATTCCGCCCTGCCAGGAGACCGTAACGCGCATCCTATTTCCCACCTCATTTTGGTTATTTTCGCTATCATTATACTCCCGGCCGAAAACAAAGGCAAGGTTACGGTGAGGAATGACCGCCCAGATCCGGGTAAAACAGGTAGCGCCGCTCCCAGGTGCGCAAGACGACCTGACCTTCTCCCCGGGCCACCACGTACTGGGGTAGTACCGGCGTCTTCCCGTAGCCGTTGGGCGCATTAATGATATAGGTGGGAACGGCTAACCCGGAAGTATAGCCGCGCAGTTGTTCCATAATCTCTATTCCTTCTTTTATAGACGTTATAAAATGGGTGGTACCCCTCACGGGCTTAGCGTGGAATAAATAGTAGGGCCGAACCCGGATTTTCAAAAGCTCCTGGTTGAGCTTGCGCATGATAAAGGGATGATCGTTTACCCCCCGCAGCAGCACCGCCTGGTTGCCCAGTACCACACCCGCCTGGACCAGCCTGTCGCAGGCTTCTTTAGCCTCTTCGGTAATCTCCCGCGGGTGATTAAACTGGGTGTTGAGATAAAGGGGCGGATGCTTGGCTAGTACGGCGCACAGTTCGGCCGTAATACGCTGGGGCAGCGTCACCGGCACCCTGGTACCAAGCCTCTTGATTTCCACATGGGGGATACGATCAAGTTCCGTCAGAAGCCAATCCAGCACCCGGTCGCTTAACATCAAGGCGTCTCCACCGGTAATGAGTACATCCCTGATTTCGGGATTGGCCCGAATGTACTCCAGGGCCTGTTCCAGCTCCTGCCGGCTACGGGCCTTGTCAACTTCGCCGATATTGCGCCGGCGCTGGCAGTGGCGGCAGTACATAGCGCACTGGTTGGTCACATTAATGATCAGGCGGTCGGGATAGCGCCGGGTAATACAGGGAGCCGGCGAAGTAAGCTCTTCCGCCATGGGGTCGGGAATGCCGAGTTTATCTTCCAATTCCATACGGCAGGGCAGGGCCTGCCTTCTCACGGCGCAATCAGGAGTATCCGACATGAGACTCAGGTAATAGGGGGAAACCGCCCAGCGGTAAACCTTCTGCACGGCCTCTATATCTTCTGCTTCCTTCGCCGTCAGGGGAATAAGGTCCCGTAGGACTTTTACGTCCGTAATGCGGTGTTGCAGCTGCCAGCGCCAGTCCTGCCATTCCTTTTCCGTAACCCCGAAATAGGCCATAATCTTTTGCCGGCGGGCGGCTATCTCCTCTTTTGCCTCGCGACCCGAGGGAAGGGTTTCTTTGGCTTCTAGGTATTCTTTTATCCGCTCCTTCAACTCGGCGGCCCGTCTTAAAGCGATTGCCCTCTTCTCCTCTTCGTTCCACTCCTGCCGGGTGAAATCAATGCTCATGGTTTATCCCCCCTTTAAGGTTAAAGTAAAGTAAACAAAAAACCCCGTCTGACCCGGGGTTTGGAGTATACTTCGCCGCCCTCAAAAGGGCACAATAATCCTTCTTGCTTTCGCACTTTCCACGCTTACGAGGTTAGCTGACGGGTTCGGGTCGAAAGCTAACCCTACCTGTATCCGTCCGGTATACAGGATTCACCCCGAAGTTTGGTTCCCCCGCTCCCCTACGGATTCAGCGTTCCCTTTATTCAATTATAAGTGTTTCACTCTATTTTATTATAAAATAAGCCCCGCCCGAAGGCAATGTAAATTTTTAGACCGCCGGGGGCCCTTTTACCCTCTACCGGAAGGGATGTTTATTGCAACTAAGCTCACTCCTGCCATCCGCCTCACCAACCTGGGTATTCGGCAGGTACCCCAGGACATTATCGAGGCGGCCGGGGCTTTTGGTTCCACCAGTAGACAGCTTGTGACTAAGGTGCAACTTCCCATGGCCTTGCCGACCGTAATCCTTTGCCGAGGATATGGGCAAAGGGGAAAAAATAGGTTTAATATAATTATATAGACGCTTAATATAGACGCTTACAAAAAACCTGGGCGAAGGCGTGTCGCCGGGTAAAGGGAATGCCGGCCGCCGCGGCATGGCCCGGATGGGGGAAAACCGCCACCGGCGGGCAGGGGGCAGCGGTGCGGGGGCCGGGGTGCGACGCGTACCCGGCGAGGAGAGCCCGCCAGAAATACCTTAATGGGAAGGGGGAAGAACTGAAGTATGACGGAAACTAAATTAGGGGGAACCAGGCTGGCCTTGCTCCAGGGCGATATCACCGTACAGGATACCGAAGCAATCGTTAACGCCGCCAACGAAGGCCTTTGGGGAGGCGGGGGCGTGGACGGCGCCGTCCACCGCGCAGGAGGGCCCGTCATCGCCGAAGAGTGCCGCCGCATCCGGGAGGAAAAAGGCGGGTGCCCCACGGGACAAGCCGTGATAACTTCCGGGGGCAACCTGAAGGCCCGCTACGTGATCCATACCGTGGGCCCCGTCTGGTCGGGAGGGGCCAAGGGGGAGGACGAACTCCTGGCCAGCGCTTACCGCAACAGCCTGGATCTGGCACGGGAGCGCGGCATTAAGACTTTAGCCTTCCCCTCTATCAGCACCGGAGCCTATCGCTTCCCGTTGGAAAGGGCCGCCCGGATTGCCCTCCGCACGGTCACTTCTTACCTCCAAGAACACCCCGGGACCTTCGAAGAGGTGCGCTTCGTTTTATTCTCTCCTTCCATACTGGAGGCCTACGAAAAGGCCCTTAAGGATTTGCTGGGCGAAGGCCCGTGAGGGCCTCACAATGAAGTGCGGGAATATCTATGTCTCTTAAGCCCGGCCCGCCAGAAGAACCAGGCTATATCTTTATACATTCCCATACGGGCTATTATACCCCGGGCAAAGCCCCTTTTCTCCTCCTTCATGACGTGGGTCATGTTGAAAAGGGGCACTTTTTTTACCCGCCATCCCCTGCGCCGGGCAACAGTTGATAACATAACCTCTACTTCAAAACGGCTGTCTTCTATGCCCGCCCCTAAGAAAAGGGCTCGGGGCATGGCCCGTTGGCCCGACAGGTGGGGAGCGATAACCTGAGCCCAGTCGGTAAGGCAGCGACCCCGGGCGAAGACCCCGATGGTCATCTCGGCTTCCCCCTGGAGGACGGGGTTCAGTAAATTTTCCACATGCTCGGGAGTTAGTCCCTCTAAGTCGGCATCTAGAAAGATAAGTACCTCACCCCGGGCCTCCCGGGCGCCTCTGACCATGGCCACACCCTTGCCGCAATTTTCGGCCAGCTCGATTACCCTCGCTCCCTGTTTGCGGGCCACCTCGGCCGTGGCGTCCTCCGAACCGTCGCTAACCACAATAATCTCGTCTACAAGGGGTACACGGCGTAAAACTTCGATAACCGATCCGATGGTCGCCGCTTCGTTGTACGCCGGGATCACCGCTGTGACCTTCATGGGCAGACTCCTTTTTATCATTATGTGTTTTGCACCATCACGCTTCCCCAATATTATAACCAAAATTATCCTTGTCTGCTAAACCTTAAAGGGAAAAACGCCCGGCCGCCCTCCTATCACCTCCCCCGGTTCCGCCCCCGTAAAAAGGTTCAAAGTCCAACTGGCCGGAGGCCGGTGGTCGATTGCCCACCTTCCAAAGGATCACCCAGGGCACCAGGACTTCCTGGGGGGAAACCCCTCCGTGGAGGTAGCGAGGGGAATGCTCCTCATCTTCGGGACGGAAACCATGATTCACCGCATAACCGTGATCCCCGGCTATCAGGATAAGGGAACGGGCCGGGAAGGCAGATACCAGCGGCAGGAGCTGGCGGCGGAATCCCAAGGCCAGCTCGGCCAGGAAGGTGGCATAGTCCGCCGTAGAGGTATGAACCTTCTCATCTACCAGGTTGAGCCGCAGGACCGGCTTGGGGTCCCCCGGGGCCAGGCGGTTCCCCTGCCGGGCCACCTCGGCCGGGTCGCCGGGAGGAAGGCCGATCTCCAGAAAGCGCAGGGCCTTTCCTGCCCCTTCAAGGCGTGCCAGTTGGGTGGCGGTGACGGTGGGAACGGGGCACCACAGGAGGCCCCGGGCCACTTCCTCATATAAGACCCCGGAGCGACCCAGCTCGGCCACCATCACTTCACAGGCATCCCACCGTAGCCCGTCCGCCCAGATAAAATACAGGGCCTCCGGGCGCCAGCGCTGGCGGTAGCGCTCCAGCCGGGACAAAAGCTCTTCGAGGGTAAGGCCGGGAGCGCTGCTCCTCTCCCCGTAAAACCGGCGGAAGGCGTCGGCGTAGCCAGCCAGAAGCCGCCGCACCTCCCCTTCCACCTGCGTTAAGGGAAAATCTCCGGCCAGGCCTAACAGGGAAAGCCGCTGCTCCAGGTGGGCATACAGGCTCTCTAGGGTGCCCAGGTGGGAGCTGTAAACCTTCTCCCAGTCCGGCCCTTTAAAGCCCTCCGGATCGGCCGCGCCCAAGGCCTTTAAGGAATAGACTAGCCTGGTGGCCAGGCGGCACGCGTCCAGCCAGGCGGCCGGCTCGGATCCTTCCCAGGCCGGGCCGGGCGGGGCGGCGGAGACCGCGTCCAACCGGGCTACGGCGGCGGCCAACTCTGGGCCGTCCGCCCCCTCCAGCCATTCCAGGTACCGGACGGTGGCCCGGCGTAGAAGGACGGGGAAAATGTTCTCCCGGGCCAAGACTGGAAGGAGGTCCGGACCCGGTATATCCTCCCGGGGGGCTAAGACCTGCCAGTAGGCTTCCTCCGCCTGGCCGTCCAGGCTCTCCCGGGCTGCCATGACGGCGGCCGGGATCACTTCCTCCGGGCCGGCCTGTAGCTCGAATACCTGTCGGGCCAATTCCAGGAGGCTGCTCAGGGCGGCGGGCGGCACCTCCGGCAGCGAACACAGGCGGGCCACCATGCGGGCGTCGCGGCCGTGGATCTTCAGCCACCATATGGTGGTGAGCACCAAGAGAAAGCGCGACCCGCCCCACTGGTTCCAGTAGGGCACCAATTCAGGATACGTCTCCGCCAGCCAGGTATACACGTTCCCCGGGGAATGGCTGTAGAAAGCCTTCTTCTCAACCAGGCAATCGGCCGTTCCCTTTACCCCGCTACCTATCACCCGTATGTGGGCGCCGGGTTCCACTTCTTCCTTATCCGGCCCGGTCATCCAGCGCCGTACCACGTCTAGGAGCTGATCCGGCCGGAATATGCGATTTACGAGGAGGTCGTAAAGGTCGTCCAGGTTGCGGTCCAGCACCAGGACCTGGCCCGCCAGGGCCTGGTTGATGAGGTCTACAGCGGCCCGGTTCAAAACGGATTTCAGCCTGGTTAGAAGGCCAGGTGAATCCACGTCCAGATCTAGAAGTCGCCGAACCCGCGCAGCTTCCTGGGCCCGGCCCACCTTTTCCAGCCCGGCCAGGAAGCCCTGCACCTTTTCCCGGTAAAGGGGCTCCTTAAGGGCCTGGAGGTAATCCCGGAGGCCCTGCTCTATGGCCGCCTGGATGGCGGCCGTAGAGGGCAGTTCGTCCTTTACCCCCAGCACCAGGCCGCACGGGCAGGCCGGCTGGAGGGCCAGCTTCTCCTCCGGGTTTTCCGCACACTGGCGGGCCAGGGCGGTTACCAGAAGCTGGTTAATCCGCCTCAAGGAATCCGGAGCAGCCACCTGCTTCAATTGGCTGAGGAGACTGAGGAGCTGGTAAGCCTCTCCCTCCCGCAGGGCATGATAGGGCTGAAAACGTTCCGGCGAGCGCAGTCTCCGGTGCTCGGCAGTATACTGTTCTATATAATCCCGCTGGAAACGAGCAAAGGCCGAAGCCGCCTGCTGGTAGAGGTCCTCCTGGTAGAACAAATCGGGCGTCTGGAGGAGGCCCAATAATTTATCCCTTGCCTCCCGCAGTCCTTGATAGGCAGGACTATCGGGCAGGGACAGTTGGGGCGCCGTAAGATAGCCGTACATAAAGAGAAAATGATTAAGGTGCTGCTCCAGAAAGGCCCCTAGTTTTTGGGTGCGTTCCCAAGCCAGCTCCCATAAGGGGTCGGCCTGGTAGGCCGCAAGGAAGCGCTCCAGACCCTCCCGTGGCCCGTAGGATACTTTTATTTCTTCCAGCAAAGCGGCCACCCTGCGGAGATCGGCCCGGGCCGTCTCCCAGGGCAGCGCCGCCAGGGCCGGGTAATCGGCCACACTTTCCAGGAGATGTTCCACCCTCTGGAGGTGCGTACCAGCTTCGCGGCGGAACCGTACCAGGTAGTCCCAGATCTCCTGCTGCCGGGCCGGAGTGAAAGTACCCTGCCGCCAGGCGGGGGGCAAAAACTTAACTCCTGCCAGGATCTCCTGAAAGGAGGCGGGTAAGGTTTCGGCCAAGGCCAGCTTGTCGATCTTCTGGAAATTGTAGGGTCCTATCTGCCTCAGGTTTAACCGGCGGCCGGAAGCATAGGGTACGACGAGGCCCGCCCCCACCAGGGCCAGTACCAGAAGTTGAAACCCGGTTTCGCTCAACCCAAAGGGGCTCTTGCGCAATTTCCAGCTTAACGTCTCCAGTTCTGCCGGGCCTTCCTTGAGGTGTTCCAAGCAGGCGGCCACCAGGGGATTCTTTTCGGGCGAAATCTCCAGGAAGTATCCTTCTCGGGTTTTCTTGACTACCCCCAGGGGATGGAAAAAGTTTTCCAGGCCCATTTTGAGGTTGGCATCGGGCTTGCCTTTTAATTCCCCCGGTATCAGCAACTCGTTTATCACCCGCTGGAGCAGGGGGGGCAGGATAACTCCTCCCCGGGGAGCCACCTTGGCATGCCGGGGATAGCGCCGGCCCAGAACTACGGCCGCCAACCTCTCTACCAGGCCTTTAAAGGATTCATAAGCCGGGTTGGTGGGCCAAGGCACCTCCTCGCCTTCCCCATCTATCAGCCGCCCCGAGAGGTAGGCCCGGCGGAAAATATCCTGTACCCGGCCCTTAACCTCCTCCCAGATTCCGTCCAGGTATGCACGCACCCTCTGCCCGGTAGGGCTGGCATCCCCGGCATACTCCTCCCGCAAGAGCTCATAAGCCAGGGCCTGGGTAAGGAACTCCTCCTCTTCGGAAAGGTCGGAAGGCAGCCAGAACAGGAAGGCACGGCCCGCCGGGCCGGTCAGGGCCGGTAGAAGCCGCTCCTCCAGGTGCCGGTGCTGCCGCTCTGTGTCGCCGGCCCATCCCAGCACGAGGATGAAATCCACGTCGGTGGTGAGGCTTTCGCGGGCCAACTCTTGCACGCTTTCAGGGCTTAGATCTTCCAAATCCTTCAGCAGGATCAAGCCCTCCCGCCGGGTCTGCTGCCAGGATACCTCTAAGGGGGTGCGGGTTTCGGCCAGGAGGGAGGCCAGGGGCAAACGGGCGTCGGTAAGATGCCTCCCCAGGGTCGTAAAAATCCGCCGGTCTCCGGGGAAAAACCCCTTCTTGAGGTATTCCACCCGCCGGCGTACCAAGAGCTGCACGTCGGCCTGGAGATCCACGTAAAAGGCCGTATCCAGGGGCGAGGACCCTTCGTGGCAGCCGATATAGGCTCCGCCCCGGTACAGGCGCTGGAGGATATCGGCTATATATTCGTAATTCAAGTGCCATTCCAGCCGGGTAAGGGGGCAGAGGAGGAGATGGGTGAGATCGCGCACCGTAAGGGGCTTGGCCGAGGCGCCCAGGGCCGCAAGGATGAGAACTTTAAGGAGCCTGAATCCCAGTTCCTGCTCCCGCGGTTCCGGGAGGAGCCGGGGCATCTCCTCCTGGTAGTAATTGAAGACCTGTTGCACATAGGGGTTGGTTTCCGGTAGGGCCCGGATGCGGTCCTGGAAATGATCGAAAATGAGGTCGGGGCCGAGAAGGGTGTCTGCCGGTCGGTCCAAGAGGCCCGGTATCTGCCGGGCCGGGTCCCCGGTCAGGCGCGAGTATATAAAGTCCACCACCCCCCGGTGCTGGGAGAAAAGGGGGCGCAGGCGCTCCAGAAACGCCACCGTCAGGGGATGCACCGGATAAAGATCATAAAATTCTTCTTGACTAAAGGGCAGTTCGTGAAAGGCCCCCTTGAGCTCCCCGTAAAGCTCGGCCAGATACTCCCGCGCAGGAGGCCGGTGGACGATGAGGCGGCGGCTGATGATTTCTCGCAGGTGCTCGCCGGTGAGCCGGAAGCAGACGGGGTACCGGTCCTTTATTTTGTTAAAGGCTTCCGGCGGAATATCCCCTGTGGCCTCGATCTGCTCCTGAAGGGTGGCCACCACCCACAAGGGCATGCGCCGGGATATCTCTGCCAGGTACTGGAGGAAGCGTATATCCTCGTTAAAACTGCGGCTGTCGGGCTTGGAGCGCAAGAACTCCGACAGTTCGTCTATTAAAATTACCGCTCCTCCCGCCGCGCCGCCGTCGAGGAGGCTTTCCAGCTCGGCCATGACCTCCTGCCGGCGGTACCCCCAACGGAAGGGCATGCCCACCTGCCTTAACAGGGCCTGCAAAAGGTGGATATTCGCCGGGGCGAAAAGCTCCTCTTCGGTGGTTCCCCTCTGGGCCAGGAACTCCTCTAGGACTTCCGGGTAGCGGTCGGTCAGGATCGCCCTGGCCTGGGCGACATACTGCTCCCGCGTGGCCAGTCCCAAAGCCCTGCCGAAATTGGCCTGGGCGGCTTCATCCAGTGCCGCCAGCACAATATCCTCCAATTCTTCATGGTGGCTGTGCTCCACCAGAGACACCGCAGCCACCAGGTAGCGCCGGCCTCCCACCCTTTCTAAAAGAGCCTGCCACCCCTCCGGCCAGGCGGCGGCGACCCTCTCCTTGGCGGCCATCACCTCCCGCTTTTCAGGAGAAGTGAGGAGGAGATGGAGGACCGCCAGGAGGTGGGACTTGCCGGAGCCGTAAGGCCCCAGGAGAAAGAAGCCCTGCCCCTCGTCCCGGGCTATGGCGCTCAGTACGGCCCCCAGGGCCCTCTCGGCTTCCCCGGTCAGGACGAAGCTCTGCACGAGGTGCTCTTGCAAATCGGGATCGCGGGCATCCTGCAGCTGGATTACCGTACGGACCGCCGGTACCTCTATGAGATGGCCGATGGTGGGCTGGGAATTTTGCGGCCGCATTGTGACCCTCCTTTAGCCTGGTCTGGTCATTGTTCCGGGTCTGCGGTGCCGGTTTCCCGCTCCAGTTTACGGGCCAGTCCCCAGAGCTTCTGGGCCCCGGCCTCCCGCCCGGCTATGGACCGCAGGAACTCCGCCCCTTCCTGCTGGCGACCCAACCTCCGGTAAAGGGTCAGCAGGGTCCGGCAAATATGTACATCAGTAGGCCGTTTTTCCAGGGCCTGTTCCAGGACCTCTAAGGCTTCGGCCTCCCGGTTAAGGCGGTATAGGCAGAAACCCAGGTGGGCCAGGAAATACGGGTCGCCGGGCGCCAGCTCCAGGGCCCGGCGGTAGGCAGCGGCGGCCTCCTCATACCGCCCCTGCCGGTAAAGCTCCCGGCCTTTTACGGCATGGAGATGGGGATTCTGGGCCCTCTTCTCCACCTTTAAAAAGGCATCTATTTCCCGCAAAAGGCCCGGGCCCTCCTGTTTATCTCCTCCGGCCGCCAGCTTAACATAACGAGCCTGTATAAAGGCATCCTCCGGGCTCCGGTTCAGGACCTCCCGGTAGGCCTGGGCAGCTCCGTTAGAATCTCCCAATTTCTCCAAGGCCAGGCCCAGTTTCTTCCAGAGCTCTACCTGGTCGGGGTCTAAGCTGAGTTGCCCCCGGCAGAAGTCAGCCGCCTTTTCCGCCCGGCCGGCGTTGATATAGGCCTGGGCGAGGCGGGCCGCTATATAAGGAGTGCGCTCTTCGGTAAAGGCCGCCTCCAGGTATTCCACGGCCGCAAGGTGGTCGTCCCGCCGGGCGGCCACCCGCCCTTTAAGGAACAGGGCCCGGGAATGCCGCGGATTATGCTCCAGTACCCTGTCCGCCAGCCAATCGGCTTCCGGGTACTTCCCCAGTCGAATATAGAGGCTCGCCAGGCTTAAAAGAAGGGCCGGATCGTCAGGCCTGCTCTCCAGGGCTGCCTCGAGCTCGGCCGCGGCCGCCTCCCAATCCCCGGCCCTTTTAAGGTATGTCACCCGTTGCCACACCGTGGTGAAGCCCTCGGCCTTGCCGGTAGCCATGGGATTACCCCCTCCGGGAAACGCCGTTGTCCCGACGGGTCCGGTAGATACTTCCATAAGGCAGGTTCTCGCCCCTGTCCATGTCTAGGCCCGCCGGCAGTACGCCTTTTTTAGATCACTTTACCGACCCTTCTTACGCTATTTAATTATATCATGTTTGTCCCTCTACAAGATACGCCCGCGGACGTTGCCGCAGTCCTAGTGGCGTGATAAAGTAAGGACTAGAAGGGAACAAAGGGGGTAGGCTATGTACCACTTTAATCTATCCGAACTGATCCAAGCCGGAAGCCTTAAGGAGCTGCTCTCCGCCTTTAACCGCTTTACCGGCCTGGTGGTGAAAGGGGTGGGTTACAAAGGGCAGGTGGTTCTGCAGCCGGAAGGGCAGCAGGAGGCGCCCTATTGCCAGCTGATCTGCAGCACCCCTGCGGGTGAAGCGCGCTGCCGGCGAGCTTACGCCCGGGCCGGGCAGGAGGCCAGGAAATTCGGTGGACCCTATCTCTTTCGGTGCCACGCCGGCCTTTTAGGCTGGGCCCTGCCGGTAGCCATAGATCCGGAAGTAGGCCTCACCGTGGTCTGTGGTGAGGCCCACCTGAGCCCGCCGGATAAAGAATTCCCCTCCATGGTACTAGCCGTGGCCCAGGACCTACACCTGGACCCGGACCGGCTTCTTGCGGCTTCCCGGCAATTAAAACTGATCTCACCCCAGAAGGCCCAGAGCAGTGTGGAAATGCTCTACCTGATGGCCAACTACCTTGCCCGGGGACAGCGCACCGCCATGGCAGCCATAGTTAAAGGGGAATGGCCGTCGCGGAGGGCAGTCCTTATGGAGCGGGAGCAGGAGCTACTGCTCCGGGTAAGGTCCCGCGACCACGCCGGAGCCAAGGAAATCCTCCAATCCCTCCTGAACGACCTGCAGGATCAGGAAAGCGTCGACATCCACCGCTTCCGTTCCCAGGTGATAAACCTCATCGTACTTTTGAGCCGGGCTGCAGCCGATCTGCCCGGCGAAGACCTCAGCCGGGTGTTCACCCTTAACGCCCAGCTCATCTGGCAGGCCAGCCAGGCCCCGGCAGAGGTCCTGCGGCAGCTTCCCTGGCAGGCCCTGGAAACCTTCTGCCCGCCCAAAGGGGAAGAAGAAGTAGGCCCCATTCTGGGCCGCGCCCTCCACTTTATCTACGAGAATTACCACCAGCCCCACCTCACGGTAGAGGACATCGCCCGGGCGGCCTATGTAAGCCCCTCCTATTTGAGCCACCTCTTTCGCCGGAGCATGGGAGAAAGCATCATAGCCTATGTGACCCGTCTTCGCGTGGAAATGGCCAAAAAGCTCCTGCGGGAGGGATCCTTGGGCATCCGGGAAATAGGTAGGCGGGTCGGCTATCCCAACCCCAGCTATTTCACCCGGGTCTTTAAGAAAATAGTTCAGCTCTCTCCGCGGGAGTATCAGGAACAATATTATGCGGCGAAAAAGACCGAATAGTTACATTAGAAAGCAGAATCTTGTCAAGGAATCCGCGCGCAAACTGCGAAATCCTTTTTAACTTTCTAAGTAGACTTAGTCCGAGGAGGTGGTATTGGACCAGAAGGGTGACTAAAAGCGCATCTGGAGTCAAAAGGGAATGGCTCGGAGGACCCGGCTCCGGGCACCTTCGGTCGCCATCCCCGGGGGCTGGGACCGAGGGATAAAGGCCATCGCCGTACGGGGCCGGTCGTGGGAGTGATGGGACCGGCATGCAGGCAGAATGCGCGAGGGGAAATAACCCGTAAGGAAAAGGAGGGAAAAAGCATGGTGGACGTGAAGGAGCCCCAATATACTCTGGCATGGAATCCCAATCCCCCGTTGACCATGACCCAATACGCCGTTTATGCCATTGCCATCGGCGTATCCATTATCGTGTCCTGGCTGGGCGTCTTCGCCGTGCCCATCGGCTTCGCAGGTGTTTCGGCCCTCTATGTGGCCTCGGCCTTTTATAATGTGATGACGCTGTGGTTCGGCGGATGGGGTATCCTGGCTTCATACATCGGGTGTCTTGTGGGGGCGGGCTGGCTGAGCGGCTTGCCGGTGCTCTTTTCCATCCCCTGGTCTATTGCTGACATATTGGAGCCTTTGGTTCCCTTCATCATAATCCGCCTGGTAGGCCCGCGCATCGGTTTCGATCCCTTGGGAAGGAATGTCCTGAAATCCTTCAAAAATTACCTCTTCTACTTCTTCTTCGGTGCCCTTATCCCCACCATCATCAGCGGGCTCTTCGGTACCGCTTTGCTGGTCTTAGGGGGCATAGTGCCGCCCAACGCCTTCTACCCCACATGGGTGGCCTGGTTTGTAGGGGGCACCATCGTCATTGCCATCATCGGGCCCATACTGTTGACCACCCTGTCTCCTGTTATCGAAAGATTCGGCTTGACTACCCGGGGCATCTGGTCTTAAGGGAATAAGAACCCTTGGGAACCCGGGGACCGGACCCGGAACGGTACCGCAACAAAGGAGATGAAAGGATGCCGGATACCGCCAGTGCCAATAAACAATACGTAAGGACGCTGCTGTTCTCCATGCGGGCCGACACGGCCCTGGCCCGGATTCACCTCGTGACCAAACTGGCGGCTACCCTTCTCCTGTCCCTGGTGCTGGTGAGGGGTATGGATATGGGCAGCCCGGACCCGGCAATGGTGATGGTACTACTCCTTTTATCCCTTCTACCCCATATCTGGGCCGGGACTCTCCAGTGGGTCTTTCGCTCTTACCTGGTGTTGATCTTTTTTATGCTGCTGACCCTGTTCATCAACTGGATCGTTTTCAATCCAGACCCCGGCAGCCGGGTATTCTACCGGTGGGAAGTTTACCACGGATATATTCCCATCGGCATCTCCCTGTCCCTCGTAGCCTTCGTGGTGGCCGGCCTGGTGACCTTCTGGTTTACCAAAGGTATTTTTTCCGCCCTGATGGCCGGGCTGGCCGCCCTGGCTCTGGTAGAGCTCACCGGTTTGGACTACAGCTGGATCGGGGCCAAAATCGATTTTTTCCACCCCCTGTATATTTACCTGTCCGACAAAAACATCCTGGTTGCGGTCACCAAGGTCGGCGGTTATGCCGCCATGGTTTTTCTCACTCTAATGTTAGTTATGACGGTACGGGAGTTCGAATTCGTGGGAGTCCTCTGCCAGTTGGGCCTGCCCTTCCGCCTTAGCTTCTTTATTTCCCTAGCATTAAGGAGTATGAGCACCGCCATGTTAGACTACGAAACCATCGTGCAGGCTCAAAAGGCCAAGGGTATCGGGCTGCAGAAGCGCCCCATATGGCAGCAACTTAAAGAATTCGCCTTTCTTGCCGTACCCCTTGTGGCCACCATGTTCCGCCGGGCCAGTGAAGTAGGACCGGCCCTGCTGGCCCGGGGTTTCCACCGGGCCCGAAAGCCCACCCCCTTTCATGAAACAATGCCCTTCCGGCCTGCGGACTGGGCCGTGATAATCCTATGCCTGGCGCTGGTGCTCCTCGTATACGCCGGCAACTTTAACCTTACCCGCGCCCTGGGATGGTGGGTGAACTTATTATGAAGCCGGCAATTATACTTCGCGATCTCTGGTGGCGCTACCCCGCCTTTACTGGGAAGTTAAACCCCTGGGCTCTTCAGGGGGTAGACCTGGAGATTGAAGCGGGCGAGTTTGTGGCCCTTACCGGGCCCAGCGGTGCGGGCAAGACCACCTTGTGCAGCATCATCGCCGGAATTATACCCCACGCCATCAAGGTGCCCTACGGCCAGGTGAACAACTACTGGCGAGGCTCCGTGGAGGTCTTAGGGGAACCGGTAACTTACCTGGAAGGTGAGGGTTCTCAAGCCGCCATCCGCGGGCGGGGCGTCCTCTCGCCCCGGGTAGGCCTCGTTATGCAGGATCCGGAAAACCAATTCCTGCGGATGAGCGTCCTCCATGAGGTGGCCCTGGGGATGCAGATCCTCCAGCTGCCCGCTTCCGAAATCGAAGCCCGCGCCCGGGAAGCATTAAAAATGGTCAATCTCGAACATTTGTGGCCGCGGGCGTCCCTTACCCACCCGGCCGACCTGTCCGGCGGGCAGAAACAGCGGGTGGCCCTGGCGTCCTTCCTGGCCATGCGGCCCGAAATCCTGGTTTTAGACGAGCCTACCAGCGACCTGGACCCGGTGGGTAAGAGGGAAGTCATGGCCGCGGTAAAGAGCCTTAAGGAGCAATACGGCCTTACCGTAATCCTGGTGGAGCATAATCCCGAGGTCATTATGGAGTTTGCCGACCGGGTTATCCTCCTGGACGAAGGCCGTATTCATTACACCGCTCCGCCGGCCGTTTTTTACAACCGCGTAGACGAATTAGAACGCCACGGCGTTATGGTTCCCGAAGCCATCAGGGTGCTCCATGCGGCCGGGTGCTCCCTGGAAGACCATGCCCCGGTCACCGTGCAGGGGGCTGCCGCCCGCCTGGCCCCCCGCTTGCAATCCATGCCCGTGCCCCGTCCCGATCCTCCGCCCCCCAGGGGGGAAGCCGTCATTAGGGTGGAGGAAGTGGAGCAGAGCTACCCCGACGGGACCGTGGCCCTTAAGGGCGTCACTCTCCAAATATACCGGGGTGAGTTCCTGGCCTTATTGGGGGCCAACGGCAGCGGCAAGACCACCCTGTCCAAAGTCCTTTGCGGCATATATCCCCTTTCCAAAGGAAAGGCCGAGGTTTTAGGGCTGGACATACGGTCCAAAAAGGTCCGCTCCCAGCTTCCCCGGTACGTAGGCTATGTGTTTCAAAACCCCGAACACCAGATTTTCACCCGCAGCGTCTTCGATGACGTAGCTTACGGGTTGCGCCACATGGGACTGCCAGAGGAAGAAATCAAGAGAAGGGTCGCCCGGGCTTTGGAGATAGTGGGGCTTTCGGAATTGGCGGAAGAGGACCCCCTTTTCCTAGGGAAGGGGCAGAAACAACGGCTGGCGGTGGCCAGTATTGTGGCCATGGAGCCGGAAATCCTCATTGTGGACGAGCCGACCACGGGCCAGGATTATCGCATGTCCGCCAACATCATGACCCTCCTCCAGGAGCTGAACCTCCAAGGGACCACCTTAATCGTCATTACCCACGATATGAGTCTGGTGACTACCTACTGCCCCCGCTCGGTGGTTCTCCGGGAAGGCCGGGTTGTTTTCGATGGGGACACCAGGGACCTTTTCAGCAGCCCGGATCTGGTGGAAGAGGCCCTGCTCTATCCGCCCCAGGCGGTTCAGCTCACCTGGGAGATACAGAAACTTAAGCCGGAATGGCCGTCCTTAATAAGCGTAAAAGAGTGGGAACAAGTTTTGAGCAGTGGGGAGGCGAAGCTCAATGAAAACCGGTCATGATCCCATAGAGGCTGCCCGCCAGGCGGTAATAGACGGCGACAGCCAGGCTGCTCTAAAGGCCGTGCAGGACGGTCTGGCCCAAGAGCTAGATCCGCAGGCAATTCTGGATCAGGGGCTTATTGCCGGGGCTCAGGTGGTAGGACAAAAGTTCGAGGCCGGCGAGTATTTTCTGGCCGACCTGATGCTGGCCGGTAACGCCTTAAAGGCTGCCCTGGAAATTCTGCAGCCCGAACTGCAGCGCCAGTGCACTGGTTATCAGTCCCGGGGTAAGGTGCTGATAGCTACGGTAGAAACCGACATCCACGACATCGGCAAAAACATAGTAAGCTCCATGTTGGTGGCGGCCGGTTTTGAGGTTGTAGACCTGGGGGTGGACGTACCCGCCGGCAAAATCTTAGAGGCCGCCCTCAAGGAGCAGCCTCAAGTCGTAGCCCTTTCGTCGCTCCTGACCACTTCGCGGCCGTATTTGCGGGATGTTATAAATCTTTTCCAGGAAAAGGGCCAGCGGGAAAACTATCGGATAATCATCGGCGGAGCTGCCGTTAATGCCGAATATGCGCGGGAAATAAAGGCCGACGGTTACGCGGAGAATGCCCTGGAAGCCGTTCATTTAGTCCGCCGGCTGATAGGAGGCGAATCCCAGGATGCTTAGCTTTGTAGAAATAATGGAACGGGCCGAAACAGGGCCTTACATGGCCGAAGCCGATTTCGATCTGCAGCTCGTAGCCGCAACGGCCCGGCGTCTGGCCCGTGAATACGGCCTGCGCTTCCGGCCGGAAGAAGTAGTACCCGAGGACGAAAAACAGGCTGATGCCCTTTATGCCGCCGGCCTGGACATGGCCGTGGCCGTAGGCTTGTACTGCCGTTCGACCAGCAGAGTCATGCAGTTCACCAGGGAAGAGATCGAAGGGGCCCTCCATATGGCCCCCCGGGAAATAACGGTGGGCCAGGGCCGCGACAGCCGCCTCCTTTTCGCCCGGAGGCCGGACGATTCGCGGTATCCGGTGGTCTTCGGCGGCAACGCGGGCGCCCCCATCCCGGAAGAATTATACCTGGCCACCGTGCTATCTTATGCTCGGGAGCCCCTCATAGACGGCCTGGACCACGGGGCCATTGTGATGGTGGACGGCCGGGAGGTACGGACCGGAAGCCCCCTGGAAATCACCGCCACCCGACGGGAGCTGAGTTTCCTGCGTCAGGGTATTACCCGCTGCGGCCGCCCGGGTATGCCCCTTATCGCCGCCGAAAGCAGCGGTACTTCCCTAGGCGACCTGGCAGTAGCCCACCCCGATTACCTGCGGACCTGCGATATCCACTTGGTGCCTATCTTAAGCGAACTTAAAACGGATTACCACAACCTGGCCAAGGTGGCCAATTTCGTGGAATACGGGGGATATAACGGCAACCTGCCCAACCCCATGGTAGGCGGTTACGCCGGAGGACCGGAAGCCACGGCCGTGGCTACCATGGCCGCCTTCATGCTGGGAGTCCTGGTTAACCAGGCCCACCTCCACCTCTGCCACCCCGTCCACATCCGTTACACCTCCACCAGCACCCCTGAAGTCATGTGGGTCATCAATCTGGTCGGCCGCGCCTTTGCCCGCCACAGTCCCCTCATTCTCCTGGGCGACATCTTCGCCACTAACGGCGCGGGCACGGAAGAGCTTCTGTGGGAGGTGGCGGCCAACGCCATTGCCAATGTAAAGGGCGGTATGCACCTTTTAGGCGTAGCGGCTACCAACGGTAAGACCCATAACGCCAGCGGCCTGGAGACCCGCCTGATGGCCGAAGTCGGACGGGCCGTGGTGGACAAGGGCTTAACCTACGGCCAGGCCAACGAACTTATCTCCCGGCTGCTGCCCCTCTACCAGCATACCTTCGCCCAACCCCTCTTCGGCCGGCCCTTCAATGAAGTCTACGATTTGGTTCGCATAGAGCCGGTGGAGGAATGGCGGAGGACTTACGAAGAAGTGAAAGAAAAGCTGGCCGCCATGGGGCTGTTCTAAGTTTTGTAGAGTTTGCCCTAACGGGAGGTTTTCCTGCGTGTCACGCTACAACCTGCACCAGACTACCGTACCATCCGCCTCAACCGGGCCGGCCGGCCACCGGCCCACGGTGATGATAGGTAGCATTTTCTTCCGGGGCCAAAGGCTCGTGCTCGACGCAGAACAAGGCCTCTTCGACGCCCGGGCAGCCCGCGACCTCCTCCAGCAGGAGGAGGAGCTCGCCCGGACCTACTCCCTGCCGCGCATTATCGATGTTATCGGAGAAACCCCCCTGGCCTTGCGCAGGTACTTGGATTTTGTCGCCGAAAACTCCCAGGAGCCCCTCATGCTGGATGCCGTGAACCGGCCCGTAAGGATGCAGGTGCTGAAGGAACTGAAGGGGTCTCCTTTGATCCAGCGGATCATTTATAATTCTTTAGATGAGCGTATGACCGAGGAGGAGCTAGCTCTCCTGGAGGAGTGCGGCGTCCGGAGGGTGGTGGTTCTAGCCCTGGGCAACACAGCCGTGCGGCCCCGGGACCGCCTGGATCTCCTGGATGGCCCCAACGGGCTACTGGCCAAACTCCAGGCCCGCGGTTTCGATATAATGATCGATGCCGGCGTCCTCGACCTTACCAGCATCGGCTGGGCGGCCCTGACCATAGCCCGGGCCAAGGAAAGGTGGAATCTACCCGTGGGGTGTGCACCCTGCAACGGCTTTTATCTCTGGATGCGAGAGAACCGGCCTTCAGAGGCGGTACGCATAGCCACGGCCACAGCCGCCCTAACCCTACCCCTGGCCTGGGGGGCGGATTTTCTCTTCTACGGCTCCCTGGCCAATGCGCCCTGGGTGTATCCTGCCGTCCAGGCCGCCGGCAGCATGTTGGCTTATGCCGACAGAGAGATGACCCGGGAGAAACGAAGGGCCTTTTGACGAAGCGCCGGGGGGCCTCGCCCCCTGCCGGGAGGCGAAGGAGCCTGCCGCGGCCGGGGAGAATTCGCTCCTAAGGCCGAAGGGGGCTAAAAGGCCGGTTTGCTCCCGGCCTTTAGCCCATTTCCTCTTCTATCCACTTCTTGATCTCGGCTTTATCCGGCACCCGGCCGGAAACCTTGACCTTGCCGTTGATTACCAGCCCCGGGGTCATCACGACCCCGTAGTCAAGTATTTTGTTGATGTCCGTGACCTTTTCCACGTCCGCCGCCACCCCCATTTCGGCCAAGGCGTTAATGACGTTCCTCTCCAGCGCATTACAGCGGGCGCACCCCGTGCCCAAAACTTTAATTTCCATTTACGGTCTCCCCTTTCTCTATAAAGTGTATGAGGCTCTCGCCAGCGGCCTAAAAGGAGTTTTCCCCTTCAACTAACCAGGGCTCCATACAAGGTTCCCGTCAGGGTGGACATTATGACCACCAGGATAACATAGACCAAGGTCTTCTTGAAGCCCAGGACGCTGTTGATGACCAGCATACTGGGAAGGCTCAAAGCCGGACCCGCCAGGAGAAGGGCCAAGGCGGGTCCCTGGCCCATGCCGGAACCCAGAAGCCCCTGGACGATGGGCACCTCCGTCAGGGTAGCAAAGTACATGAAGACGCCGAAGATAGAAGCCGCGAAATTGGCCAGAAGCCCGTTGCCTCCCACCACCATGGATATATACTCGGCCGGGATTATCCCCGCATCCACACCGGGTCTCCCCATGAGGAATCCGGCCGCCAGTACCCCTCCGAAGAGGAGGGGTAAAATCTTAAGGCTGAAATCCAGGGTAGAATCCACCCACGCCTTTAGTTCTTCCCGCGTAAACCAGGCCCGCAATACCAGGGCGAGGGCGATAACGAGCCCGGCGACCAGATACCACTTAATGCTGTAGACGCCGTACCAGAAACCCGCCTTCTCCGCAGGTTGACCCCAGGCGGCAAAGACAAGAATCAAGATCAAAAGAAGGAAAAACAGCACGGTCTGACCTAAGGTCCGCCCGGTTTCCCCTCCTTCCGGCATTACCAACCATTTAGCCCTCTCCTGCTCTTCTCCTCTAAAGAGTAAGGCCATGCTGAGGCCTATAATCACCGAAAACATGACCGCTCCCAAGGCCCGGGCCAGTCCCATTTGCCATCCTAGAACCCGGGCCGAAAGGATAATGGCCAAAACGTTTATTGCTGGGCCGGAATAAAGAAAAGCTATGGCCGGTCCTAAGCCTGCTCCCCGTTTGTATATGCCCATGAACAAGGGTAGGACAGTGCAAGAGCACACGGCGAGAACGGCCCCGGAAACAGCCCCTATCCCATAGGCCGCGGCCTTAGGGCTATCCGGTCCGAAATACTTCATCACGGACTGGGAGGAAAGAAAATTGCTCATGGCCCCAGCGATAAACAGGGCGGGAATCAGGCAGAACAGGACGTGTTCCCGGGCGTAATCGTGGAGCATGTAGAGAGCTTCTAAAATAGCCCCCTGTATCCTGGGGTGGTGGAAGGGTAGAAAATAGGCGGCCAGGAATACGGCTGCCACGAGCATCAATTTGCCTTGTCTTCCCATGGAACTGCGCATCTCCTTCTCAAAACCGGGCTGGTTGCAGTGCCTGCCGGGTGTTGTTCGCCCTTACATTTCCCTTACGCCCGGGCAGGAATCCAGCACTTTCCCGTCGGCAACGAGGTTTTGATACCGCTCCCACTCTTCTTTCATGGAGGGGATATCCTTGGGGGGTGTGGCCAAAAATCCCTCTAATTCCCTCTGCCATCCGGCCAACACTGCTCTATTTAACCGGTAGCGGACCCGCTGCCCTTCTTTCTTTTCTTCCGCCAATCCCACAGCCTTCAACCTTCTAAGGTGCTGGGAGACGGTGGGTTGGGCCATATTCATAACTGCTACCAGTTCACACACATACATATCTCTCTCCAAGAGAAATTTAATGATTTTCATGCGGGTGGGATCCGCCAAAACCTTGAGGCATTCAATTAATCCTTCCATAATTTTCACCTCCTGCAACCGGCGGCGTGAAAATCGAGGTCGGTTTCTATATTTGTATATTTCTATGTAACTATATAATAGCCCAAGGTTTACTTCGCGTCAACTACATTCCTAGGAACTCCCACTAGGCGATCACCGGAGGAAACAAGCTTCTCCCATATTGTCTCTACCGAATTATCTTGCCAAGTGACCTATGCCTGCATTGGAGTCTCTTTTGGGCATTTTTACCTGGACCGGCCGGCAGCGGTAGCGGCCGCTCACCGCTTCCAGGCAGAGGCAGGCGATCATCTGCGGTGTGCCGGAGGAGATATTTAAAAGTATTTCCGCCTCCGGGTGGCGAGCGGCAATCTCTCCCAACGACCTTTTCATGATCTCGTTAAAAGCGTCAAAATCGCTAGCGTCTTCTATGCCCGTGTATATCTTTTCCACGCGGCAGTTGGGCGATATGAGCTTTATGAGCCGGCCATAGATGTCATGCTCGCGGTCCCTCTCTTCAAAGCGCTTATTAATAAAAAGTTATACTGTCTTGGGCTGGTAATACCTGACAATATGGAGCACAGAGCCGTCGAAATCGTACCTTACAGGATCAGTATCGCCTATCGGAGCAAATAGGACGCGCTCCAACCTCTATCCCTCCCCGTCCTAGAGCGGTTTTTATCCGGGGAAGCCTCAGCTCAGCTAGTTCTATCTTAAATTTGTTGAGGATTAACTCTACCTGGAACTACTTTCCTCCTCAGACTTAATTGCCAGGAGATGCCAGAAAACTCCATGCCGCTCTTCTTCATTGAGCTTGCCCTTATTCCCTTTATTCCGACACTTTTTCCTCGGCACCCGCTCCCTTTACCGCGCGCTTGACGGCCCTGTCTAGCTCTTCCCTTCTTTGCCGGTGGAGGCCTTGATAACTGCGATTAGGAAACCGATTCCCAGGCCGAATACCAGCAGTCCCACAAGGTAAGCAAGCCAAGTATCAATACGTAAAAGCCTATTGCCAACATAGGAAAGCCCGCTGCCCAACACGATGAAAACTATTATCGTCAAGCAGATCCGCACCGCTCGCCGCCTGGCTATTTGCCTTGCCCCTGCGCCAGCTTTGCCTATCTGCACGGGCACCAGCATCTACCTCCATAAACCGTGCTTCGTAGCCCGGTAATGCTGAATATTCAAAATACCAGCTAACCGCCCCGTTAGCCGCCTACGTCCCGCTCTGGCCCCAACCCGGTGATTCCTGGCGTACCCGGCCCTATAGCACAAGGCGCTACAGCTTAGGTGATCACCATACTTTGCGCGCCACTTCGAGGGCGCGGCCGCCTAACTTGTACCCCGGGATGATAGCTCAACAGTAAATTGCTGGGCCCTTATTAAATTAAAGCCCTGCCCTTGTTAAGCCCCTCGCCCTGGGTCGTTAAAGGTGAGGTTACCCCTTAATGATTAATTATTCTACTATTTCCTTAATATTCCTGCCCCGCAGAAGCTTAAAACCCGCGGGTGTTTTATTCCCGGAGCTTTATGAGGTACACATTGTAGCCCCGCCGCCTTAGTTCATTCGCCAGGGCCTCGGAGCTCTCTCGTTGGGGCAGGGGGGACCGCCCCGCTGTCAAATACGAAAGGACTAGCACTCGGGTCAAAACGGAAATCAATGAGCCCGCTTGACCGTCTCCTGCTAGCGTTTCCGTCCCCTATTAGTCGGGTCAAAACTGCTAAACGCCAAACGGGCTAAGTTGTTTGAGATCTGTTTCCGTCCCCTATTAGTCGGGTCAAAACCATTGCGAATCTATCGGGGCGCAAGGGCTTGCGGGTACTGGAGCAAACTTTTTTGTCGTCAATCCCCAGTACTGCAATAAACCCCGGGGATCGACGACAACCTCGCCCTCCACAATCCTGCCCAGGCTAAGCTATAAATAAAAAGGCCAATCCCTCTTCTCCTGTTTTGTTTTTGGCAACTAAGGAGCCAGCACTACTACAGTTAGCCTCCCCGTGCCAAACGATGTAAGGCTTCAAGGGATGGGGTTTATCTTTCTAATGCGGATGTGGTTGCGGGTAATGACGGTAAAGGCACCTGTAATTTCCGTAAGGTGCTTCTCAATAGCTAGAGCCACTAACCTGGCTTTAACCTCTTGCGGCAGGCCCGAAAGTCTTACCAAGACAACACCTTCAGTAACGCGCTACTGTCTGAAGACAATTTCTCCAAAGTCCTTGTCCGCTGTTATCAGTATCGCCTTCTCTTTATTGGCCAAATCCAAAAGTGCGTCGTCTGAGATACCTGGGTCCATCTCTGCCACATAGGTAACCTAGCACCCGCGCTTTCTAAGCTCGACAACAATCTCGCGGTCTACGTTCTCATCGGCCAGAAATCTCATTCAGCCACCTCTTGCACTGGATAAATTACATCAGCCCGAATAGCTTTTGCGGCGAATGCCACAGCTGCCCGGATTCCTTCTTCAGTGAGGCGCGGGTAGGCCTGCATAATTTGTTCCACCGTCTCGCCGGCCGCAAGCTTCTCAAGAATAAGCTCTACGGGTATCCTGGTCCCGGCAATCACGGGTTTCCCCATAAGGACCTTAGGATCGGATTTAATCAAACCATCTGCCACTGTACGCTTTCCCCCTTTGGCAAACATCCTGCTTCCTGTGATCAACAATTAAGAAATGCTCGGCAGCGAGCTTTGAACCTGTATTCCGGAGCAAGCCTCTTTAAATCCATTTACAACTCCTGCATTTTGCTGGCTGTAGCCTTTTAGGACTGAGTCCTGATTTACTCCTGTCAATATTATATCCGGCAAAGACATGTCTTCTCCAGCACTCCCAGAAAATATTTGAAGGCCGGGTTGCCCCGGCCCGTCTCCCCGGGGCGGCCACGCGGACGGCAGGGAGGGGGCTCTCGGCCAGGACGGTGCCCTACATACACGCCGTGCTCCGTCAGGCCCTGGAGCAGGCGGTCAGAGAAGACCTCGTCTACCGCAACGTGGCCGAGGCGGTCAGCCCGCCGAGGCAGAAGCGTAAGGAGATAAGACCCCTGACCGCCGATGAGCTGAACCGGTTCCTGGCCGCGGCGAGGGACGGCAGGCTCTTCCCAGCGTTCCTCTTTGAGGGGGCGACAGGCCTCCGCCGCGGCGAGCTCCTCGGCCTCAAGTGGGAGGACGTAGACCTGGAGAGGGGTACAGTCACCGTGAGGCGCTCCCTGATAAGGACTAGGCACGAGTTGGCGTTCATGGAGCCGAAGTCTGAGAAGTCGAGGCGGACGATACCGCTGCCGAAGGAAGTGGTGGCCGGGCTCAGGACCCACAAAAAGCGGCAGGCCGGGGAGAGGTTGTCCCGGGGGCCCGCGTACTGCGACCACGGTCTGGTCTTCTGCACCGAGGAGGGCAGGCCGCTCGACCCCCGCAACTTCGTCCGCAAGTTTGAGGGCCTGCTGAGGACGGGCGGGCCGCCCAACGTGAGCTTCCACCACATGCGGCACAGCCATGCGACCCTGCTCCTGCTCCTCGGGGAGCATCCCAAGGTCGTCCAGGAGAGGCTGGGCCACAGCACCATAACCGTCACGTTGACACGTACAGCCACCTCGTGCCTGGCCTCCAGGAGAGGGCCACGGAGAAGCTGAGCTCGGTGCTCGACTTAGGGGAAGGGAAAGGGGAAAAAGGGGGCGGCCCGCCGCTGAATGCGGGACCGCCCGCATTGCCGTAAGATTATCGTAAACCGTCATATTTTTAAGGCCCCCCGATCCCGGGAGGCCTTTCTTTTTCTTGGTGGAGCTAGGGGGATTTGAACCCCCGACCTCTTGAATGCCATTCAAGCGCTCTCCCAACTGAGCTATAGCCCCACGCGCAGCATTTATTATATCCCCTACTTTTCCCCTTTGTCAAGAGCTAGTTCAACACCCTGTGTAGATAGGCCAGAGTTTCGTTCACAGTACTTTGATGATAACAACAACTTAAAGCTTTGGGAAGTCGCGGGGTACCGGTTCGGTTCCAATTAAAGGATTTCAGTTTGGATAAACTTTCGTAACAAAGTTTGCTCTCCGCAGCATACTTAAAGAGGTTTTTGCGCCCGGCCGGCGAAATTTATTTTAGGCTGGAAGTCCATAGCCAACTTCTACAGGAGGGCGGCCATGAAGCGTATCGTCATAGCTCCCGACTCTTTTAAGGAGAGCCTCGAGGCACCCGAAGTAGCAGCGGCCATTGCGGCGGGTGTCAAAAGGGTTCTGCCCGCAGCAGAAACAATAGAGGTGCCCCTGGCGGACGGCGGTGAGGGGCTGATCTCCACTCTGGTAGCCGCCACGGGCGGTCGAGTGGAAGCGGCCACCGTTACCGGTCCCCTGGGGGAGCCGGTGAGGGCTTGCTGGGGCGTCCTGGGTGACGGCCGGACCGCGGTAATAGAAATGGCCCAGGCCTCCGGCCTGCCGCTGGTACCAAAAGACCGGCGCAATCCCCTCATTACCACTACTTACGGCACCGGAGAACTCATCCGTCATGCCCTGGATGCCGGCTGTCGCCGTCTTATCGTGGGCATCGGGGGTAGCGCAACTAATGATGGAGGAGCAGGTATGGCCCAGGCCCTGGGCGTGCGCCTGCTGGACCAGGATGGTGAGGAAATCCCCCGCGGGGCCGCCGGGCTGGAGCGGCTGCACCGCATTGATAGTCAAAGCCTCGATCCCCGGATACGGGAAGCGGAGATAATGGTGGCCTGCGACGTGGATAATCCCTTATGCGGGCCGCGGGGCGCCTCGGCGGTCTACGGCCCCCAGAAGGGGGCCACCCCGGAAATGGTGCCTCGCCTGGACGCGGCCCTGGCGCGCCTGGCCGACATCATCGTCCGCGACTTGGGGAAGGAAGTGCGAAACCTTCCGGGCGCCGGCGCCGCCGGGGGCCTGGGGGCCGGCCTGGTGGCTTTCCTGGGCGCCACCTTGCGCCCCGGAATCGAGCTGGTCATGGAAGCTGTAAACCTGGAAAAAATACTGGCCCAGGGGGCCGACCTGGTCATTACTGGGGAAGGGGAGATCAACAGCCAGACCGTCCATGGTAAAGTACCGGTCGGAGTGGCCCGGTTGGCCGGCAAGTACGGTATTCCCGTAGTGGCCTTAGTGGGTTCCATCGGGGAAGGAGCCAACGCCGTGTTAGAACAAGGTATTAAAGGTTTTATGAGCATCGTGCCCCGACCGGTTCCCCTTTCCTTCTGCCTGGAAAACGCGGCTGAGCTGCTGGCCGACGCTGCGGAGCGCCTGGTGCTCCTCCTTACGGCTTTGAAGAGATGAGATTCCGTAGTTAAAACGGGCTCCTTCCGGCCATACTAAGGACACCAAAGGTACAGAGGGAGGAGCACCGATGCCTGACATCCACCTGTGGATAGGACCGGTCGTTACTCCCAAGGACCGGGACAAGGTCCTGGATGCCCTTTCCCGGCTGCAAAGGGGCGACCACCTCACCATTTCCCTGGAGGCCGCCGATGCCCATCAAGCCGAACCCATCATAGAGCTCCTGGAAGATTGGGGATTAGACTATCAAAGCCGGGGAGACGGCGACGGCCAGACCTATCATATTGTTGCCTCTAAGCCCCAAGAGGAGGGGGACTGAAGACCTTTTTATCTTAATAATGGGAGAGAGAAACCATTGGAGGCTTGGGAAGACCTTCGGCAAAAATTCCACGAGGATGCCTTCCCCCGTTACCTGGGGGTGGAATTGCTGGAAGTGGCCCCCGGTTATGCCCGGGTAGCCATGACTTTAACGGACAATATGTTGAATTTTCACGGTATCGGCCACGGCGGGGCCATTTTCACCCTCGCGGATACCGCCCTGGGGCTGGCCAGCAACTCCCGGGGAGAAAAGTCGGTAGCCTTAACGGTAACCATTAATTACCTTGCCTCGGCCCTGGCGGGCCAAAGGCTGGTGGCCACCGCCCGGGAGCACCACGCCACCCGGCGTACCGGCATTTACGACGTGACCATAGAAGAGGAAGGAAGCGGCAAGGTCATCGCCATAGCTAGGGGCACGTCCTTCCGGCCGCAAGTTTAGAATAGAAGGAGCGGGCTAATATATAGCGGGGACATGCGAAAGGAGTGAGGCCTATGCGTTTGACCATCCTGGGGTGTTATACGCCCTATCCTCCTCCCGGCGGGGCCTGTTTAGGATATCTCCTGGAAGGTGAAGGTACCCGGCTGGTGCTGGAGTTCGGCAGCGGCATCATGGCCCGGCTGCAGGAATATGTCCCCTTTTGGGAAGTAGACGGGATCTTCCTTTCCCACCTGCACGGAGACCATATGAGCGACCTTTGGGTTTACCGCTATGCCGTGGATCAGGCCGTGGCCGAAGGGAAAAGAAAGCAGCCGGTACCCGTATGGGCGCCCAGCCATCCGGAGGATGTTTTTCGCACTCTTACTTACAAGGAAGCCCTGGAGGCCGAACCCCTGGAGCCGGGCCGGGAAGTGACCGTCGGGGATTTCAGCCTCCGCTTTATGCCCACCCGTCACGCCCTGCCGTCCCTGGCCATGCGTATTTCCCGGGGTGCCAAAACTCTAGTCTACACCGGTGATGCCGAGTATTCCGAGGAACTGGCTTCCTTTGCCCAAGGAGCCGACCTGCTCCTGGCGGAAGCAACGTATTTAAGGAGCGACCTTGAAGCCGGGGCTACCGGCCACATGTCGGCCGGTCAGGCCGCCCACCTGGCCCGGCTTGCCGGGGTCAAGAGGCTGGTCCTAACCCATCTCCGGTCCTGGTACCGGCCCCAGGAATTGCTCGCCGAAGCCCGGACGGTCTTTCCCGCCTCGCAAATAGCCGTAGAGCGCTCGGTGTTGGAAATTTAAGCCGCCCGGCTGCCGGAAAACCCCGTGGCGGGTTAGAAGCAGATATTATGGATTTTCAAACGCCGGTAAAGGGTAGCCAGGCTTATCCCCAGTTCGCGGGCGGCTTTCTTTTTCCCTTCTACCGTCCAGCCGTGCTTATTTAACACCCTTAAGATCTGTAATTTTTCTTCATAATCGTTATAACCATTACACTTTTCCGGTTTATTCCTTTCCTGCCATTCCCTTGCTACTTCTTTAAGGGGGTGAGGCAGGCTGTCCAGGTCTATCCGTCCCCCGTCTTCAAGGCTAACGGCAAATTCTATACAGTTGGCAAGCTCCCTTACGTTTCCAGGCCAATTGTAGGAAAGGAAAAACCTCTTCAGCCGATTAGTAAATCCGGCGAATTTTTTGCCGCTTTTTCCTTCATAGTACCGTAAGAAATATTCCCCCAGGTACAAGATGTCATCCGGCCTATCCCTTA
Organism: Thermanaeromonas sp. C210; assembly: GCF_013167955.1. Lineage (NCBI taxonomy): Bacteria > Bacillati > Bacillota > Clostridia > Neomoorellales > Neomoorellaceae > Thermanaeromonas > Thermanaeromonas sp. C210. Next base: position 174,672 of record NZ_BLWF01000002.1, read on the forward strand.
AGGGCGGTACCAATATGGGTATAACGCTTAAACGATAATAAAGATCCCGCCTGAAGGCGCCCTTCTCTACCATAGAGGCCAAATCCCTGTTGGTCGCGGCCACCACCCTCACATCTACCTGTCGTCGCCGGTGTCCCCCGACGCGCGTCACCTCTTTTTCCTGGAGCACTCGCAGGAGCTTGGCCTGCAGGGGCCAGGGTATTTCCGCCACTTCGTCGAGGAACAAGGTTCCCATGTGGGCCCTCTCTACGATCCCGGCCTTACCCTTCCTGCATGCCCCTGTAAAAGCTCCCTCTTCATAGCCGAAAAATTCACTTTCCCACAGGCCGTCCGGAACGGCGGCACAGTTAACGGCCACAAATTCACCGGGTCGCCCGCTCTCGTTGTGCAGGGCAGAGGCAATCAATTCCTTTCCCACACCGCTCTCACCTATGATAAGTACGGTAGCTTCAGAGGGGGCGACTCGCTGTATCATCGCCTTAATCTTCTGCATATCGGGGTTTACCGTCTTGATATCCTCTAAAAAATACTTGGCCTGCCGCACTGCCAAGGGTCTTCACCTCTATTATTGGCATAGGCATGGCTTTCCGGAATGTACAGCAAGGCGCGCCGGTCGGCAGCCTTCGGGCTCCCTTCATACTTCGGTGTCCGCCTGCCTGTCTCCCCTCCATGTCTCCCTCCCTTCGGCGCCACCCCTATTGTCCTCTTCTTCCGGATAGTGCTCCCTCACATCGTCTATCATGGTCTCAATATGTTCTGCCATTATTTCCGCCGCCCTTTGGGGATCCCGGGCCGCTATGGCCTCTAAAATCAGGGGGTGGTAATATAAGCCGTCTTTACTCCCGCGAAAGGCAACAATCTCCTTCATATGGTGCCGCAGGATATCCTTGGTAATTTGGGCCACCTTAAGTATCAGGGAGTTCTTCGCAGCCCTGGCCACCTCCAGGTGAAAATTGAGGTCCTCTACGGAAAACAGGGAGAGATCCTCCTTAACCTGGCGCATGCGCTCCATAATAGCTTCCAGCCGCTCCAGGTCCTTTTCCGTGCGACGCATGGCGGCCAGCCGGGCATTTTCAACTTCGTAAACCCTCCTGAACTCGAGGATCTCCAGCAGGTCATGTTTGCCCAGGGCCAGGGCCGGGATCAGGGGATTCAAATAAACATCCACCGTGACGTCAGTTACAAAAGTGCCCCCACCCTGCCGGCTCTGGACCAGTCCCAAGGTGTTAAGCTTTTGTAACGCCGCCCGCACGGAGATGCGGCTTACCCCCAACATCCTGGCCAGCTCGTTTTCCGAAGGTAGACGGCTACCCGGAGGCCAGTTCCCGCTGAATATCTGGTCCCTCAATTGTTCGAAGACGGCCTGGCTGACACTAACCTTGGGAATACGCCTGATCGCCATCCTTCCATCTCTCCGTACCCTCTGTTTAGGCCAGCTTAAGGCCCAAGATGGTAAGTTGTATTACAACTACTTGGAAGATATATTCGTCGTCTGGGCGCAAATTCCTGCCTATTTTCACAAATTTCTCTTTCTAAGTTCAACCGCCTTAACAGGGCTCTCTCCCCTGAAGCGAAAGGGTTTCTCCCCGCCCGAACAAATCCTTATTGGCCGTATAAAGGTGGCGATACGTGGCAAAGAGCTCATCGTAAAAGGCCTTGTGCTCCTCCCGCGGCCAAACCTGGAAGGATATCCCCCGGTGGAGGAGCTCCTCCAGGCTGCACCTGCCCTCCCCGGTACCCTTTCCCGCCAGCCAGGCCGCGCCGAGGGGTTCTGTCTCCGGATTCTTAAGCACAAATAGGGGCCTACCCAAGACCGAGGCCAGAATAGTCAGCCAGACGGAGCTTGCCGCTCCCCCGCCGTTTACGTAAAGGCCGGATTCGGGGGAAGGCTCCCGGTCCCGGGCCATTATCTCCAGGTTGTGCCTTATAGCCATGGAGATACCTTCCAGCACCGCCCGGTAGAGGTGGGCCCGGGTATGGTGCAGCCTCAGGCCGAAGAAAATACCCCGGGCCTGGACATCCCATATAGGAGATTTCTCGCCCCCCAGGTACGGGAGAAAGATTAGGCCCTCCCGGCCCGCTTCTACTGCGGCCGCTTCTTCGTTTAAAGCGCCGTAATCCCCGCCTACCAGGTCCCGGTACCACCGCAGGCAGGCTCCCGCCGTGTTTATGAGGGCGATGCTCAGCCATGTGTCCTCTACGCCGTGGTGGCAATTGAGGAATTCGGGCCTCCACTTACCTTCGTCGGTGACCGCAGATACTCTCCCCACCGTGCCCAGGGTTATTAGGGTTTGGGCTTTGGCGGCAATGCCCGCCCCCAACATGGCGGCTACGGTGTCCATACAGCCTGCCACCACCGGGGTCCCGGCCTTCAGTCCCGTCTGCTCGGCTACTTCCGGCCTTACCCCCCCTACCACCTCCCAGGGTGGATGGATTTCCGGCAGCTCCTCGAGGCTTATGCCGAGGTCGCCCATGAGTTGGGCATCCCAACACTTTTGGCGGTAATCGAACAACAGCATGGTAGCCGCCCGAGAATAATCGACGGTGCGGCGGCCGGTCAGCTTAAACACAATAAAACCGGTGGGCACCAAAAAGGTGTGCTTCTCGGCCTCTAAGGCCGATATATTTCTCCTCATCCATAAGATGGCGGGCAGGGAAAAGGTGCCGGCGGCTATACGGTTGCCGGTAATTTCGAACACCTTAGTGAAGCCTATTCTTTGCTCTATTTCTTCGGCCATTTTAACGGAGCGCAGGTCCAGTTGCATAATGGCGGGGTAAAGGGGTTCCCCCCTTTGGTCCACGACCAGGGTGGCATTGGTACCGCTTACTCCTATGCCCGCTACCTCACCGGAACAACGGCTTAACACTTCCTTTATTCCCAAAAGACAGCTCTCCCACCATTCCTGGGGGTCCGCTTCCACCAGACCGCCGCCCCGGAAAGCCAGGGGGGTTTCCCGGTAGCTCGCAGCCACCGGACGGCCCTCCCGGTCGTAGAGGGATACCTTGCACCCCGACCCGCCCACATCCACGCCTAGGAGGTATTTTTCCATGGGGCCTTCTCCCTTATCTTCCCTTGTCGTTGGGGCTCCCCGTTAACATACCTCTAAACAAGTCACCGGAAACACAACGGGGGTTCTGCCAAGGTTAAGGCTTTAGGAGGGTTTTCAGCCCGGCATAATCCTGTTTCATCTGGAAGGCCCGGGCCCAGTCTTCCAAGTCCAAAATGTGGCCTATAGTGCTCTTGATATCGATGAAATTCCGGGCTGCCAGCCTTAGGACCGTGGCTAAATTTCCGGGCGTGGAGGCCGAAGAACCTATGAGGTCTACTTCTCTGTAGTGGATTTCATTGGGATCTATCTCGGCCGTACTCCCGGCCGGGCAGCCGGCAAAAAGCACACACGTCCCGCCTTTTTTGGCGAGGCTCACGGCTTCCCTGATTATGGCGGGTATTCCCACGTCGATGAATACTACGTCAACTCCCGCTCCGCCGGTGACTTCACCCACCGCTGCCTTTACTTCCTCGGGTGCCACCGCCACCGTGGCGCCGAACCTTAAGGCAAGATTCCTTCTTTCTTCCTGGGGTTCCGAAACAATAACCTGCCGGGCGCCGCGCCAGAAGGCTAACTGCAGGTGATAGAGGCCTATGGGACCCGCGCCCATAATGCAGACGTCCTGCCCGGGAGAAAGCCGGGACCGCCGAATCCCGTGGAAGGCCGCGGCTACGGGTTCGGCGGCCGCCGCTTCCTCCAGGGAGACTTCCGGCGGCAGGGGTATCACGTGACCTTGCCCCACGGCTTCTCGCGGTACTTTTACGTACTCCGCAAAGGCCCCGTCCAGTTCGTAACCGATGGTGGTGCGGTTAAGGCATATGTTGGGCCGGCCGCTCCGGCAAGCGTAACACGTACCGCAGGGTATAACGGGATAGACGGTTACCCGGGAGCCGACCTCCCAGCCTTCCACCCCCGGACCTACCTCGGCAATGGTTCCCGAAAATTCATGGCCGATTATCCGCGGCGCGGGAATGGCTTTGGTTCCACGGTAGATCCGCACATCCGTGCCGCACACCCCGGCGTAGGCTACCTTCACTATCAATTCGCCCGGGCCCGCCTCGGGCTTCTCCACCTCGCGCAGCTCCAGTTGCCCGGGGCTCAAGAAATAAAGGGCTTTCACGTCCTTGGCTCCTTTCTCCCGGAATTTTTAACTCAGGGAACGATAATCTCGACCCAACAAGAGATAAAGGTGGGCGTTCTCTTCGATTTCTTCTAAGAGAATTAGGGCATACCTTAAATCTTTCGCCACCACCGTGACGCCGTGGTTCTGCATGAGGACGGCATGGTGGTCGCGCAGCACATCCTCAACGCTCCGGGCCAGGTCTTCGGTCCCCGGAGGCGCGTAGGGGACCGCCGGAAGCTTTCCTACTCGGACGAGATAACCCGGTGTAAGGGCCGGCATGGCATCGGCAAGCTCTAGATCCTTTCTGCAGGATACGGCCACGGCATAGGTGGGGTGGGCGTGGATTACGGCGTTGACGTCCTCCCGCAGCTTCAGGAGGCTAGTATGGAACCGCCATTCCTTCGAAGGCCGGCCCCCGCTTAAGACGTTGCCCTCAAGGTCCATCTCCACTATGTCGTCTCTGGTTAGTTCCCCCAGGGAATAGCCGGTAGGCGTGATGTAAAGTCCCCTTTCCGTCCTTACGCTCACGTTCCCGCCGGTGCTGCTTACCAGTTTCCGTTGATAGAGCAGATGGCATACTTCGACCAGTTGATCTTTTAAGTCCATAGAAATTCCCCCTAGGTTAAAGCTTCTAGAGTCCACCATTTCCCATCTTGGCACTACGCCGGAGTAAAATCAACCCCCACCCAATTCCCCGCAAGGTCTAGGGAGCCGGACCGGCCGGGCACCGTAAATCTTTCTCCGGCGGGCCACCGCAACCGCGCCTGCGAATAGCCAGGTCTGCGGCGGCAAGCAGTGCGGCCTTGAAATTATCGGCCCTGGCCCGATTTTGCCAGGCGATGTCGAAGGCCGTACCGTGCCCCACGGAGGTACGGATAATCCCGATACCCAGCATAAGGGTCACGACGGAGCCGAATCCCATGAGCTTGGCCGCGATATTGGCCTGGTCGTGATAAAGGCTGAGTACCAGATCAAACAAGGCCTCATCCCTTGCTTTTAAGAAAATGCTGTCCGCCGGGAAGGGCCCAGAAACGTTAAGGCCTTCCGCGCGGGCTTGGTTTACGGCCGGTACAATTTCATCTATTTCCTCCCGGCCGAACAGCCCGTTCTCCCCTGCGTGAGGATTAAGGGCGGCCACGCCGATGCGGGGAGCCTTTATACCGAAACCCTCCAGCGATTTATGAGCTAAATGTAATGCCCTTAAGATCCGGTCCTTTTTTACCTGCCGGCAGGCCTCCATAAGGGACATGTGGGTGGTGAGCATCATAATGCGCACGTGCCTTAATGTAAGGATCATGGAATATTCCGAGGCGCCGGTGGCTTCTGCCAGTATTTGGGCCTGCCCCTCGTAAGTGTAACCTGCCAGCCTCATTGCCTCCTTGTTTACAGGAGCGGAAACGACGGCATCGATTTTCCCTTCCATTGCCATGCTGGCAGCCGCTTTAGTGTAAAAAACCGCCGCCCTCCCTGCGACAGGATTGGCCACGCCGTCCGGTACCTGGTCCATCTCAATGTTATCGTAGTCGATAAGATCGATTATGCCGGGCCGTCCTAGGGCCTGGGCAGGGTTGACCACCTTGTTTATTCTAAGGTCCGGGTCGACCATCTGACGGGCCCTTTCCAAGACCTTGGCATCGCCCAGTACGACGGGTACACACTTGTCGTAGACCTCTGGAGAACCCAAGACCTTTACTATGATTTCCGGCCCTATCCCCGACGCGTCCCCCATGGTTATTCCTATTAGCGGGCGTAATTCGCCCGGTATACTTTCCCCAGGCGGCCTATCCCCGGTAGTCAAGGACATCCGCCAATATTCGCGGACCACCGACGGAGCCCCCCTTTAGCCACAGCTGCAATCCCGACCGCGGCCCCTTTATCACCCGACCGCGACTAACTACTGTATGCATAACGCCTTCCAGCTCCAGTTCTACAACCCCTAAAGTTTGGCACACGTGATAAGCCGTATCCCCGCCCAGGATTATAAGATCTTCGAAGGACGCCCTTTCCCCTATAGCCTTGGTGACCCGGGCCAGGTAATCGGCCGCCAAGCTGCCGGCCGCCGTGATTTCCCCTACCTGTTCGGCCCTCAGGACCACCATATTTCCGCCCCTCAAGGCGGCGGCAATGTCTTCAAGTAAAAATTCATCCGGCCCCGGCGGAGTTATCTCGAGGGAGAAAGTCTTTACACCCTCCACCCCTCTCAAACACTCGACCTGCTGTACCGAGGCCCGGTGCCTGCTGCCGCAGACGACCAGGGTTCCCCCCCGGGCACCCCTCCCCGGGGTCTGGGCTCCATGTATGGGCCCGTGTCCGGTACCCCTTGCTCCAACAAGGTACCGGGAAATGGCAGCCGTAAGGCCCAGAGAACCAACAAAAAGGAAGGAAAGGCCATCAGAAAGTAAACTGTATACCGTCCGATCTATATCTTCGTTGCTGGCGGCATCGAAAACGATTATCCTAAACCCGGCTTTCAAGGCCTGCTCTACAGCCGGCCTTATTTCCTTTACTTTGCGAACCACATTTAAGGGTACATTCCCCACGGGCAGTCGCGTACTACGGCTTATCAGTTCTGTGACTTTTGACGTGCGCAACTTATACGTTGGATCCTCTGCAAAGAATTCGTGAATGGGTCTGCCTTCAAGTAGTTGAACACCGTTGACGGTTGTTCTCCCCAGGTCGGGAATAGAAGGTATTACCACCGCAGCCTTCAAACCCAAACTATCTAAGAGCCGTTCTATTTCAATGCCTACATTGCCGCGAAAGGCGGTATCTATCTTTTTGATCAAAATGGTTCTTACGCCACTCACCCTCAAAAGATGCCCTGCCGCTCTGCAAATCTCTCCTGCCGAATGAGGGGAGAGATCCCTAGTCTGGGTGTTCAGGGAAATCACCCTGTACGAACGCAGGTCCCGGGAAATCTCGGACGGCACCTCCGTCCAAACCTTTATGGGGCGTATTTGAGGAAGGAATTGGGCAGCGGCGTCGCAGGCTCCGGTTAGGTCGTCGGCTATTATTACGACCGGTAAGATAGTCACGGCCCGCCCACCCCTCCCTCGGCTTACTACGTCCCTTTAAACCAGATTCCCCTCCGCGTCGAATTGCAGTTCTACCGGGCCTTCCAGGACGACTATATCCGAGCGTCCCTTGAGTTCCTCCAGGCAGGCCTCGGAAACGTACATATCGCTCAGTTCCAAGGTATTCTTTATCCGGATCACCTTGGCCTCCCGGCCGTCTATCGGCCCTATCCACAGGAAGGCCGTCTTGATGGCCAGTTCATCGGTATCCATGGTGACCGGTACTTTTCCCCTCTCCGGAAAGGTGGAGGTTATGCAGTTGGCATACATTTGCTCGAAATCTATTTTGTTTACCAGCCTCCTGGTGGTAAGGTCCGCCAGGCCTATGCCTACGGCATTACCGTGGCTCTCCTCGGTAAGGTCCAACACTACTACCACCTGTATATCCGGTCTTTCGGGATCCGGCACCCCTTTAATCTTGATCCTCCCTATCACATTGGTATCCATGCCGCAACCGCTCACGTTTTTCCCCATCTCGTCTACTATGAGCACGTCTATCTTGTCCACAGGCAACGAAGGCATTAGCTCCCGCTGCTTCTTAAGCAACTCCTTCTCTCTCTCTTCTATGTCCCGCGGTTCCATGGCTTCTATGATGGCCGTGTGGTCGTAGGCATCCTCTACTATACCTATGCCTAAGGCCACCGGCCCTTTCTCTATCATTACCCGGGCCACTTCGGGAATGTGTTCCTTCAAGCCCCACGCCCCGTACCGGTGTATGTTGGCCGCTCCCTTGTGCTTACCTAGCCCTATGGCCAAAAGCTTCAACACCCCGCTCTCGATCTCGCCGCGGAAGTCCGTGTGCAGCTTTATGCGGTTGATGGCCACAATGGCGTCGGCACCGTAAGCCTCCTTATCCATAAACACTTCGACACCTTTGGCCGTCTTGCCCAGGGACACCACTTCCATGGAAGAAACTATCGGAGCCCCGGTGTATTCTTCGGTAATACCGTAGCTCTCCAGCACCTCCCTTTGACCTTCGGCCGTGGCCCCGCCGTGACTGCCCATGGCCGGGAGTATGAAGGGCTTGCCCCCGTATCTCTTTATCTCTTCTACCACGGTCTTGACTATAAGGGCGATATTGTTAATCCCCCGGCTCCCCACGGCTACGGCCACCCTTTTACCCCCGGCCACTCTATTGCGAAACCCCGTCCGGGCTATTTCCTCCCTGACCTTCCCCGGTACATCCCGGAGGGCCAGATCGGGAAAGGTCTGCTTAATGCGATACATCCGGGGCAAAACTACCCCTTCCAATCCTTCTATGCGCATCCGTAAACCCCCATTCCCATGGAACATGAAGGAGGGAGTTAATGTCACCGCCCTCGCAGGCCGTTAACATTAACCCCCTTGCACCCCCCTTAAGGTAATCCCTGCCTGGAACCCTACTTGATCAGGCCGAACTGCTGCATGATGGAGATCACGGCCATACCCAGCAGGAAGAGGCCGGAGAGGATAACACAGGTGGTGAGGACGGGACCCATGTGGTATTCTTTGGGAAGAACCTTCCTCTCCGTCCATACCTGGGCCAGGCACCAGATCCCGCAGGTCAGGCTGCCGCCTATCATGGTCGCGTAGGTTACCATAGTGGTAAAGGTCAGGCCCAACCAGTTGTAGGCCAGCCCGGCCAGGACCATGTAGGCCCATACCCACTTGGCTATTCCGTCTTTACCGGCATCGCGGATAACTTTGAAGGCCGGAGCAAAGGATTCGTAGGTAGTGGCCGGATACAGCTCGAAAACACTGTAGATGGTCCCCCAAAGGGCGCACCATATACCGACGTAGTACAGGTAAAGGAGGGAAGGATGAAGCTGGGTTAGGAACAAAGCCTGGTGTTCCATGAGCTGGGTGCCCGCCGGCACGAGCTGGGCGGGATGGAGCAAGGTAGCGCCCAGGATGGTAACCGCCGCCGTGATTATCAGCAGGGCGCCGAAGCTCACCACGGCGTCCGTCGCCGGGGCCCTGAGCCAGGTCCGGGCCTTCTTCACCTCTTCTTCTTCCACGGGCAGGGCGAATTTTGCCTTGGGATCGGCAGCCAATAGTTTCTCCTGGATTTCCGCCAGGTTGGGCAGGCCCAGGGCTCCCCACCCCTTATTGCGGTAGAGTCCCACATATCCGATGTAGTCATAAGTGCCGCCGCCTATGGCCCCCACGTAACCCACCAGCTCTATCCACAGCTTGCGGTTGGCCACGTCGGGATACTTTTCGATGACCCACGGCTCATAGCCGGAGGGGATGGTGGGGAAAAGCCCCAGGAAGGCCTGGACCCAATCCGGCCTGGCCGCAAAAACCCCTACCAGAAAGGCTACTACCATGGTGACGACAATGGTGGTCTGGGCCTTCTCCACCCAGTTGTAGCTGCCTATAACCGCAATAATTAAAGTCCCTATGATATAGATGGTCGCCCACCACTTAATACCCAGGACACCCGTCCACTTGGTAGTAATATCCCCCAATAAGTTGGCGAGCCCGCCCACCCAGGAGGGGAAACAAATTATGGTCAATATGCCCATCATAACGGGAAACCAGTTCTTGGGGCCGGGAAAGATCTGACCCCAGCGCGTCATGGGGTGCTCGCCCGTTAAGACCACATAACGAGTACCGCTAATGGCCATGAACCCTTTGGAGAGGGCGCCCAGTAGGAGGCACCAGAGTACGGCGTAGCCGAAAAGGGCGCCCCCGCGGGGAGCGAAAAAGACCTCGCCGCTTCCTACGGTCGCCGAAGCCAGGATGAAGCCCGGTCCGAGGAAGGCCAGAAGCCCTTTCCATCCCATCTTGAGCCGCGGATCGGGCTCCGGATACTTAAACAGGCTATTGGCCAATTCGTGCACCTCCTAAAATTTGGCTTTTTACTTTTTTAGTTTTAAATCAGACATCGGAGGACCACTTCCCGTTAGTTTCATCGCGATCCCCTACGGCGCTGCCATCACCTCCTTTGCCCCAATACGTAAGGAACCACCCCCCTCCTCTCTTTTGGCCCCTTAAGGCCTTTGGCCTGGCCGCCGACCCCGGTCCCTCGGTCCCCGCCTATAACCGCCGTTTTGCGGTGGGAGACCCGCTACGTTTCTCCGGCCCGGCCCACCGTTCCTTCGATGAGGCTGACCGCCTTCCGGCACCTTAAGAAAGCGTAAGTAGCGTAACTCACCAGGGCCAGAATTATCAGGATAAAAGGCGTCCGGAAAAAGGCGGCCATCAGCCCGGTTACCACCCAGCCGGCGATGGCGATGTTCCTCCACCCCTTTTCCAGACGGCGGTAGTAGGCGAGCATCTCGGCCAGCTCGGCCTTGGCCGCAGCGGGATAAAGGCTACCGGTCCGGACCCGCGCCTCGGTTTGCGGAGCAGGCCCACCGTCGCGCTGCCGGAGGAGCTTATTCAGGTAGTACAGCGATAGCAAGGCGAAAAGGGCGGCCAGGAAGTAGTTACCCTCCATGAGGGTGCTCAGGGCTAAGCCGGCAAAGCCTGCCAGGGCTATCCCCCGGGCCAGGAGCAATCCCCGTGGCTTCTGGCTAGTAGTACTGCGCCTCAATTTCCTTCAACTCCCGGAAACAGTCTTTAAGGCGCGGATATAAGCTTTTATATAACTTATAAGCAGCCTTATATATATCCTTATTCTGGTAATTAGGAAAATATGATTTGTATCCCTTTACCGCCGCCCGCAGGGCGTCTTTATAGTCACCGTACACGCTGGCGGCCATCCCTCCCAGCATGGCGGCGCCAAGGACGGCCGTCTCGTGGAATTCCAACACCCTTATCTCCTTGCCGGTGATATCCGCCCTCAGTTGAGCCCAAAAATCGTTCTTACCTCCCTTTCCCACCACTGCAATGGTTTTCACTTCCCTCCCCAACAGTTCTTCCGCCACTTCCAAGTTAGCCTTTAAGCCGTAGCTCCCGCCTTCGAGAACCGCCCGGATAAGGTCGTTCTTAGTGGTTTTGAGGTGAAGCCCGAAGAATATTCCCCTGGCATGAGGGTCCCAGATGGGGCTTCTCTCACCCGACATATAGGGGAGGAATACTACCCCCCGGGCCCCCGGCCGCGAACGGGCGGCTTCCGCGCACAGCACGTCGTAGGCGTCCAGCCCGCTCAATTCGGCCACGTGTTTTTCCGTGGAACCCAGGACATCCCTCGCCCACCGGAAGGCCGCGCCTACCGCCACCATGGCTCCCATGCCCAGCCACCTCCCAGGAACTACGTGGCACCGGTTGAGAAACCGCGCTTCGAAAAGGGGCTTGGCAAAACATACGGCCAGGACGTCTGAAGTGCCTGAAGTCTCAAAGACGTCCCCTTCTTCTGTAATTCCTGCGGCAAAGGCAGAACAGGCGCTGTCCGCTCCTCCCATGGCCACCGGTATACCCGTGGGCAACCCCAGTATCTCGGCGCCCCTTTCGTCTAGTCGGCCTACCCTTTCGTGGGAGGGGATAAGTTCGGGCAACTTGGTCATTTCTACCTCGTAGGCTTCGCAAAGGGTCGGGGACCACTTCAAGGTAGTTCGCTGGTTGAAGAGGCCGGTGAGGGAAGCATTGGAATAATCTATCCCGAACCTTCCTGTCAGGGCTCCTGCCAGGTAGGTATTGGCGTGTCCAAAGAACCTGGTTGACCGGTAAACTTCCGGCTCGTGCTCCTTCAGCCAGCGAATACTGGTACCGGATATGGTACCCGCCGCCACCCTATTCCCGCTCTCTTGGAGAAACCACTCCAGGGGCCTGCGTTCTTGAATGGCAGAAGCTTCCTGCCAGGACCGGGTATCCAGGTAGAGGATGGCGGGACGCAGGGGCTCACCGGCGTCATTTAGGGCCACCAGGGAAGGGCACATGTTGCTTAGACCTATGCCTACGACTTCGCGGTCGCGGATTTTCTCCTTTATTCTGTCCATGCAGATTCGTATTTTTTCCAGCCAGTCCCCGGGGTGGGATTCGGCCCACCCCGGGCCGGGGAAGGAGAGGTCCAGGGGCTCCGTAGCCAGGGCCACGAGCCGGCCGTCAAGGTTAAAAGCTCCTACCTTGACGCCTCCGCCACCCACGTCTATACCGAGGAGAAGTTCCCGCGCCTCCACTTAGTTCACTTCCCCTTTATTTTTCTTCCAGTAGGGCTACGGCTTCTTCCGGCGTCTTCCCTTCGTGAATTATGCTTTGCAAGGCCCGTACGATGCCAGGGATGTTGTCGTGCTGCCAGATGTTGCGGCCGTAGGTGACGCCGGCCGCGCCCGCCCTTAGGGCATCGTAGGTCATCTGGAATAGTTCCCGCGCACTATCCATTTTGGGCCCTCCCGCCACTACCACCCTGGCGGGGCAGGCCTCCACCACCCGGGCAAAGGTTTCGGGAGATCCCGTGTACCAGGTCTTGATAATATCTACTCCCAGCTCGGCGCCAACCCGGGCGCAGTAGCTTATATGCTCGACTTTGTAACGCTCTTCTTCGGGTATGAGGTTGCCCCCGGGGTAGATATGGGCTATCAGGGGAAGGCCCAGGCTGGCGGCTTCTTTAGATATGCGTCCCAGTTCCTTTAACATTTCGGGCTGTCTTTCGTCGCCCAGCATGACCCCCACCGATATGGCATCGGCCCCTAACCTTATGGCCTCCTCCGCGTCGGCGTAGGTGACGTCATAGTTCTTGTGAAAGGGCGAAAACCCCGAAGCCTTCATTATGAGGGCCACCCTCCCGGCATAGGGGTGAAACAGCCGCGCGGCTATGCCCTTGTTCAGGGTTACGGCATCCACCCCCGCCTCCACCACTGCTTTAAGCTTTGCGCCGACATTCTCTATCCCCGGCAGCACTCCCCTGTTCACGCCGTGGTCAAAGGCCACTACGAATATTCGTTTAGACCTGCTATTCAGCAGCCGTTCCAGGCGAATCTGTTTTCCTAATTCCATGGACCCTTCCTCCTTAGCGGGGTTCGATTATTACTTTAAGGCCCTCCCCCGAACGCGCCACTTCCAGGGCTTGAGCTATGTCCTTCAGGGCAAACCGGTGGGATATAAGCTGCTTTAAGTCTATCCGCCCGGCCTTTACCAGGTGCATGGCCTGGATAAAGTCCTGGCGAGTCGAGGCGCTGGCCCCCGTAACCAATATTTCGTTGTAGTGGATGGTGTTGGCGTCGATAACGCTCGTTTCCCCTTCCGGGAAGCCGGCGAAAAGGCTGACCCTACCTCCCTTGCGCACGGCTTTAAAAACGTCGTTAACCTGGCCCGGCACCCCTACGGCCATGATGGCCACGTCAAAGCCCATGTCCGTTTCGCGCCGCGCCACCTCGGCTAGGGACATCTCGGCCGGGTCTACCACGACGTCCGCCCCTGCTTCTAAGGCTAACCTGCGGCGCCGGGCCGAAAGCTCGCTGACTACTATTTTGCCGGCCCCCTTGGCCCGGGCCAGCATAAGATGCATAAGGCCTATGGGGCCGGACCCCATAATGAGTACCGCATCCCCGGCCCCCACACCGACTTTCCTCTGGCCGTTCAGGCAGCAGGAGAGGGGTTCAAGCAAGGCTGCCTCCTCCGGGCTCACGCCGGGGGGGAGGTGGAATACGTTGCCGCTGGCCAGGGCGACGGCGGGTATCCGCACGTATTCCGCAAAACCTCCGTCGAATTCATATCCCAGGGCCTGCCGGTTGGCGCATACATTCTCCAGGCCCGTCCGGCAGTACAGGCAGTTCCGGCAGGGTATTATGGGCGCCACGGCGACCCCCTGCCCGGGTTTAAAGTCTTTTACCCCGGCCCCAACGGCGGCCACCTCACCGGCAAACTCGTGGCCTATCACCGAAGGGTAGCGAACTCCGCGGGTTTTCTTGCCCGCGATAATGCGCAAATCCGTCCCGCATATGGCCGCGGTCCCCACCTTGACGAGAATCTCTTCGTCTCCGATAACGGGCTCCGGGTAATCGGTGACCTCCAGGTGGCCCGGGCCGTAAAGGACTGCCGCTAACATGGGATCTTTTATGCCTCCTGTACTACTATCACGCTTTTGATAACTTCTGCCCTGTTATTAATGGTGAATTCCAGGGCCTCCCCCACCTGCGACAATGGGAAGGTATGGGTTACGAGGCCTTCCAGTTTATCTCCGTATCGACGACCGAGGCTTAAGGCCGCGGGGAATTGGTTTACGTAGCGGAAGCTCCCCACCAGGGAAAGGCCGGTGCGGGTAATGATATCTATGTTTAAGGGAACCTCGCCCCCTCCTATGCCCACGAAGACCACCCGTCCTCCCCGCCTGACGGCCTTCAAGGCCAGTTCCACTCCCTCCCTGCTCCCTGAAGTTTCGTAGACGACATCCAAACCCCTACCCCGGGTGTTGGCCCTGATCTCCTCCGCCGTGGAAGGATGGCCGCCATACAGGTATTCGGCCCCCAGTTCGCCGGCCTTGCCCAGGCGCCGCGTATAGACCTCGACGGCATGTACCTCACAGCCGAGGCTATGGGCGGCCAGGACGGTGGACAGCCCCACCGGCCCGCAGCCGATTACTCCCACCGCCGTTCCGGGGCGGGCCAGGCCGTGGGACACGGCCTGGCAGGCTATGGCCAGCGGTTCTACCAGAGTAGCCGCCCTGAAGCTCAAACCTGCAGGTATTTTGTAGAGGTGGGTAACCGGCCACGCAACGAATTCGGCCATTCCCCCGTCTTCTTCCCCGATGCCCATGAACCGCTGGGAGGGACAGAGGTTATATCTTCCCTCTTTGCAAAATTCGCATTGCCCGCAGGAGTATCCGGGCTCCAACACTACCCCGGTTTCGAGGAGGTCCGGGCTCACCCCCGCGCCCACGTCGACCACTTCACCGGCAATTTCATGCCCCAGTACCAAGGGTCTACTTAAGGTTGTATTGCCTATGCGGCCGCGGCCGTAAAGGTGAAGGTCGCTGCCGCATATGCCCACGGCTTTAACTTTAATCAAAGCCTCGCCCGGTCCGGGCCGGGGTTCCGGCCGCTCCTCGATAACGATATTCCTTACACCTCTTAATACGGCTACCCTCACCTGGGTACCCCCTAACATCTCCGGTTTAGGGCTCTGGTGGAAGCTACTGGTAATGGTAAGTTGTCATACACCTTTGTTCCTTGGAAAAATTGTATTGCACGTACCATGCCACCACTTGTCCTTATTCAATTCTCGGGCCGTATAGGTTTGCCGGGCATGGCTTTCTCACCCTATTTCTCACGTTTTTATCACAGCATTTCTCACGAGCGGCCCCTTTACTTGTCGGCTAGCCCGCCGTCCAGCCGCCGTCCACCAGGATATTGGCCCCTGTGATGTAGCTGGCCCGGGGAGAGGCCAGGAAGAGAATGACTTCCGCCACTTCCTCCGGCGAGCCCGGCCTCCCCAAAAGGGTGCGCGAGGTAATCAGTTGGTGCCACTTAGGGTCGGCCAGTACCCTTTCCACCATGGGAGTGCTGATAAAAGCCGGGGAGACGGCGTTTACCCTTATATTGTATTTAGCCCACTCTACGGCCAGGGCTTTAGTCAGCTGCCTCACACCGCCCTTGGTGGCCGCATAAATGGAGCGCTCGGGCAGGACTTCCTCGCTCTGGATGGAGGCTAGGTTGACAATGGCACCTCCTCCCCGCTCAATCATGTGCCTGCCCACCTCCAGGCAGGTGAAAAAGGTCCCCTTGAGATTGATGTCCACCATGAAATTCCAATCTTCCTCCGTGTACTCCACGGCCGGCTTGCGGATATTGACTCCGGCGCAGTTAACCAGGATGTCGATTCGGTCAAACTCTTCGAGAACCGCCTTTACCATCCGCCTGATGTCCTCACCCTTGGAAACATCGGCCGCTATAGCCACCGCCCGGTAGCCCTGCTGCGCCAGCTCCGCCGCGCAGTCCCGCCCTTCGGCCTCACTGCGGTTGACGATAACGCAAGCGGCTCCTTCCTGGCAGAACCGGCGAACCGTAGCCCTGCCTATACCCTTACTCCCGCCCGTCACCAAGGCGACCCGGCCCGTGAACTCACCCATAAAAATCACCCTCGTTACAAAGCCTTTTTGTAGATCTCGATGATGTCTCCCTTGGACGGCTGGCGCGGATTGAGGGGAACGTTCCCACTGGTTAGTGCTTCATCGGCCAGCATACCCAGGTGCTCTTCCCGGACACCGAAAGCACCCAGCCCTTCAACTATGCCTATGTCGGCCATTAACTCCTTAACCGCCTTTACCGACCTAGCGGCGGCTTCCATAACGGGCAGGCCTCCGGTGGGCTCACCGAAAAGGGCGGCGATTTCGGCAAACTTCTCCGGGTTACCCATCAGGTTATATTCCATCACGTGGGGCAACAGGATGGCGTTGCTCAAGCCGTGGGGAATGCCGAAATGGGCTCCGGCGGGTTGTGACATGGCATGGACCAGACCCAGCCGGGTGGAATTGAAGGCCAGGGCGGCTATGGTGCTGGCCATGAGCATGTCTTCCCTGGCTTGTAGGTTGGTACCCCTGGCCACCGCCTTCCGGAGGCTCCGGGCTATAAGCTTGATGGCCTGGAGGGCCAAGGCTTCGGAAATATAGTGGCTGTTAACGTTGACGTAAGATTCCACGGCGTGGGTAAGGGCATCCATACCCGTAGAGGCAGTTAAATGGGGGGGTAAGCCCACCGTCAATTCGGGATCCAGGATGGCCAGCACCGGCATGAGCATGTAGCTACCCACCGGCGCCTTCATTTTGGTCTGGGCATCTGTGATGACAGTGAACATGGTGATCTCACTGCCCGTCCCGGCCGTAGTGGGGACGGCCACTACGGGAAGGGGTTTGTTTTTCAGCTTGCCGACGCCGGTGTAATCTGTGATCCGTCCCTCATTGGTAACCATGGCCGCAAAGGCTTTAGCGCAATCGAGGGCACTCCCGCCGCCTACCCCCAAAACTACATCACAACCGCTCTTCCTGAGATACTCCGTACCCACTTCGATTATGTCGCTGGTGGGCTCGGGTTTGATGTCTTCGTATACCGTAAACTCCAGGCCGGCCTCTTTTAAGGAGGTCGTTATTCCCTTCAGCAACCCGGCCTGCTTTACCCCCGGATCACAAACTACGAATACCTTGCTGGCCCCCAACTCTTTAAGCTTTTCCCCTGTGTGCCTGGACGCACCGCATCCGAAAAAAAGCTCGGTAGGAAGTTTGTAGACCCCTAACACAGTCCCCCACCTCCCGGGAAGATTAACCCCTTAGCGGATTTCTACCAGTCCGGTACGCACTAGGATGTTCCGGAGTTCCTCCCGCTCTTCCGGGGCCAAGGGCAACAAAGGCGGGCGCGGGTCCCCACCGTAAAGACCCACCATGTCCATGGCCGCCTTGAGGCCCGCCACACCCCAGCGAGTGGTCACCGCGGCGTTGATTTCCAGGAGTTTCAGTTGCAGAACCCGGGCGGCTTCCATATCTCCGGCCTCATAATATTCCTGTACTTGGGCGCATTCATTGGGCAGCACGTTGGCTAAGGCCAGGGTACCACCCCTGGCTCCCAAGGCCAGGGCCGGCAGCAAAAAACTCGCCGAACCGGCAAAAACGGCGAAATCAGGTGGGGTGTTGTTGATAATCTCGGCGATCTGTACGATATTGCCCCCGCTGTCCTTGATGCCGATAATGTTGGGATGGGCAGCCAGTTCGGCTACCAGCCTGGAAGACATATTAATGCCGGTATTCCGCGGCATGTTGTAGAGGATCACCGGCACAGGGGAGGCATCGGCCACGTCGAAGAAGTATTTTTTGAGGGCCCTGTCGTTATAACTGCCCTTGTAATAGCTGGGAGTCACCACCAGCACTGCATCGACCCCTGCTGCCGCCGCCTTCTTGGAAAGCCTTACCGTCTCCCGGGTAGATTCGGCGCCCGTACCGGCCACCACCGCTTTGCGGCCCGCCACCTTTTCGCAGCAAAAACTAATGAGCCTCTCCTTTTCTGCAGGGTCTAGGAGTACGAACTCGCCGTTGGAACCCAAAACCACAATACCCGCCAGCTTGGAAGCCACCCAGAATTGTAAATTGGCCTCCAACTTGTCATACGCCACTTCTTCCCCTTCAAAGGGCGTGGCAATGGGAGCGTAAATCCCCCGCAATCCTCCTTCACCTCCCAATGGGTGTTCACTTTCCCGGACAACCCACTAGAACCTTTTTGCAAGTTCCATGCCGGTACGCATGGCAAGGAAGGTGGCTAATTGCGAATGGTGTCTAGATAACTTTCTTGCAGTCTTTTCTCAATAATTTCTCACCTAATTTATCAATCCGTTTGTACTTTTGTTAAAAAGGAATTTCGAAAGAAGCCGAAACCTTAAAGGGAACCGCAATTAACCCCGGGGTACCCCCTACAGGATTTTCTTGCATATCGCCAGCAAATCCCCGGGTTCGGGCCGGCGGGGATTGACCGCTATATTCCCGCTGGTTATAGCCTCCTCCACTATCGAACCTAATTTATCCTCCGTAGCCCCGTAACTGCTTAATTTGTCGGTTATACCCACATCCTTTGTTAATTCTTCAACCGCCTTCACCCCTTTGCGGGCGGCTTCCATGGGAGGCAGGTGGGAGGCGTCCTCCCCTAAGGCTGCGGCAATGTCGGCGAATTTTTCCGGTGCGCCTATTAAGTTATATTCCATGACATGGGGAAGAAGAATAGCATTGGCGATTCCGTGGGGCACCCCGAAGTGCGCACCCAAGGGCGAAGCGAGGGCATGGGCTATCCCCAGCCTGGTCACGTTAAAGGCCAAGGCCGCGATAGTGCTGGCGTAGAGCATGTCTGCCCTGGCCTTCAGGTCCCGGCCGTTGGCTACGGCCTTCCGCAGGCTGCGGGCAATAAGTTTGATGGCCTGGAGGGCCAGGGCTTCAGATATGGGTTGGGTGGCCGTGCACACATAGGACTCAATGGCATGGCACAGGGCGTCCAGGCCCGAGGCGGCCGTTACCCGCGGAGGCATAGTTATAGTTAGCTCGGGATCAAGGACGGCAAAGACGGGCATTAGTTTATAACTCCCTATACCGGTCTTTACCCTGGCCTCCCTGTCGGTAACGACCGCCCACATGGTAGCCTCGCTGCCGGTGCCGGCGGTGGTGGGTATGGCTACTATCGGAAGGGGTTCATTCTTTATCTTCCCTATACCCGCGTAATCGAAGATCTTACCCCCATTGGTTGCCATGGCGGCGACGGCTTTCGCCGTATCCAGGGCGCTGCCTCCACCCACGCCCAGCACCAATTGGGCACCGGATTGCCTGACTTCCTCCGTCACCCCTTCCACCAAATCGGTAGTGGGCTCTCCTTCAATTGCATCATAAACGGAAACCTTAAATTGTTCCTCCTCCAAAATTCTTAGTACCCTCTCCAAAATCCCCGCAGCCTTAACCCCTCGGTCCGTAACCACAAAAATGGGTTCTTTTCCCAATTCCCGCAGTTTCGCCGGTAACGCTTTTAGGCTTCCTGCGCCGAATATTAGTTCCGTGGGAAGTTTGTAAGTATATAGCATGCTCCCAACTCCCGACCATGGCGTTTAAGCTTTAGAAAAGGTCTGCTATGTCCAGCCGCTCCAGTACTTCCCGGGTAGGTATCCCTATCTCGTCCCACCCGCGGCATTCATAGTAGTCGCTCAACATACGGCCCAGGGGGGGCAAGTTGACGGTTACACCCTCACCCCGCCGTTTGCAGGTTAAAGGACGAGGCGGCAGAGTGTCGTCTTTCCTGCTAATCCCGCAGTACCGAACATTGAACATTCTTTTCAGGGTAAACAACCGTTCCCCCGTCTCGAGGAATTCCTGAGGGCTTATGTTCCAGCCGGTAATGGAGTTCAACCACGAGGTGAGGTGACTTACCTGGACACCGCCATTGAACACGAACTTACATATTTTGAGGGAGTCCACCATGGACATCAGGTTTTGTAACCGCGCCACAAATTCCCCCTTGCCCTCCACCGCCAGGCGGTCGTGGGGCTCTTCATATCCCAGTTCGGGCATCTTTACCACCCGCTCAAAGGGATGGGTAAAGGCCTGGAGGTGACAGGCCCCCCTGTTGGAGGTGGCATAGGCCAGGGCTACCCCGTTGAAGGCCCGGGGATCATGGGCAGGAAATTCCAGCCCTTTAACATGATGGGCAAATTCCACGGCCAGCCCCCCTAGGGCTTCCGCGGCCCGCTTGGCTCCTTCCCCCAAGAGCTTACCTAAACCCGTCCTCTCGCCTATCTGCCGCACCATTTCCACCATGGCATCGGCATTGCCCCAGGTGAGTTTCACCCCCCCTGTATCGCCTTCGCCGATAAGGCCCTTTTCGAAGGCCTCCATAGCAAAGGCAATGGTGTTACCGGCGGAGATGGTGTCCATGCCGTAACGGTTGCAGAGTTCGTTGGCGTAGGCTATAGCTTCGAGATCGTCTATGAGGCACATCCCGCCCAGACAACCTAAAGTCTCGTATTCCGGCCCTGCGCCCTCTACTCCCGCGTACCTCCCCTCCTTTATGCGTATTTTTTTCCCACAACCTATAACACAGCCATGACAGTAGTACCTTCCCACAAAGATGGTCTGCTCTATGCGCTGGCCGGATATCTTTTCCACGCCTTCCGGCCACCGGCCCAGCCGCCAGTTCTGTAAGGGAAAGTTCCCGTAGCTTTCGTGGGTAATAACCCCTCCTGCGGTACCGTACCGCGTCATACCGGCGTTGCCCTGGCGTATCCGGGGGATCATGGCCTTAACCGCAGCCACCAAACCCGACCTGTCCCATACATCGGTACGTTTATTTCCCCTGGCCACCACGGCTTTGAGGTTTTTGGAGCCCATAACCGCACCCACACCGCAGCGGCCCGCCGCCCTGGCGTCCCTGCCGTCGCTCATAATGGACGCATACCTGACGAGCCTTTCCCCCGCCGGCCCAATGCAGGTTACCTCCCCGCCGGTGGCCCCCTTCAGCTGCTCGTAAGTGGCAAAGGTATCTTTGCCCCAGTAGGCGGCAGCGTCGTGTATGCTGACCCGGCCCCCTGCCACCAGGATATAGACGGGAGAATCGGCCCGGCCGGTGACAATTAGGCCATCATAGCCCGCCCGTTTAAAGGCCACGCCCCAGGAACCCCCGATGTCGGACTCGGCAAAGATGCCCGTGAGGGGAGACAGGGTGGTAACTGCATGGCGCCCGCTGCACGGTACCGGCGTATCGACGTAAGGTCCTACGGTGAAGATAAGGGGGTTCTCCGGACTGAAAGGATCTACCGCTGCATCCCCGGAATGCTCCTTGAAATGACGAGCCAAATAATAAGCCCCGAGGCCGCTGCCTCCTATAAACTTCCGGGCCTCTTCGGAAGTCAAAGGTTTCTCCTGTACGGTTCTGGTGGTGAGATCCACCACGGCAACCTTCCCGTTGTAGCCGTACACGGGTTTTACCCCCCTTAGTCGAATTTTCTCCGCCGGAAGGGAAAGCGGTTTACTTCTCCGCCACCCGGCGATCCCCTGAGTTATCCCCACTTTTGGGGGTAGAGGCCTGCCTTGGCTTGAAAGCGAGCGACTAAAGAAGCCGCCAGGGCGGCCCCCTCTTTGCTCACGGTCCTACGGGCGTTATCCACGGTACCCCGAACTCCCGCCCTAACCCGAGGAGCATTTCTTCTACTTCGGGCTCCAGGGGGATCCCCTCCCTCCTTCTCCTCTCCGCCGTGCGGAATTCGATTTCTCCCGGGAGCAGGACCTCCTCAACCCCGTAGGCCGGCGGCAGCCCTTTTATCTCGTCGATCATTTGAGCTATACGGTTTTTAAACTCGTCGGTGTCGCCGAAGACGCCGGGATCGACGGCGGCAAAAACATGACCCAAATTCTGCCTGCCCTCCAGATTACGATATAGGTCGCCTATGTGGGGCCCGAAGGCCGCACCCGTAAGTATACCGGCAAAAACATCTATCAGGATGGCAATGGCCGAACCCTTGGCCCCGCCGAAGGGTAACACGGCCCCTTCCAGGGCCTTCTCGGCATCGGTGGTGATGCGGCCTTCTGCATCCATAGCCCATCCCTCAGGGATGCTTTCCCCTTTTTGAGCGGCAAGGATAATCTTCCCCCGGGCTACAATACTAGTGGCCATATCGAATACAATGGGCAGCCTCCCCTTGGCGGGCACGGCCACCGAAAGGGGATTGGTTCCCATGTAAGGAGCGCGCGCCCCCCAGGGGGCCATAGTGGCCGGGGCGTTGGACAGGGCTATGCCTATTAAATCCTCCTTTAAGGCGCACATGGTGTAGTAGGCCGCAGCACCGAAGTGGTTGGAGCCCCGCACGCCCACCATCCCGGTTCCCACTGCCTTGGCCTTCTCTATGGCCAGGCGCATGGCCCGGTAAGAAGCTACCTGTCCCAGGGTGTTCCTGGCATCCATAAGGGCGACGGCCGGCGTGTCCCTGATGATTTCCGGCTCCCCCCCGGGGTCCACCAATCCCCGCCGTATCCTCTCCACATAAATACCCATGCGGGTGACGCCGTGGGAATCTACTCCCCGGAGATTAGCCTGCACTAAGGTGTCGGACAGAAGTCTGGCCGCTTCTTCCCCCACACCCAACCTGGTAAGTATGCCGGTACAAAAATCCAGCAAATCGCTAGCTCCATAGCGTTTCAAGGATTTCACACCCTTTTTGCCTCAAGATTTCATCTATCCACCCCCGGTCCCACGTACCCTCTTCAACTTGCCGGAATATGGCCTGTTCGCGGAGGGCCACTTCCCTGGTCTTGCGAAGGATTTCCTCCGCCTCGCCGGCGGGTATTACTACCACGCCGTCCGCATCCCCCACAATAACATCCCCGGGGAAAACCGTCACACCCCCACAAGAAACCGGCACGTTTATCTCCCCGGGCCCGTCTTTATAGGGTCCCCGCGGGCTTGCGCCCCGGGCGAAAACCGGCAAATCTAATCGCCTTATCCCCGCCCAATCCCGGACAGCCCCGTCTACCACCAATCCCCTAAGACCCCTCTTCAGGGCATAACGGGCCATAATTTCTCCCAGTATGGCGTTGGTCATATCGCCCCGGGCGTCCACAATGATAACGTCCCCCGGCTCGGCCATATCCAGGGCTTTATGGACCAGCAGATTATCTCCCGGTCGCGTCTTTACCGTAAAGGCTATACCGGCCAGCTTGGCGTCTTCCCGCACCGGCTTTATCCCGGCATCCATGCAAAACATTCTCCCCATGTTGTCGGCTATGTTACAAGTAGAGTACGGGAGAAAGGCATCGGCGAGGGAGAGGGGCGGGCGTTTAACCCGGGTGTAAATGCGGAAACCTGCGGCCATTTAATTCTCACTCCTTAATATATCCGCGCATTTAGTGAAAGTCTAAACTTCTTCTTCCATCCGTAGGTGACGGCCATGGTTCCTTAAGTTACGTGCGGCTTAACTTTTTCTTCCCGGGCCGCGACACCTTTAAGTTTCCAATTTCCGGATGGCGTTTTCTATATGCATTTTCATGGCCTTGTAGGCGCCGTCGGGATTTCGATAAAGGAGGTAGCGCAGGACTATCTGGTGCTCCTCCAGCAAAACGGGCAGCCTGGTAGGAACACCCAGGGTATGCTTTTTACACAGCCTGAAGCTATCCAGCCAATATTGCTCCAGGGTTTCGGCCACCTGGATGAAAATGGGGCTATGGGTGGCCCGGATAATGGCCATATGAAAACGGAAGTCTTCCTCTACGGCCATCCCTCCCGCCACGATATTCTCCCTCACCGCCTCCTGTAGCCGGGCGATCTCCTCTACCTCTTCTTGAGAAGCATATAGAGCTGCCAGCCGGGCGGCTTCGGGTTCAAAACCCCTCCGGAAAACAAGTAGATCCATGGCCCGGTCCTTTTCTTCCGAACTCATAGCGATGTCCTGGGGTAGGAGCCGCCGTTCCACCTGCCTTACAAAACAACCCACCCCGTGTTTAACTTCAATAAGGCCAATGGCTGCCAGGGCACTCAGGGCCTCACGTACGGCTAAGCGGCTGACACCGTAGAGCCTGGCAAGCTCGCGCTCGGACGGTATTTTCTCGCCCGGTTTTAATTTCTCCGACGCTATCTGCTCCCTGATGTCGGCCACGATCTGCTCGTACAGCTTAACCCGCTTAACCTCCCGCGCTTCCATTACTACTGCTATGTCTCCTTTTCATCCGGTGTCCATACCACTTAGTATTATTGCTATAATATTCTACATATCTTTGGCTTTTCCTTCTCCCCCTCCGCCGGGACAGCTAAAAATTCTCGTGGGCGCTGGGAGCAAAACCCGGGCGCCCTCACCTCGCCGACGCCCACCTGGGGGGCGACAGGGGGCTCCATACGCGCACCTTTCCGGGTTCTTTTCCGGTCTAACCGGCGTGACCGGCCAACGCACCTCCCCTGCCCGTGTCCCTTGTGAGATAAAACGAAAAAAGGGAGGCGCACGGGGCCGCCTCCCCTAGGCAGGTTTGAACCCTGGTAACTGGTCTTCCCTTTCAACGGCTACCTCGGGCCCGGTGACGCCGCGAAGTAGCGCCGCCGGAAATTCAAGGCCACGTTCACCAGCCCGATCATCACCGGCACTTCAATAAGGGGACCGATGACCGCGGCAAAGGCCTGGCCGGAATTAATGCCGAAGACGGCCACGGCCACGGCGATGGCCAGCTCAAAATTGTTGCTGGCGGCGGTAAAGGAAAGGGTCGTCGTCTGCTCGTAGTTAATTCCCAGGCGCGTGCTTATGAAAAAGGAAATTAAGAACATGAGGACAAAATAGCAAATCAGGGGTATAGCCACCCTGACCACATCCATCGGCAGGGAAACGATATACTGACCCTTAAGGGAAAACATGACCACAATGGTAAACAACAACGCGATCAGGGCCAGGGGGCTGATTTTGGGGACAAAGGTTTTTTCATACCATTCCCTGCCCTTGGCCGGTAGAAGGATCAAGCGGGTCAAAAAACCGGCCACAAAGGGTATACCCAGGTAGATGGCCACACTGGTGGCCACTTCACCGATGGTTACGCGGACCTGCATCCCCTGGAAACCCAGCCACGCCGGCAACAGGGTGATGAAAACATACGCATAAAGGGAGTAAAAGATAACCTGGAAGACGGAGTTCAAGGCCACCAGGGCGGCGGCATACTCGGCATCACCCCCGGCCAGGCTGTTCCAGACAATGACCATGGCGATGCAGCGCGCCAGGCCGATGAGGATGAGGCCGGCCATGTACTCCGGATAATTGTGTAAAAAGATAACGGCCAGGATGAACATCAAGATAGGGCCTATAATCCAGTTCTGGATGAGGGACAGGGCCATAACCCTGCCGTTGCGAAATACCTTGCCCAATTCTTCGTATTTCACCTTGGCCAGGGGCGGGTACATCATAACTATGAGGCCGATGGCTATGGGGATGGAGGTGGTACCCACTGACATCCTATTGAGGGCGTCTGCCACCCCGGGTGCGACGTAACCGAGGGCCACGCCGAAGGCCATGGCCAGGAAGATCCACAGGGTCAAGAAACGATCCAGCAGGGATAACCCCGCCGTGGGTTGGTGGTTGGTTGCCGGGGCCATATTAGTGCAGCAATCCTCCTTCTTCATACCTATACCTGCCTTTGGCTACCGTGGCTACCGTCCTCCTGGTTACTTTAGTACAGACTGAAGGTAATACGCCATCCTGCAATGGTCTTCTAACCAGGGCCACCTTTGCCACCCCTCTCCCGGGGCGCTCTGCAGGCAACCTTGGGATTCTCCAGGAGCTCCTGCACCTTCTCGTAGTCTTTAGCCAATTCCTCCTTTTCCGCGAGGGGTGCCTCCAGGTAAGCCAGCCATCCCTGGAGGACTGCGGCCAGCCGCTCTTTGTTGAGCCGGTAGAACACCCACTGGCCGACCTTTTTCTCCCGGACCAGTTCGGCTTCCTTCAGAACCCTCAGGTGCTGGGAGATGGCCGGCTGGGTGAGGCCCAGGATCTCCTCCAGCTCGCAGACGCACAGCTCCCCTTCGGCCAGCAGGGCCAGAATCCTGAGCCGGAGGCGCTGGCCCAAGGCTTTAAAGGCCTTTTCCCACTCCTTGAAGGTCACCTCCTTCACCTCCCCATTAGGACAAGTATAAGTTATTTATTATATAATATTTAACTTTATCTGCTTTGTCAACGAAAGCCAGCGCCCGGGTTATCCCGCCTTTGCTGGGACGGGCTACCCGGACCGTTTAGGTAGGGAGCAGGCCTCAGGCGGTATTTAATGTGAGGCCGGGCTCGACACCCTTCAGCAAGACCTAAGGCCAAGGGATCCTGCGCCAGCCCTGAAGCATGGGCCCCAATTCCTTGAGAAACCCCGTAAGCCTGTAATGCTTTTCGGCCTTGCGCGGAAATCCTTGGCGAGAACAGGTCCAGCAGGTCTTAAAAGCAGGGGAATACCCTCGAGGGGCCGGCCAGACCTCCCGGGTCTTAAGCGAGTACGGTGACGCGGCCCGTCACCTATCGTCCATCCATTGGGGCGCCCGGACCGGCTTGAAAGTTCCCGACGTTAGGGATAAACTGGACATGGATCCCGGAAACCAACGATTATTACCATAAAACATACCTGCCCCACCTTCAGCCATGACTACCTCAGCCGGTATGAATACCGGGTACCGGTTTTCGGGCCAAGACCTGGCAATCGGGTTACTATCCCTAGAGGTGAAGTGGAAGAAAATGGCGAGAGAAATCTTAGTAATAGGCCATCAAAAGCCAGACACCGATTCCATTGCCTCCGCCATAGGCTATGCCTACCTGCAAAACCGGATACGAAAGGAGAATAATGTTATCGCCGCGAGGTGCGGGGAGCTAAACCGGGAAACCCAGTTCGTGCTGGAGTATTTCAACGTACCCGCTCCTATTTACGTGGACAATGTGAAGACCAAAGTAGAGGACGTCCTCGACGGTGGGATTCTCTTTATTCGCCCGGAAGTAACCGTGAGACAGGCGGGAATTTTCATGCGCCAGCACGGGGTCAAAACCCTGGCGGTTGTCGATGGCGAGCAGCACCTTCTGGGTCTGCTTACCGTGGGCGACCTGGCCCGTCTCCTTCTGGAGGCCTGGGATAGCGGGTATGTACCCATGGACGCACCGGTTAAAAACATAATGCGCACGGAAAACCTGGTAGTCTTTCATAACGACGACCTGGTAGAAGAGGTTAAAAGGACCATGCTGGAAACGCGGTACCGGAATTACCCGGTGGTGGATGAACACAACCGTTTTATGGGCATGATTGCGCGTTATCACCTATTGGCCATGCGGGGCAAGAAGTTAATCCTGGTGGACCATAATGAAAGAAGCCAGGCGGTTCCCGGCATCGAGCAGGCCGAGATACTGGAGATTATCGACCATCACCGGGTGGCGGATATAGAAACTTCCGAGCCTATTCTAGTCCGCAACGAACCGGTCGGCAGCACCTCCACTATAATCAGTAAAATATTTGCCGAAAAGGGCATTACGCCCCCCAAAGAAATAGCGGGAATCCTGTGTGCGGCCATATTGTCCGACACCATGATCTTGAAATCCCCGACCACTACCGAGGAAGACCGGCAGCAGGTAGCCAAACTGGGAGAGTTGGCGGGCCTTAACCCCACCGAGTTCGGCAAGAAAATGTTCCAGGCGGGATCCTTGTTGGCGGGCCGCTCGGGTCGCGATATCCTACTGGAGGACTTTAAAGAATTTTGCCTGGGTAACCATATAGTAGGTATCGGCCAGATAGAGATAGTAGACCAGCAGGCCCTCCCCGTGAGTCAGGAGGTCCTCCTGGAGGAGATGGATAAACTCTGTAAAGAAAAAAATTACGACCTGGTACTGCTGATGATTACCGACCTCATGCGCAACGGTACGGAACTCTTCTTCACCGGCCACCAGGCCCGGGCCGTGGAACAGGCCTTCAACGTGCCCCCTGGTAAAACCAAGGTATTTTTGCCGGGCGTGATGTCGCGGAAAAAACAAGTGGTGCCGCCCCTGCGGCGTGTACTTTTAGGGTGACTTGCCGCAGCCGCAGCACGAGGCAAGATTGAGAAGCGTTCCCCAACTTGCCAAGAACCCGAACCTGAACCTGATGAGCCTCCTAATAATGGCAGAGCCAGGAAGGGAAAGATCGTCGGGCGGTGCACGAGTTCAAAGCCGTTTGATGCCAGGAGATGCCGGCTAAAGACCCTTAAGCCGAAGTATTTTATTTTCTCCAAAGGTAGGGCTAAAACTTAAAAAGCACGCTAACCGGGCCGAGGGGGCAACCTTCAAGGCCCGGTTTTCGTTACCGGGAGCGGATTCAAGAAACCGAAAAACAGATTTGTGAACAATGTTGTCCAAAAATATGAACTATTAATAAGAATTATATGAGATCCGGCAGGAAAATTTGACTTTATGGCAAATAAGTTCTCTGTAAGAAGTATCACAAGCTGACTTAACAGTTATAGTGAATAGCCTCACTATCACTCTGCAATTATAGGTCGGTAAATCCAGGCCTGCTTTAAAAAAGAGGGGGTTATCCCCTCCCGGTCGGCTCAATTTTCCCGGTCCGGTTCGAGGGCGGTTCCGGAGAGACGGCTTATTGTAGGATGCATACCCTCTGAGGGTTCCATGGCTACTCTTTTATGAGGAGGTTGTTCTAATGGAAACATGCCAATGCGAAGCTAAATGGGAAGAACTCGAAAAGATCATCGACGCCCACCGGGGACAGCCGTCGGCCTTGATCGAGGTCCTCCACCAGAGCCAGGAACTGGTAGGCTATTTGCCTCGCAATGTCCAGGCAGCAATCGCCGATGGTCTGGGGCTTTCTCTAAGCCAGGTTTATAGTGTGGTGTCCTTCTATAACTATTTCACAACCAAGCCCAAGGGCAAATACCAGGTCTCGGTGTGCATGGGCACTGCCTGCTTCGTTAGGGGCGCACCGGCGATACTGGAACGCCTGGTGAAGGAGCTGGGAACGAAAGTCGGCGATACCACGGCAGACGGTAAATTCACCATCAACCAGGTACGCTGCCTCGGTTGCTGCTCCCTGGCGCCAGCAATGACTGTAAACCAGAAGGCCCATGGCCGCTTAACCCCAGATACCGCCCTGAAGATATTAAAGGAATACCAGTAACGCCATCTATCAATAAAGGGGTCCGCTAGAATGCAGGGGGTGATGAGTTGTGATTAAGTCCCTGGAGGAATTGCAGAAGTTCAAGGAAAGTGAATTGGAAGCCATTCAATCCCAAGAAGCGGCCGCGAAGGCGAAGATCGTCGTGGGGATGGGAACCTGCGGCATCGCCGCCGGGGCCCGTGAGGTTATGAACGCCATCCTCGATGAAGTAGCCAAACGCCAGTTAACGGGAGTAATAGTTAGCCAGACAAGTTGCATCGGCCTTTGCGCCCACGAGCCCCTCGTTGAGGTGATTTTACCCGGCCAGCCGAAGGTGACTTACGGGAAGGTAGACGCCACCAAAGCCAGGGAAATTGTGGGTCGCCATGTCGTTGATGGCAACATTGTAACCGAATGGGTTGTGAACCGCCAGGGGGACGCCATCAGGCCCCACACGGAGTTGCCCTTTTTTAAACACCAGGTCCGCATAGCCCTGCGCAACTGCGGCATTATTAACCCCGAATCCATTGAAGAATATATTGTGCGGGATGGATATCTGGCACTGGCTAAAGTATTGACCGAAATGAAACCGGCAGAAGTCATCGACGTGATCAAGAAATCGGGCCTTCGGGGCCGGGGAGGCGGCGGTTTCCCCACCGGGCTAAAATGGGAGTTTGCCCATCGCTCGCCGGGACCCATCAAGTACATTGTGTGCAATGCGGATGAGGGAGATCCAGGGGCTTTCATGGACCGCAGCATCCTGGAAGGCGATCCTCATGCCGTGCTGGAAGGTATGGCCATCGCCGGCTATGCCATCGGCGCCAACCAGGGATACATTTACGTGCGGGCGGAATATCCCCTTGCGGTGCACCGGCTGAAAATCGCCATCAGCCAGGCACGGGAAAAAGGTCTCTTGGGCAAAAATCTGTTCAATTCCGGTTTTGACTTTGACGTCGATATTAGGCTGGGCGCCGGCGCCTTCGTCTGTGGCGAAGAAACAGCATTGCTGGCTTCCATCGAGGGACGCCGGGGCGAGCCGCGGCCGCGTCCTCCTTTCCCAGCCGTATCAGGTTTGTGGGGCAAGCCCACGATAATCAATAATGTAGAGACCTTGGCTAATGTGCCCACCATTATTCGCAACGGCTGGGAATGGTTTGCTTCCATCGGTACCGAAAAGAGCAAGGGTACCAAGGTCTTTGCCCTGGCAGGGAAAATCAACAACAATGGCCTGATAGAAGTGCCTATGGGTACCACCTTGGGCCAGATAGTTTATGATATAGGCGGTGGAATACCCAGCGGCAAGAAGTTTAAAGCTGCCCAAATTGGAGGTCCGTCAGGCGGATGTATTCCCGCCGAACACCTTAATGTACCCATTGATTATGACTCTCTAACGGCCCTGGGGGCCATCATGGGGTCGGGCGGTCTAATCATTATGGACGAAGACACCTGCATGGTGGACCTGGCCACATTTTTCCTGGACTTTGTTAAAGATGAATCCTGCGGCAAATGTACGCCCTGCCGGATCGGTACTACCCGGATGCTGGAGATCCTGGACCGCATCACCAAGGGCCAAGGCCAGGAAGGGGATATTGGACTCCTTAGAGAACTGGCCCAGCAGATCAAGGATACTGCCCTGTGCGGCCTGGGGCAGACGGCCCCTAACCCGGTCTTGAGCACCATCGTCTATTTCCGGGACGAGTACCTTGCCCATATTCGCGACCACCGTTGCCCGGCCCATGTTTGCCAGGAGCTGATTTCATATGTTATTGACGCCGAGAAATGTACCGGTTGCGGGGCCTGCAGTCGCGTCTGCCCGGCGGGGGCCATAAGCGGTGGCAAAAAAGAACCCCATCAGATTGAGCCTGCAGCCTGCATTAAATGCGGCAGCTGTTATGAGAAATGTAGGTTCGGAGCCATAACGAGGGAATGAAAGGGAAAAATGGGAGGTAAGTAAGTTGAGCACCGTAAACTTAACCATTGACAATATACCGGTGGAAGTTGAGACCGGAACGACGATCTTACAAGCCGCCGCAAAGGCCGGTATTCACATTCCCACCCTTTGTTACCTGGAAGGCATCAACGAGATCGGCGCCTGCCGGGTCTGCGTGGTTGAAGTTGAAGGGGCCAGGAACCTGATGGCCTCCTGTGTGACCCCGGTAGCCGAGGGTATGGTGGTAAAAACCAGCAGCCCGCGGGTCAGGATGGCCCGGCGCCTGAATGTGGAACTGCTCCTTTCCAACCACAAGATGGAGTGCCCCACCTGCATCCGCAATCTCAACTGCGAACTCCAATCCCTGGCCCAGGAACTGGGGATCCGGCAGGTCCGCTTTGAGGGTAAAAAGAGTGAGTACCCTATAGACGATTCCACACCGGCTATCATCCGGGAGCCTGATAAGTGCATCCTCTGCCGCCGTTGCGTGGCCGTGTGCGAAAAGGTCCAGGGGGTAAAGGCCATCGCCCCCATGGGCCGCGGCTTTAATACTGTCATCGCCCCGGCCTTCCAGGATAAACTCCTGGACACCGCCTGCGTGGAGTGCGGCCAGTGCACCCTGGTGTGCCCGGTAGGCGCATTATACGAAAAGGATTATACCGGTGAGGTCTGGGCGTCCCTGGCCGACCCAGAAAAATTCGTTGTCGTCCAGACGGCACCGGCCACCCGGGTGTCCATTGGCCAGGAGTTCGGCCTGCCTCCGGGGAGCATCAACACCGGCCAGATGGTGTCGGCTTTAAGGCGCCTGGGCTTTGACAGGGTCTTTGATACCGACTTTTCCGCCGACCTGACCATTATGGAAGAAAGCTCCGAGTTTATTGAGCGATTTACCAAGGGTGGCCCCCTGCCGTTAATCACCTCCTGCAGCCCGGGCTGGATAAAGTTCATGGAGCACTTCTACCCCGAGCTTATACCCAACGTCTCCACCTGCAAGTCGCCCCAGCAGATGTTCGGTGCTGTGGCCAAGACTTACTATGCCCAGAAGGCCGGTATAGATCCGGCCAGGATGGTGGTCGTCTCCATCATGCCATGCACTGCCAAGAAATTCGAGTGCCAGCGGCCGGAGATGCGAGACAGCGGCTATCAGGACGTGGACTACGTCCTCACTACGCGCGAGCTGGCGCGGATGATCAGGGAAGCGGGGATTGATTTCAAGAGCCTCCCCGAAGAGCAGTATGACGACCCCCTGGGCGAATCCACCGGCGCAGGGGTCATTTTCGGCGCTACCGGCGGAGTTATGGAGGCGGCCCTGCGTACCGCCTACGAGCTGATTACCGGTAAGACACTGCCTTCCCTGGACTTTTACGAGGTCCGCGGTCTCAAGGGCATTAAGGAAGCGACCGTCGATATCGAGGGCACCAAAGTCAGGGTAGCCGTGGCTCACAGCCTGGGCCACGCCCGGCAGCTTTTAGAGCGGGTCAAGGCCGGGGAGCAGTATCACTTCATTGAAATCATGTGCTGCCCCGGTGGCTGCATCGGCGGCGGTGGGCAGCCCATCCCCACCAACACCGCAATCAGGGAGCAGCGCATCAAGGGCATCTACCAGGCCGACGTCGAAATGCCTATTCGTAAGTCCCATGAGAACCCCTCCATCCAGGCCCTCTACCGCGAGTTCCTGGGCAAACCTTTGAGCGCAAAGTCCCATCATCTCCTCCATACCTCCTACACACCCAGGGGAAAATACTAGGGTAAGATAACCCTAGCAAAACCCCCGTTTCCGGTGAATGCTTGGAAGAGGGGTAGATCAGTGCGGTATCCGGCGGTCTACCCCTCTTTTATTCGGGCCGGGTTTTATCCGTGGTGGCTGTAAGCTTTGCGAGGATTTTGAGGGCCTGGTGAGGCATTTTTTCGGCGGACAGAGGAAGAGATTAAAAGGTGCCTCACGAAAGGCAAAAAATATGTCTGGAGGCCTTGATATTCCTCGTAGGATGGAGTGTGTCACCGTTCTTTCCGCGCCGCAGGCCCCGGCCTTAACCGTCCAGCCGGCAACAAGCATAATCTTTTTTGACCCCGAGGTGATCCTTCCCACACAGGACGCCGTCGAAAGCTACCTGCTTCAGTCCTTCAAGCAACAAAAGGTCGAGACCATCCAGGCGGTAGAGGCCATTAGGACGGAAAACCTTACCCTCCTTGAAAGAATGTATGAGGACGTAGATAGGCAGGGAGGAAAGCATCGAATTGTATACCTCGGCCCAAAGGAATCCGGATGGCCTGATGGGGTGGGATGATGGGCAACGATGGCTTTTACTTGTAAGAAAGGGTGGGAAAATATTTCCCCTGTTTAACGATTATGTGCAGCATGGACAAATAGAATTCTGGATAGGCATCTTTAACAAATCTAGAATTATTAGCCCTGACACTACGGATTTAGAAAGGCATATTTATGTGATGCATACTCACTATATTCAATTGGCCGACTATTACTGGGATCAAAAGAACGGTTGCTTTAAGAAAAAAATTATTTTCGACCCTCCTAATCTATGGGATGCCAGATCTTCATTTAGATATAATCGTTACGACCCCGATTTGATCGAACGCCACCGCTCTGATTGAGGTATGCCGGTGAGGCAGCCTAGCCGTTCGTCACCAAAAAGCCGGGTATATCCACCATGTTTACGACCTTTCGCCTTCATAATGAGGGCCGTACACTATGTCGCCTCCTAAAAATCTGCGGCCTACAAGTTGTGCCGCTTTCCACACGGAATAACTCCCCGCCGCCGGGTCTACCACCACATCCCCTGGATTGGTCACTGCCTCTATTAATCGAGCCTGGAGTTTCACCGGTTTGGCATGGGCATGACAATTAATGGGTTTTTCCGCCCATACATCGGGTATATCATGTACGGCCCAGACGCCCTTAGCCCGCAGGGGCTTCTTTTGAATAACCAATAGGTACTCGCACTGCCGCCGGGTACGATAACCCATGCCGATCT
Source organism: Thermanaeromonas sp. C210 (assembly GCF_013167955.1). Classification (NCBI taxonomy): domain Bacteria; kingdom Bacillati; phylum Bacillota; class Clostridia; order Neomoorellales; family Neomoorellaceae; genus Thermanaeromonas; species Thermanaeromonas sp. C210. The sequence goes on from NZ_BLWF01000002.1 coordinate 208,785, forward strand.
TCTGCTTATCCCATACGATCATATCTACAATGCGGAGGTTTGCAGGCATCCATCCAGATACCCCTTCGCACAGGTGAAACTTATCCACCCATAGAAAAAGGTGGCCGGTGGGAACAAGCACCCGTGCTATCTCCCCTACGAACTCTTTAATGGTGGCTTCATCCATTTGCGGTAAAACGGAACGTCTGATTCCGCGGCTCTCGCCCTCGTTGCCGTAAGCCAACTTATCCAGAATACCCCGGTACTGGGGATCAAAGAAAACGCATGGGACGGAATTATCCCTGACCGCAGCCAAAAGATCTCGTCCGTCGCAGAGATTAGGAAAGTCATACTGGTAGAGGGGCTCTTTGAGACAATCGCTATAGGTAGGTGCACACCTGCCATTGGCGAAAACCATTGACACCCTCTAACACCCCTAATTTTAATCCTGCGGAGGTTTCTTTCGAACGGCCAAGAATACCCACAGTAAGAAATAAACCTCTCGGCGGGAAAGGCGGACCCCTTTTGGTGAAATCACTGTGGGCCAAATTTCTTATGATGCGGTATCATTCTACACCGCTATAGCTATTTCCTTCTCGGGCCTGGGAAGCTGCGGCGGTAAATCCCTTAAACGGCGCGCTATCTGGGAGAAACTGATGCTCTCTAAATTGATGGCCCGGCTAAATTGCGGGTCATTGAAGCTATTGCTGATATCCCGCAAGCCATTAAGTTGTTCCAGCTGAGCGAAGGCTATTAGTTCAACGAGTTGAAGGGAATTTAGCTTCTTAGCGTACTTATCGACCCCCATACCTGCGGTTAACTGCCAAAAATAGTCGTTTAGAAACCGGAGCAAACAGTTGATGAAATGTGGATAATGTGGTATCCTTGCCTTGCATTTGGGCCTCCTTATGTTAGAGGTTGGGGCAAGGACTACCCTTAATCTCTAGTATAAGGAGTTTTTTCTTGCAAGGCCAGGTTATTTCAGGAATTTGGCTGATTTTTGGGCGCTATTGCTCTTGACAAGTTTATATTTTCTTTATGCAACGCTAGTGACGCTGAAACTTAATTTTGACCCTTCTGGCCTGACATTTTCTCAGTCCAGATGAAGCTTCCTTACTATGACATTTTCACTGTCCCTTGACAGGAGTTTACCACAACAATGAGTAAACCGTGTAACTGGGAGCCGGTGGACCTGTGGGCCTATCGTTCGAAGCTAAGGTACGCGCCGCCAGGTTAGTGCCATCACCTCATTAGTCGAGATTGTCGCGGAAGGTAGTTCATCAAAATCTGAAGTTACCAGGTAGTAACTTGCCGCTCCGAAGTGGGACGATTCGACATGAGGGCAGTCCAGATGCGAATGGATGGCACTTTGCGGGCAGAACTTCAACCGATACTCGAGGAGGCAGTGGATAAGCAGGATACCATTACACGTCCTAGTGGTGCTCCATGAGGAAGGAAGCGGCTAAACAGATAGCTTCGGCCTTTTGTGATGGTAGACTAATAATGTAAGAGCAAGGTCGGTTACAATCTGATTGCTGCGTTACTGCTACCCATAGCGGTTTTGCAACAAATTGCAGCGGTCTTGCAGCGGAAATGCTAAGGCCCCCGAGGTGTAAGACCCGAGGGCCTTGATTTTATTGGTGGGCACGGCAGGGATTGAACCTGCGACCTCTTGAATGTGAGTCAAGCGCTCTCCCACTGAGCTACGCGCCCATAGTTTTCTTTTTAAAATGGTGGACGTGAGGGGATTCGAACCCCTGACCTCTAGAGTGCGATTCTAGCGCTCTCCCAACTGAGCTACACGCCCTTATTCATTGCGAAATTATTATACCTTCCCCGACCGACACCTGTCAAGGCCCCGCGATCACTCACTTAAAATATAACCGAAGGGGGAACGGCTCACTCACGGCGAAATCTTACCGAGGGGATGTGTATTGAGGATGTCATTAAATAGTCGCCGTGAGTATTTAAACAACATGCACCAGCGTTACTCTCAGGCCGCTTCCCGAACCGAAAAATCCCAGATTATCGACGAGGTAGTCAAGATGCTCGGCTATAACCGTAAGTATGCTATCTATGTCTTAAATAATCCTATTCCTGCCAAAAAGCCAGCTAAAAAGCGTTCTAAACCATTAAAGTATTTGGAGGCACTCCCGGCCATCCAGCTCGTTTGGGAGGCCCTGGATTATCCTTGTGCCGAACGCCTCCATCCAGTACTCCTTTCTACGGCTGAGCTCCTGGCCAGCCACGGAGAGCTCCTCCTCACTCCTCAGATACGGGAACAGCTGGCTCGAATTAGCCGCCCTACTTTGGCTAGAAGAATAGCTAAATGGCGCTCTCCTAAGCCTAAACGTACCCTGCCCCACCCAAAACCCGGCTCCAGGCTTCGTAGCAAGGTGCCAATTGAATGTTATGCTTGGAATGAAAACCGCCCCGGTGCCCTGGAAGTCGACCTGGTGGAGCATCATGGCGGTTCTTCCCTGGGCCATTTCGCCTACACCATCACCGTCGTCGACGTGGTGACGGGTTACAGTCCCGCAGAGCCATCCTTGGCCGCAGCCAGGCCGCCGTCTTTCGCGAGCTGAAGGCTATCCTTAACGAATGGCCGCTTAAACCTTGGGGCATCCATACCGATAACGGTAGTGAGTTCTTAAATGACCAACTCCTCCGTTTTTGCCAGCAAAATGACCTTACATTTACGCGAAGCCAACCCTACCGCAAAAATGATAATGCCCATGTTGAACAGAAAAATCGCCAGTTCGTGCGGCATATCGTCGGCTATGAACGCTATGACACCCCTAACGCCGTTACTTGGCTTAATCAGGTCTACGCCTACTTGGATATCTATGTTAACCTTTTCTTACCAATGCGTAAAGTAGTTGCTAAGAAACGTCAAGGTGCCTATGTGCGCAAAACCTATGATACGGCTCGAACCCCTTTGCAGCGTTTAATAGACGCCGGGATACTAGACCCTCATACTAACGCTAAATTCCAGCGCCAACTCCAGGCTATTAATCCCCTTGTACTTCACCGCCAACTGGAGGAATTGCTCGCTAAAGGTTATACTGAGCCTTCTCAACAAAAGCAAGCCGTCCATTAAAACAATGACCCATATACAGCATACCCTCTAAAGCTAAAGGGAGATGATGGAACATAGTACCCCCTTCTACTATCGCTCTTTAGGTTAGGTCTTTATTTGAGTGAGCCTTCTCCCTTCGGTAAGGTTTTTATGTGAGTTGACACGGCCAGCGGCCGGCCGCGGGCCGGCATACTTTAAAGCAATCCCCTGCCGGGCAACGGCCGGGCTGCCATTCGAGGAGCCGCCGGGACACTCCGGGTATTTCTCCCCTCAGGCACATATTTTTAGTGCGCCCACCCCAAAATAAATAGGAATAGCCCTCAGGTTGTAGTTGGAGGTTGCCATGGCTGACAGTTATGATGTCATTGTCGTCGGAGCCGGACCGGCAGGAAGTACCGCGGCCTTAACGCTGGCACAAAACGGGCTTTCGGTCGCCCTCTTAGAGCGCGGTGCTTTCCCCGGCTGCAAGAACGTCTTCGGCGGCACCATTTACAGCCAGCCCACGGCAGAAATCGTACCCGCCTTTTGGAACTCGGCTCCCCTGGAGAGGCCAGTTGTTACCGAAGAATTTTGGTTTCTCCATACGGACTCCGTCGTCCGCATGGGCTATGCCAACCTGCGCTACAGCCGGGAGCCCTACAATAAATTTACGGTCCTGCGTCCCAACTTTGACAGGTGGCTCGCCGCCCAGGCGGCTTCCGCCGGGGCCGTCCTGCGCACCCAGGCCCATGCGCGGGATTTTATCTATGATAAAGGTATCTTCGCCCGCGGCCCCATCCGCGGCGTCAGGTTGGACACGGGCGAAGTGCTACGTTCTGACGTGGTCATCATAGCCGAAGGAGTTCTCCCCTTTCTCACCGCCAAGGCGGGTTTGATCAAGGAGCCGCCTCCCTGGCACACCTATACCCTCTATGTCAAGGAGGTCTTGGGACTCCCCTCCGAAAAGATTAACGATCGCTTCCAGTTAGAGGACAACGAGGGTGCCGTCATCGGTATGCTGGGGTTCCCCACAGCCACCGCCATCGGTAAGGCAGGAATCTGGGTCAACAGGGAAACCATCTCTATTATTTTGGGCGGTTACCTAAACCAGCTGTCTGAAAGGGGTTTGAGCCCTTATTATCTTCTCCAGCGTTTGAAGGAACACCCCCTGGTGCGTCGCCTTATCGAGGGGGCAGAGGTTCTGGAATATCAAGCCCATATGATACCCAAGGGCGGGTACAGTTTTCTGCCCAAGTTTTACGGAGACCACGTGCTGGTGGCGGGCGACGCCGCCCTCATGATCAGCGGCCGCCGGGGCACCGACCTGGCCATGCTCTCGGGGAAATATGCCGCCGAAACGGTGGTCCAGGCCAAAGCCAAGGGCGATTTTTCAGCCCGGATGCTGGCCAACTATGAGTTAAAAATAAAGAATACCTTTTTCTTCGAAGACATCAAGGCCGATCGGGAAACCCTGCGATACTACCACCAACGGTCCGATGCCGATTACCTGGTTGCCAGCACCCTAAACGAACTGGCCCGGGAATTCTTTAACATCGACCTCTTAAGCGAGCGAGAAAAGGCGGCCCGCCTCAGGGACATCATCCGGGCCAAACAATTCCCGTGGAAGACCATCGGCGACATGTGGGAATTCGCTAAGCATTGGGGGCCCTTCTAGATGTTGCCGGCCAAGTTTCCCGGAGATCCCTTGCCTCTAGTTGAATTCAAGGCCAGCGAGGTATCCCACATTGCCCTAAGGGACGTCAAAGGGTGCCTCAGCTGTGAGAACAAACCCTGTACGTACATCTGTCCCAGCCAGGTCTACGAGTGGGAAGAGGACACCCTAAAAATTAACTACGTCCGGTGCATAGAATGCGGCGCCTGTAGTAAGGTCTGCCCGACTAACATCCTCTGGCAATATCCACCAGGAGGGTATGGGGTCACCTACCATTACTAGCGGGCCTGGACCGGGAATTTTTCCCGCGGCACGGGTTTAAGGCGTGCCTCCTGCCTTCACGGGTGGATGATCCCTCCCGGCCCCGCCGAAGGCTGAAAAGGCCGCCAGGCCCGCATAAATTATCTCCCTACCGTTCACCCTTGTCGGCCCAATAGGAGGAGCAACTGTTTGGGATTTTTTTCCATTCCAGCAGGATATTGCCCTCCCCTTGGCGAATGACTCTCTTAGGTAATAGATTTCCGAGGAGAGAGATCAATTGCGGTCAGCCACCGCAGTCCTGTGCGGCCTGCTGCTTTTCTTTATGGGCTTCCCCGGTCTGGCCGCTTCTCCCGACCCTAAGGAAGAGTTGCAGCGGCGCCTGGAGAACACCGGGAGCAGGGAGTACGCCCTCCTGCAGGAACTCCTGGAAATCGATTCTCGCCTGCACAAGCTGACCACCGACAAGGAGGCCCTCGCCGCCCAACAGGAGCAGCTGGAAGGGGATTTGGCATTGGCCCAGAAGAGGGAACACGAGCTGGCCCAGGAGCTGTCCGCGGGCTCTACAAAGGTGGGCCAGAGTCTCCGTTTTTTTCAAAGGTACGGTGCTTCCCCTTACCTCCTGGCAGCTTTTTTAAGCACCGACCTGGCCGATTTTTTTGTCCGCTGGGAATTGATGCAGCGCTATGTAAACTTCCTGCTGGCAAGGGTCCGCCACCAACTAGCCCTTTATGTCGAGGTGCAGAAAATTAAGGAAGAAATTAACCAGAAAGAGCGGGAGCTCGGCCGGGCGGCAGCACGGCTTGACGCCCTGGAGCAGGAGCTGGTAGCCCTGCGGAACCACCGCCAGCTCGCCTTGGAGGAGGTACGTCGCCAATCTTCCCACTACCGTCAGGCCCTCCTGGCTTTGGAACAGGCCTGGCAGGAAGCCTTGCCTTCCTTAGAAGCCGTTCTTGCCACTTTTCCAAATTTCCCCTGGCAGCGGCTTAGCCCTGACAGGGTAACGGTAGGTCAGGGTCGCGTTTTGGCAGAATTCAGCCAGGCCAAGATTAACGAGGTGCTCCTGGGCGGCGGGGGTGCGCTCGAGGGAGTAAGGTTTGAACTGGTTCCCCAGAGGCTAGTAATACCAGGACCGGGCTTTCGCCTTCAGGGTTCCCTGGCCGTGACGGGACCCCGCCATCTAACCTTTACCCCTCTAGCCTTAGAGATGGGCGGCCTCCCCCTCGACAAGTCCACGTGGGATGTTCTCTTGCCGCAGCCCGCCTTTACTATTGAACTGCCGCCGCCCGCCCTGGATTTAGAGTACAGCAACCTGGAGATTAGGGACGGAGTTATGACCCTGGAACTTCTACCTCCCTCGCCGCATACAATACGGTAAGGTTCACGCAAAGGAGGAATTCCTTATGCCTGAAACTACCAACAATGCCGCGGCGGCCAGCTTCTTCGACGGACGCCTGGCCTTTATCCTCTTCCTGATACTGGTGCTGCTGTTTTTCGGCGACTTCTAGTGAGGTGGTTAGATAGGGTCTGTTGCAGGGCCAGGCTCTCAGCCTGGCTTCCCCTTTTAATCGTGGCCCCTGGCATTCATAAACAAAAGCTACCCTTTACAGGGTAGCCAGGGGATAGAGTACGCTTGAGCGTACGCCGTCTCGCTACTTTAGGAAGATTGACCGCGGTCTTCGTTAAAGAAAAGCTCATCCACCGTAACCCCAAAAAAGTCGGCCAGCTTCTTCATCACTTCTTTACGGGGATGGCGCCGTCCGGTTTCTATCATGGCATACCCGCTCTGGGTAATGCCCACGGCCTCGGCTACCTGCTTCTGGCTGAGTTTGCGCTTTAAACGAAGGCGGTACATTCTTTCGTTCCGCAAAAGGGATCACCGCTAAGTTCTGTCATCATTAACCAATATAATCACCTACCGCGATATTTGTCAAGGAGTTATCCGAGAAAAAATTGCTTTTAGTGATACCAGTTGCCTCTTATCACAGAGCGTGTTACATTGGTGCAGGGTGTATTCATTGTGGAATCCTTTGGTGAGAGGCTGGCAGCCCTGCGTAAAGAAAAGGGGCTTTCCCAAGCCCAGCTGGCCAAGCTCTTGAACATGGGCCAGAGCACTATTGCCATGTACGAACGAAACCGGCGCCGGCCCGATCCCGAAACTCTAGAGCGCCTGGCGGACTTCTTCCAGGTATCGGTGGACTATCTCTTGGGCCGGTCGGAATCTCGCCAAAGGGTAAACTATGCCCTGGCTCCGGAAACCCAGGACCTGGTCTCCCTCCTCCTTTTGGAGCCGGGCTTAAGGGCCAGCCTGACGGACCCCCTTTTTGTGCGGCTCCTGAAGCGCGTTCCTGACTTGACCCCGGAAGAGAGAGAGCTTCTGGCCCAGCACTGGGAATGGTCCCTGCGCCTCATAGAAAAGGAGAAGGAGCGCCGCCCAAAAGACACGTCCGACGGGGAATCGTAGGGCCCGGCCCCTTAAACAAAGTAGAGGATCCTGGCGTGGGGAAATAACTCCTCGATCCGGGTATAGAAGAACTCCTGCAGTTCTTCCATTACCTCCGGGGGATAGACGTATTTACCGTACCCGAATTGGCCGTACCTAAACCGGCGCTCCCGCTCGTCCATGGGAACCTCGGTCCCCGGGTAAGCCTCTTGAATGATTTTCTTAGCCCGCGAAGTGAAGCGGTGGGTTATGAGTTCAAAGGTAAAGGTTGCATCTTCCGGCAGGTAGTCCCTTATCGCGGCCAATAACCTTTCATATTCACGCCTCCATCCCTCAAAGGCAAAGATGGGCCCGATGAAGAACCCCAAAGGATAACCAGCCTCCCAGACTTTCCTCGCCGCCTTCAACCTTGAATCTATCCGTGGAGCCGCCTTCTCAAAGGTCTCTACTATATAATCGGAGTTGAGGCTAAATCTTATTTCTGTTTTTCCCCGATGCTCTATCCCCAGCAGACCCTCTACGTCGGTATATTTAGTAACAAAGCGAAAATAGGCATCCTTTAGGCCCGCAAAGAACTGGACGGCATTCTTAAGGGAACCGGTCCAGCCTTCTACCGCTACGGGATCGGATGTTGCAGCACCTTCAAAAATGGTTGTTTGCGGCCGTCGTTGTCTCACATATTGGCGGGCCTGGTGGAAAATATCTTCCAGGTTCACGTACACCTTTACGAAGGGCCGGCGGCCCAAATTGGTATTGAGGTAGCAGTACTCACACAAGCCGGGACAGCCAGATACCAGCGGTAGCTGGTAATGGGCTGAGGGCCGGCAAGTCTGGAATACCCCCCTCTTCCACAGGGTAACAACCATCGTTCGCTTGGAAAACAAGAACCCGGCGCGAAAAGATCGGTGAGGAAAGGAGGGAATTCTTCGGTCGTAGAATACTACTTCGATTCCTTCCTGGTTGAAGCGCCTCATAAGGTGTTGGCCCAGGGGATAGTTGAGGGCCGCCCTTTGCATGAGTACCAGACGCGGTATAAAGGTGGGCACCGTTCTTCACCTCACCTTTAGCTTGCCCTGCGACTGGCCCCAAGAACCGTGGGAATAAAGGCGGGCACCGCCGTTCATAATATCGGTGAAAAGAGCAAAAATAGGAGGTGCCCGGCCATGGTCAAACGTATAGCCGTAGAGGACACTATCAGCGCCATAGGTGACCACCTGGAGGAACAAGGTTTTGAAGTGGACCGGGTGGACATGAGCAATTTGACAGGTGACCAGCTTAAGAACTACAGTGTACTAGTGATAAGCGGCCAAGACTCGAATATGATGGGGATGGAGGACATAACGGCAGGCGTGCCTGTGATTCAGGCCGTGGGCAAAACCCCGGCCCAGGTCGCCCAGATGGTGAGGGAAAGGTTGGAATACCAGCTTAGTGTAAAATAAAAGTGGGCTTTGGTAAGAAAATGGTAAAAAAGAGAAGAACCTCACTCCAAGTGGGAAGAAATTACGCAAAGGGGAGTGAGGTTCTATGAAAAACATTTTATTGAACACTTCTATTGTAACTGATGCTCGTTTAACCTTCAAGGAGTTAATGATGGTCATTCTCCAAGCCTCCTCCCCTTGACGTCGCCCCTACCGGCCGTGGTATAATGAACCTGAAAATATACGGGGTGGAATACCATGGGCCGGCAGCTCAAACTGGTGACCGAAAACCGCAAGGCCCGACACGACTACACCATTGAGGAAACCCTGGAAGCAGGTATAGTCCTCACCGGAACGGAGGTCAAGTCCCTTCGGGGAGGCAAAGCTAACATAAGAGACAGCTTTGCGAGGGTAGAAAAGGGAGAGGTATTTCTCTACGATATGCATATCAGCCCTTATGAACAGGGCAACCGGTTTAACCACGAGCCCCGAAGGCCGCGGAAGCTCCTCCTTCACAAAGAAGAAATCCGCCGGCTCATCGGTAAGACGAGGGAAAAGGGATTAACCCTCATCCCTCTAAAGGTGTACTTCAATCCCCAGGGCCGAGTCAAAGTAGAGCTGGCCCTGGCCAGGGGCAAAAAGCTCTATGACAAGCGGGAAGCCCTTCGCGAGCGCGACGCCAAGCGGGAGATAGAAAAAGCCTTTCGCGACCGGCAAAAGCTTAAGTTTTGAGTTAGTCGGCTTTCGTGGGGGCGTACTGGTTTCGACGGGGGAAGCATTGGCAGGAGTGGCCAGGCGAGATCCCACCTCCTCGTTAAACGGTGGAACCTCTATAAGTGCCGACAAAGAATTAGCTCTGGCTGCCTAATAGACCGCAGCCCCATCCACCCGGGCCCGGCCCGCGGGGCCCGGAGTGGATGTCAACCCTAGCGGGCTGTCCTCTGGACCTCGGCCTGTGGGCCCAGAGGGAGAGATAAGCAGGCTGGCCGCAGGTGCACCCAGTTTCCGGGGGGCCCTGGGGCGAGATTAAAACGGAAACTATCCTGGTAGAAGCTTCTGTGGGTGCTCCCTCGGACGGGGGTTCGATTCCCCCCGCCTCCACCAGTGAAATCCACAATTTTTAGGATCACATCAATGTGGTCTTCGTAAACGATGACCTTATCAACGTAAGTAGAAATGATTGCCTTGCAGGCCTGCAGGTCTCCGGAAAGTATGACCTGCTTATCTTTTTCTAGGTAAGCTTTTATCATATCCTCGGTTAATTCAACAACACTAGAACGCTGGATTTCATCTATGGTAACCTGTAACTGGGCTTTTTCTTCCTCCAGTTTTGTCAGGGTTTCCTTCATAGTGGGGCTGTATAGGCCGTCGGCTATGGCGTTTACTATATTCCCGATTTTCTTCTCCACTTCTGAGAGTTGTTGCCTGGCATAATGTAGTTCCCTAGACTTTCTTTCGAGGTGTTGTTTATTAGCCTCATTCAGTTTCTTAACCAGTATAGCGTATTCCTTCATCACTAAAAATAAGCCTTATTAATTCGTTCAAGACATATTGCTCCAGATATTCCTTATTGATGGACTTCGCACGGCAAGCCTTAAGGCGCTTCCGGTTATTACACTCATAGGCCGCATAAATATCTTTATTGCGCCCGGCTCGCCTGCGATTCCCGATCATCGGGCCGCCGCAAGCACCGCACTGAACAAGGCCGGTAAGTAAATAGACCTCTTTTGCTTTAGCTGCTCCAGGTGCACGCTTTCTCCTATCCATCATTTTTTGCACCTCCCGGAAAGTTGAAGGGTCGATAATGGCTGGCAATCCACCATGGATCCGGATAATTTCATCGTCGCCCTTGAATCTATGGTTGTTGCGCTTACCACCGGTTTTACTAGCGGCCCGGTTGGATACAAAAACTCCAGTATATTTTTCGTTACGGAGGATTTCATAAAGGGATGTCTTGACAAACTGTCTGCCCAGCTTTGTCCTGTAACCATGGCTATTTAGGTAGTCGATAATCTCTTTATAACTGTATCCCTAGCGATACATGGAGAAGATTATGCGGACAGCTTCCGCTTCACGCTCGTTGATGATATATCTTCTTGAACTGGGGTCTATATCGTAACCCATGGGAGGTTTACCTCCTGTAGGCCTGCATTGGAAGGCGGTTTCCCGCATGCCTTTCATAACTTCGCGGCCGAGGTTTCTGCTGTAGTATTCGGCCATAGCCTCCAGAATACCTTCCAGGAACGCACCCTCGGGACTATTGTCCAGAGGTTGCTCCACGGCTACCAGGCGAGCACCGGCTCGCTGTATTTCCCTGCGGTAAATGGCCGCGTCATCCTGTTTCTAGCAAACCGATCTAACTTGTGGAGCAGCACCAGATCTGGACGGATCACACCATTTCTCAGGTCGGAAATCATCTGCAGGAAGCCTGGGCGGTCATCGGTGGTGGCGGAGCGGGCTTCGTCTATGTACTCCCGTACGATACCCCATGTTTTTCGGCATAATCGCGAATGGCGCGGAGTTGGGCTGTAATGCTTTCTTCCCGCTGGTTATCCGAAAAAAATCTTGCATATGCAACAGCTTTCATGGGTTTTCGCTCCTGGGGCTTACTTATATGATTTACATGTGCCAGTTGGCCTTGGAAAAACTCTTGAAGGCTGTCGTTACTTTGCAAACAGATAAGACCCCTCCTAAAACGCATAAATTGTTGCTCCTTGTAAAGCTAGCGCAGGTCAATTTGCCCGATGAGTATCTTGAATTCTTGGGGACGCTGGACGCCATAGGGTCAGGCGCCCGCTACCCCAAAGACCTCGCCGCCGCACGGAAGGCTTATCCCCGCAAAGTCGCCCAGGAGTACCTCGGCAAGACAAAGGAGGTAATGGAATGGGTGAAGAGAGAGCTGATATCAGAGCAATCGTAGAGCAGTTTGCCGAAGCCCTCAAAACCCAGGGTATCCAGATCGACAAGATCATCCTCTTTGGCTCCCGGGCCAGGGGCGATGCCAGGGAAGACAGCGACATCGATTTATTAGTGGTGTCTCCCGATTTCGCCCGGATGCCCCTGTACCGCCGCTACGAAGTGCTGGGCAGGGCCCTGGCCAGGGTAATGCAGCCCATCGAGCCCCTGGCCTGCACCCCCGAAGAAGTGCAGGTAGAAAAACTGAGCAGGGCCAGTTTCCTTTACGACGTCTTGGCCCGGCAAAAAATCGTAGAATACCAGCTTTAAGGGCTTCGTAAGCGTCAAATATAACCCACCTTGGCATTGTGCTCGAGTTTAAGGGATAATCTTCCTCGGAAAACTAACTGAGGAGGATTTCCCCTTATGACCAGAGCCGAATTACAAAAACTTTGGGAAGCTCGTATAGCCGAATACAGGGAAAGCGGGCAAAGCGTTAAAGAATGGTGCGCCTCCCATGAGGGCATTAGCCCCAGGCAGTTATGGTACTGGCTGCGGAAGTTTAAGAACCAGACCACAGCTCCCCCGGAAAGTTCCAACCGGTGGCTGCCAATAGAAATAAGCGAGCAAGGTTCCCCAGAACAGTCCCTACTGGTCAAAATAGGAC
>NZ_BLWF01000002.1:221184-346184 GCF_013167955.1 Thermanaeromonas sp. C210
CTGCCCCCCGTTTGCCGGATGAATAATTAAGCTTGTTTTAGCCCCTACCCCTTAGATGATTCGGTAGGGGTTCTTTTATGCTTACTACCGCAACCCAACAAGGTGGGTAGTATTTGACGCTTACCTTTGATGCTTTTGGTGTAGCTTTCTTTTTACTGGCCCTGCTGGACTTCTCTACTTCGCCAATCTCCCGCTTCGAATTACCCGTTTCATCGCTGGCTTCTGCATTAACTCCAGAACTGGCTTCGTTGGCTTCTTCAGCTTTATCTACGTGAGCGTATCGGGTAGGAGGGGGCGACTAACCCCCGTCACCCCCCCACACACACACCACCGTACGTACCGTTCGGTATACGGCTTCATAAGGCACTACGAAGTGCTAAGTACCGCTCAACTAAACTCGTCAGCCCTTGGTCTCTCCAGAACTTAAGGCCAAGGGCTTTATTCACCTGGGGAGTATTGACCAACCGCCAGTACCCTTTCCGTGACCCGCTTATAAGTGCTGCCCAGTCCTCAGGTATTCCTAACGCTACTAAGTTGCGTCTCCTGGTGCAGGGTTTTCTCCACTGCCGCAGCATACACATCCTGAGCCGTCGCCTTATCCACTCATCTAGGGCTTCAAGGGTGCTGCGCGTATCTATTAGCCGAAAGTACCCTATCCATCTGTCTTCGCCCTCCCCTCGAACTAATAGAAAGCCTCCCTGTCCTTATGTTCGGTCCTTCCCCCTCTTTGACGCCTAAAAGGGGGTACTATGACCTCTGCTGACTCCTGCCAGTTCATTCGCACCTTCCAGTGCGGGTTACCAGATTACCTGGCGCGCCTGGCAGGCCTCGCCGGGTAAGGACGTTGACTTTCCCTCCTTCCACCCACCGCATATACTCTCAGCAGTCTTCCGTAGCAAGGACTTCGCTTTGTTTCGCAAGCTCATCCAACTGCTGCTAGCCTCCTATGCGGTTCCTGTTCGTCGGACCGGAGGTTTGCCGCCGGCTTCCTTCGGATTCCGCCTCACGACGGACACCCTTGCCTTAAGCTAACGTCTACTGCTACCTTCGTCGTTCAGGACTTACACCATATAGCCAACGCCCATGCCGGGCGCACGAAGAAAAACCCGGGCCAGGAAAATATGGCCCGGGTATATTTACATCTCGAATAGCATGCTTAGCCTACTTAGATACATATTAGAGCTTGTCCCATCAGTTCGCAGCCCAATAGGATTTTCCCTTAGCCCTAGTCCACTGGGGGTCCCCCTAGACCCTTGCCTTACACCAGTTCCAAATCCACCTGCCGCGCCTCTACACTGACGCGGATCACCTGGACCTGAACCCTCTGGCCGATCCTGAAGGATTTGCGGGTATGGACTCCCACCAGGGCCATCTGGTCCTCCTGGTAATAGTAATAGTCATCTGTCAGGGTAGAGACGTGGACCAGCCCTTCTACGGTATTCTCCAGCTCCACAAAGAAACCGTAAGGTACTACTCCGCTGATGGTGCCGGGATGAACTTCCCCTATCCGCTCCTTCATATACTCCACCATTTTCAGAAGAAGGGACTCCCTCTCCGCCTCTTCAGCGATCCTTTCCTGTTCCGACGCCTGGGCTGCCGCCCTGGCCACCAGCTCCTTCATCTTTTCCAGGCGCCGAGGATGGATCTTCCCCTTGGCCAGAACTTCCCGCAGGATCCGGTGGACCACCAGGTCCGGATAGCGGCGTATCGGCGAAGTAAAATGGCAGTAGTACTGGGAGGCCAGACCGAAATGGCCTAAAGCCCCTGGAGCGTAACGCGCCCGCATAAGGGACCGCAAAATAACGGTATTGATAACCCTTTCCTCCGGCCGGCCCCGCATTTCCGTTACGATGCGCTGCAATACTTTAGGATGGATGCGGCCCTCTGCGTCCCTGCGCACCCGGTACCCCAGCGGCCCCAAAAAGCGGTTCAATTCATCGAGCTTATCCGGAGCCGGCTCCTCATGCACCCGATAGATGAGGGGTATCTCCAGGAAGTGGAGGTGCCGGGCGACCACTTCGTTGGCCAGGACCATGAATTCCTCGATAATCCTTTCGGCTATACTGCGCTCCACCCGGATAATCTCTACGGGCCTGCCGTTCTCATCTAGGACGACCTTAGCCTCAGGGAAATCAAAGTCGATGGCCCCCCTCTTCATTCTTTTCTCGTATAAAATTAAGCAGAGGGCCTCCATAAGGCGAAAGTCTTCCACCAGGTCCCGGTAGCGGGCCATGAGGTCAGGATCCCGGTCCACTAAGATACGCCGGACGGCATCGTAAGTCATGCGCTCCCGGACGCGGATGACGGAAGGGAAGATTTCGTAGTCGACGACCTTCCCCTGGGGAGAAACTTCCATGACCACAGACATGGCCAGGCGGTCGGCACCGGCATTCAAGCTGCAGATGCCGTTGGATAGGCGGGGGGGCAGCATGGGAATAACCCGGTCGACCATGTAGACGCTTGTCCCCCGGCGGAAGGCCTCCTTGTCCAGGGCCCCGCCTTCCTTCACATAATAACTCACGTCCGCTATGTGTACTCCCAAGAGGAAATTACCGTCGGGCATCCGCTCGATGGAAACCGCATCATCCAGGTCTTTAGCATCAGCCCCATCGATGGTGACCAGCCGCCAATCCCGCAGGTCTCGCCGGCCTTCCAGGTCGGCGGCTGCAATTTCTTCCCTGATCTTTTTCGCCTCGCGTTTGACGGCCGGGGGGAAATCCGGGTCCAGGTTGTACTTCTTGATGATGGAGAGGACGTCCACCCCCGGCGCGCCTGCCGGGCCCAAAACTTCGATAATCCTTCCCTCGGGATTCCGGCGCGCTGCCGGCCAGCGCGTGATCTCCACCACCACCTTATCCCGGTGTCTGGCCCCCTTGCTCTCTTCCAGGGGAATAAAGATGTCCTGCTGCAGGTGGGGATCGTCCGGTACCACAAAGGCCACCCGCCGGTTACGCTCGTAGGTGCCTACTACCCGGGAATTGGCCCGTTTGAGGACGCGGATGACTTCCCCCTCCCGCCGCCGGGTCCCCTGGTCGGGCAGCAGCCGAGCCAAGACCAGATCCTGGTGCATGGCCCCGTTTAGGTTGCCCGGGCTGATGTATATGTCCTCTTGCTCCCTTTCCAGAGGCAGCAGGAAGGCAAATCCCCTGGGAGACACTTGCAGTTTGCCTGCCGCCAGGCCCATCTTCTCCGGTACCCCGTATTTATTCTTCCGGGTGCGCACTACCCTCCCTTCGGTTTCCAGTTCGTGCAACAGTTCCTGCAGGGCATGGTACTCTATCCCTAGTGTTTCCCCCAGTTCTTCTAGGGTCATAGGACGGTACGATTTATGCCGCATAAAATCCAGAACCTTTTCTGCTTCCACATGAACCACTGTCCGCTCGGCCTAGGCTAGGCCTTCACCTCCCTTGGTGGTAATTTTACCAGATCCCGGCCCGGGAAGACAGGTGGTAGAAGGGAGCCGTCCCCGCCCCGCCCGTTTAAGTACTACAATAGGGGTCTGTTCGTCTTCATTCCCGAAGGGATTGTCCCGCAGGGCGTCCTTTACGGCATCGGCATACAATTTATTGCTTATACCGATAATGTCGACGCAGCCCAGGTCGTTCACATCGGCTATGACTGCTTCTGCTCCCGTAGCCTTCTTGATGTCCTTCACCACCTTGGCCGGGTCCTTGGGCCCCAGCACCACATGGCGTTCGTAAGGATACATGGTGCCAGCCACATCGTCTATCAACGCCAGCTCCCTGCCCGCTACTATATAGAAAAGACCCTTCTTGCCCAGGATTTTCCCTACCGCCGCGGCAGCGCAACCGGCCAGAATGCGCGCCCGGCCTACTTCATCAATGGCCAGCTGCATGGCCACCGGAGTGGCCAAGCTCCCGCTCTTGGTGGGAAAGCGGCAGAGGAAGCGAGCCAGCCTTCCCGGTCGAACGGTTTCCGGCAAAACGGCCCGGCCCTGGGTAATGGCTACTGCGCTTTCCGCCAGGGCAATGACATCGCCCCGGTTGGCTATTCCCTCCGTGTAGCGCCTTGCCACCTCTACAATATCGTCCTTTTCCGTCAGGACATGGGTGCGGATGGGTATTTTGGCCGCAAACCTTATGGCCGGCGCCCTCTTGGGTCCCCTCATGGCCTAGCTTACCCCTTTTTTTACAAATTGAAAGAAACTGTGAATGGTAGCCAGGGCCAACTTGCGGTGAAAATAGGGATTACGCAAAATGCCTTCGTCCACCCAGTTGGTAATAGTGACCGTTTCCACCAGGAGGCCCTGCTTGCCGCCCAGGACGGCCAGGTCCGGGCAGGGCCTTACGCCGCGACCTGGGATCTTGGTCTTGGCCATGATCTCCTCCAGGACAAGCCGGGCCAGGCCCGCGCCGCCTTCGGCCTGGGGGTTATACAAGACCGCGGCCCCCCTAACCCTGCGGTCTTCCGTACCGTGGGTATGCAGGCTGATAAAAAGAGCGGTATCGGCCGTTACTTTTCCACAGCGCTCCTGCCAGGAGGGGTTTTCCTCCGGGCCCCGGGTTATGACTACTTCTGCCCCCAGGCGCTCCAACGCCCGGGAAAACTCCTGGGACGTGGTCCAGACGACATCCTTCTCCCACAGGTCCACCGGCCCCCGGAAGCCGCCGTCCCCACCCCCGTGGCCGGGATCCACTACAATGCGCTTGCCCCGGTAAAATTTCTTCAGGGGCTCCCGGCTGAAGTGCAGGACGACCCGGGCCGGCGGTCCTTCCTCCAGGGTAGTGAACACCTCCGTCTCCGTTTCCAGCATCACCTTAAAGTTAACCTTCCCCGCCGCAGGTTCCTCCACCAGAACTTCCCTGATAATCCCGTCTCTTACAGCCAGAGGGCCCGTGTACATATTTACCGCCGCCTCGGCCTGAACCTGGCACAAGAAGGGTTCTGGTTGGGCCAGCCGGAAGGGGAAAGGTCCGGTGGCTTCGATTACAAGGAGACTCTCATCTTCTCCGTCCCTCCCGGGCTCCAGCCGGCTGAAGATGTTGGTAAGACGAGGGGCTCCTACCACTCCGTCCCACCTTCTTTCAGGCAACTACTAAATTATAGTATTACCGGCCGCCTTGTTCGATTACCACTTTCCTACCCTGGGAGGTTTCTATTTATTTCCCGTTAACCCAGTCCCTGGCGCCAGCGTTACGGCGGGGGACAGCCGCCCGGCCCGTTAGCTTCCCCCGGGAATCAGAAAGGCCCCAGGCATTTCTTCCTGGGGCCTTCTCGTATTGGAGGAAAGGGCTTCATAGCCCTAATTCACCGGCTATGCCCTTCATGGCTTCCAGGCCTATGCGCAAGAACTCTTCCAGGGATAGTCCCAGCTCCCGGCAGGCGGCGATCTGTTCGCGTTTAGCCCCCCGGGCGAAGGATTTCTCCTGGTAGCGGTTCAGGAGAAAAGGTACATCCACGGGAGCCAGTTTTTTCTCCGGCCGGATGAGGGCCGCAGCCACAATCAGCCCGGTCAGGGGATCGGTGGCGTAAAGGGCTTGACTCAACCGGTCTTCCCGAGGCAGGCCGTGGATCTCGTTATGGGCCTTGACGGCGTAGACGATTTCCGGTTCCATCCCTTCCTGCTCCAGCATGTCTCCCCCCACCAGGCTGTGGCGGTGGGGATCGTCTTTAGTTGCCTCATAGTCGATATCGTGGAGAAGCCCGGCCAGACCCCATTTGTCTTCGTCTTCCCCCAGGTGCCGGGCCAAGGCCCTCATGACCGCCTCTACCGCCAGGCAGTGTTTGAGGAGATTGGGGGTACTGATGTGTTTCTGTAGAAGTTCGAGGGCTTGTTCTCGCTGCAATTCCTATCACTCCGGCTGTTCCGGTATTTTACATAAAGAGGGGGGCAAATACCAAGGCAACGATGGTCATCAACTTAATCAAGATATTCATCGAGGGGCCCGAAGTATCCTTGAAGGGATCCCCCACGGTATCCCCATTCACGGCAGCCGCATGGGCGGGGGAACCCTTCCCGCCGAATTGGCCGCTTTCGATAAATTTCTTAGCGTTATCCCAGGCACCGCCGGCATTGGCCATCATTACCGCCAGCAGAAAACCCGAGACAAGGGAGCCCGCCAACAGCCCCCCCAGGGCTTCCTTGCCCAGGCCGGGAAGGAGGCCTACGGCCAAGGGAACAACCACTGCCAGAAGACCGGGTACCAGCATTTCCCTCAAGGCCGCACCCGTACTGATGGCCACGCAGCGGGCGTAATCGGGCCGGGCCTGACCTTCCATAAGGCCGGGGATGGTCTTAAACTGGCGCCGCACTTCCTCTATCATGTCGAAGGCGGCCCGGCCCACGGCCTTCATGGTCAAAGCGGCAAAAAGGAAGGGCAGCATACCGCCGATGAAAAGACCGGCTATCACTTTAGGGCTGGTCAGATCTATAGAGGTGATCTTAGCCGCTGTAGTGTAGGCGGAAAGCAGGGCCAGAGCCGTCAGTGCCGCGGAGCCGATGGCAAAGCCTTTACCGATGGCCGCGGTGGTATTACCTACGGCATCCAAGGTATCGGTAATCCTGCGCACATTCGGTTCCAGCTCGGCCATTTCGGCTATACCGCCGGCGTTATCGGCAATAGGTCCGTAGGCATCTACCGCCACAGTAGTGGCGGTGGTGGACAGCATGCCTACCGCTGTCATGGCTATGCCGTAAAGACCGGCAAATTTGAAAGCGGCCAGAATGGCTATCACGATGACTATGATAGGCAAGGCGGTGCTAATCATGCCGACGCTTAGACCGGAAATTATGTTGGTGGCCGTACCCGTCTGAGAGGCTTTTGCAATTTCCTTTACCGGCTCATAGTCACCGGAAGTATAGTATTCGGTGATCCGCCCGATGAGCACCCCCGCCACCAGGCCCGCTACCGTGGCCAGAAACACCCCCATCCCTGTGCGGGGAGGTAAGAGACCGGTAGTTGCGAAATAAGTACCGACAACGGCCAGGACGCTGGCTACCATAGTTCCGGTGTTTAAGGCTTTTTGCGGGTTGCCGCCCTCTCCGGTGCGGACAAAGAAGGTGCCGACAATGGAAGACACGATTCCGACGGCCGCCACCATGAGGGGGACTATGGTCCCATTAGGGATACCCAGGGCGGCCCCCAGGGCGATACCGGAAATAACGGAGCCCACATAGGATTCAAATAAATCAGCTCCCATGCCGGCCACGTCACCTACGTTATCCCCCACGTTATCGGCAATTACCGCCGGGTTGCGGGGGTCATCTTCCGGAATTCCTGCCTCTACCTTGCCCACCAGGTCGGCGCCTACGTCGGCTGCTTTAGTATAAATGCCTCCACCTACGCGGGCAAAGAGGGCGATGGAACTGGCCCCCAGGGCAAAGCCATTGACAATATTCGGGTTGTCAAAAAGGATGTTAACAATTCCTAAACCCAGTAAACCCAGGCCCACCACGCACATACCCATAACTGACCCGCCGGAAAAAGCGATACCTAAAGCCGCGTTCAGACTCTTGCGGGCCGCATTGGCCGTACGGACGTTGGCCTTGGTAGCCACATTCATGCCCACGTAACCGGCACCGATGGAACATAGGGTGCCCAGAACATAGGCGACAGCGGTCGCCGGCTGCATGCTTTCGGCGCCCTCGGTCGTCACGCCGGTAATAACGATTAGAGCTGCCATGCCCAAAACAAAAAACACCAGGGTGTGGTATTCCCTCATCAAGAAGGCCATGGCTCCTTCATGGATGGCACCAGCTATTTCCTGCATCCGCGGTGTGCCGGGGTTAGCCTGGCCGATGCGACGGGTTAAGTAATAAGCGAAGGCCAAAGCCAAAATTCCTGCCAGTGGTGCTGCTAAAACCAAGTCCAAAGCCCTCACCCCCTCAAGAATTGCAGCTTAAACCATAGATAGAAGTAAGGTAAACAGCATAAAGGCCGCCGCCAGACCGGCTGATATTTTGGCCAAAAATTCATCCAGTCCCTTTTTCTTGCCGAAGATGCTCTCCGCTCCGCCGGCAATGGCGCCCGAAACCCCGGCGCTGCGGCCCGATTGAAGCAAGACGGATGCAATTAAGGCCAGCGCAACCAGAATCTGAAGTACCAACACTATAGTCCGCAACATCCTCTCACCTCCCGGTGGGCGGGAAATAGTATAGCACATTTCCGCCGGCAATGCCTTTATTTTAGCACATGGGGTGGAAGGAGACAAGGCTTAAAGAGGCTTTCGCCGCTGCCGCCCCTTTAAGCCTCGCTTTATTTCATTTAAAGCGTAGACCGCTATCCGCTACTTCTTTATGTTGTAAAAAGCCCCCGGCCCGGCATAGGTCGCCGCCAGGTCCAGCTCCTCTTCGATGCGTAGGAGCTGGTTATACTTGGCCACCCTGTCGGTTCGGGAAGGAGCGCCGGTCTTGATCTGTCCGGCATTGGTCGCCACCACAATATCGGCGATGGTGGTATCCTCCGTCTCACCCGAACGGTGGGAAACGATGGCCGTATAGCCGGCCCGCTTGGCCATTTCAATAGCCTCCAGGGTTTCCGTCAGGGTGCCGATCTGGTTGACCTTAATGAGGATGGAGTTGGCCACTCCCATCTCAATTCCCCGACGCAGCCTCTGGGTGTTGGTCACAAAGAGATCGTCGCCGACCAGCTGCACCCTATCCCCCAACCTTTGGGTTAACGCCTGCCAGCC
This sequence comes from Thermanaeromonas sp. C210, assembly GCF_013167955.1. NCBI lineage: Bacteria > Bacillati > Bacillota > Clostridia > Neomoorellales > Neomoorellaceae > Thermanaeromonas > Thermanaeromonas sp. C210. The sequence goes on from NZ_BLWF01000002.1 coordinate 229,837, forward strand.
TTCCCAATCGTCCTCGGCCAGGCCGTCCTCCAGGGAAATGATGGGATATTTCTCCACCAGGGAGGCATAGAATTCTACCATTTCTTCCCGGGTACGGGTTACTCCCTCCCCGGCGAAGTGGTACAGGCCGTCCCGGTAGAGCTCGGTGGCGGCGACGTCCAGGGCCAGGAAGACATCCTCGCCCGGCCGGTATCCGGCCCGGCCGATGGCTTCCAGGATCACCTCAATGGCCTCGACGTTGGAGCTCAAATTAGGGGCGAAGCCCCCTTCGTCGCCCACGGCCGTATTGAGCCCCTTGGCCTTGAGGACCGCCTTGAGGTAATGGAAGATTTCTGCGCCCATGCGCAGGGCTTCGGCGAAGTTTTCCGCGCCCGCCGGCATGATCATGAACTCTTGAATGTCCACGTTATTGTCGGCATGCTTTCCGCCGTTGAGGATGTTCATCATGGGAACCGGAAGGGTATGGGCGTTAACCCCTCCCAGGTAGCGGTAGAGGGGAAGATCCAGGGCGGCGGCTGCCGCCTTGGCCACCGCCAGTGACACGCCCAGGATGGCGTTGGCCCCCAGTTTGCCCTTGTTGGGGGTGCCGTCCAGCTCGATGAGCTGCTGGTCGACGGCGCGCTGATCCAGGGCGTCCATCCCTACAATTTCCGGGGCGATGACGGAGTTGACGTTGCCCACCGCTTCCTGCACGCCTTTACCAAGGTAGCGCTGTTGGTCATTATCCCTTAATTCCACCGCTTCATAGGCTCCGGTAGAGGCCCCCGAAGGGACGGCCGCCCTGCCCCGGGCCCCGCCTTCCAGGACCACCTCCACCTCCACGGTGGGATTGCCCCGGGAATCCAAAATTTCCCGGGCATAAATATCGTTAATAATGGTCATGGTAACACCTCCGCCTTTTCTGCTTCTAAAATCAAATTGCGGCCCGTCATGGCCTCCGGTTGGTCCAGACCCAGGAGGGCCAATACGGTGGGAGCCACGTCCTGGAGGGAGCCCTCCCCCAGCCTGGCCTGCCGGTAGCGCTCGTCCACCAGGATGAAGGGAACCGGGTTGCTGGTGTGGGCCGTATGGGGTTCTCCGTTGGGTTCCACCATTTCCTCCGCATTGCCGTGGTCGGCAGTGATGATGAGGGGTGCCCGGCGGGACGTCATGGCCTCGGCCAGGCGGCCGAGGCACTCATCCACCGCCTCCAGGGCCCGGATGGCCGCCTGAAGATCCCCGGTATGTCCTACCATATCCGGATTGGCAAAATTAAGGACAATAAAATCATAAGTATCAAGCCTCTTGAGGACTTCCACGGTGACTTCGTAGGCGCTCATCTCAGGCTTCTGGTCGTATGTGGCCACTTTGGGGGAGGGGACCAGAACGCGGTCCTCGTTGGGGAAGGGCTCCTCCACCCCGCCGTTAAAAAAGAAGGTAACGTGGGCGTACTTTTCCGTCTCGGCAATGCGCAACTGTTTCAAGCCCGCCCGGCTCACTACCTCGCCCAGGGTATCCTTTAAATCCTGGGGCGGAAAGGCTACCGGTGCCGGGATGGTGGCGTCGTACTGGGTGAAACAGACAAAACTAATGTCGAGTTTGCCCCCGGGCCGCTCAAAATAGGGGAAATCATCGTCCACAAAGGCCCTGGTGAGCTGGCGGGCCCGGTCAGCCCGGAAGTTATAGAAAATGACCGCATCCCCGTCGTTTACGGTGGCCAGGGGGCGACCGTCCCGCATAATCACCGAGGGTTCCACAAACTCATCGGTAATATTCCGCCGGTAGGAGGCCTCTAAGGCCTCCCCGGCGCTCGCAAACCCGTGGCCCTCCCCGGCCACCAGCGCACGGTAGGCCTTTTCCGTCCGCTCCCACCTGCGGTCCCGGTCCATGGCATAGTAGCGGCCCATGATGGTGGCGATGGCTCCCCGCCCGTGCCGCCGGCATTCCTCTTCTACGGCCTCTATGTACTGGCCTGCACACGCCGGCGGCACATCCCGGCCGTCCAGGAAGGCATGTATGTACACCCTGTCCACGCCTTGGCGCGCGGCAAACTCTAGAAGGGCGTAGAGGTGCTCCAGGTGGCTGTGGACGCCTCCGTCGGAAAGGAGACCTAGAAGGTGCAGAGCTCCCCTCCGTTTTTTAACCTGTTCCAAGGCTTCCAGCAAAACACTGTTCCTAAAAAATGAACCATCGCGGATAGCCCGGCTGATGCGGGTCAGCTCTTGATAAACAATGCGACCGGCACCTATGTTGAGGTGTCCCACTTCCGAGTTACCCATCTGCCCTTTAGGGAGTCCCACGGCTTCGCCCGAAGCGGCCAGGAAGGTATGGGGGAATTCATGCCACAAACGCCGGAAGTTAGGCAGGCGGGCTAGGGCCACGGCATTTCCCTCTTGCTCCTCGCTAACCCCCCACCCGTCGAGGATTATAAGCATCAACGGTTTGTTCATCTCAGTCCTCCGCAGCGGTATTCACAATGGCGGCAAAAGAGATCGGGTCCAGGCTGGCCCCTCCCACCAGGGCACCATCTATGTCTGGCCGGGCCATAAATTCCGCTATGTTTTCCGGTTTTACACTGCCCCCGTACTGGATGCGGCATTTGTCGGCCGCCTCCCGTCCGTACATGGCAGCCAACCGCTCCCGGATGTACCCTATGGCTTCCTGGGCATCCTCGCCCGTGGCGTTCTTGCCCGTGCCTATAGCCCAGACCGGCTCGTAGGCCACTACCAGGCGGGCCACCTGCTCCGGGGTGAGGTCCCCCAGTCCTTCTTCCACCTGGCGCCGGCATACTTCCAAGGTCTGCCCCGCCTCCCGCTCGGCCAGGGTTTCGCCCACGCATACAATGGGTGTGAGTTCGGACCGAAAGGCCGCCTGCACCTTTTTCTTAACGGTGGCGTTGGTCTCGCCGAAATACTGCCGCCGCTCAGAATGACCGATAATACAATACCGACATCCCAGTTCCTTTAACATGGGGCCCGAGATCTCGCCGGTATAGGCGCCCTCGTCTTCCCAAAAGATATCCTGGGCGCCAACGCTGATATTAGACCCTGCCGCAGCGGCCACGGCCGCGGCCAGGGCGGTGAAGGGCGGGCAGACCACCACTTCTACCTGGGCCCCGCCCACCAGCTGCTTCAGATCCGTTATCAGGCGCCGCGCTTCGGCGGAAGTCTTGTGCATTTTCCAGTTACCCGCAATAATGGGCCGGCGCAAGGAAATCACCCCTTCTTTCTTGCGTATCCCTTCCCTTTCGTCGGCCTTCCGGCCGATCGGCGAAGGGCTGGTACCACGAAAATCGGGCCGACGTTAAGACCTGTCCTGCAGGGCCGCAACCCCAGGCAGTTGCCGGCCTTCCAGGAATTCCAGGGAAGCTCCTCCACCGGTGGATATATGGGTAATCTTATCCGCCACGCCCATCTTCTCTACCGCGGCCACGGAATCACCACCGCCCACAATGGTCGTGCCCCGGACCACAGCTACGGCCCTGGCGACGGCCTCGGTGCCCGCCGCAAAGGGCTCCATCTCGAACACGCCCATGGGTCCATTCCACACCACCGTCCGGGCACCCTGTAAGGCTTCGGCAAAGGCGCGCCGGGTTTCCGGGCCGATATCCACGGCCGCCCACCCGTCGGGTACCCCTTCGTCGGCCTCAACCACCCGGTGGGCCGCTCCCGGCGCCACTTCTTGGGCCGCCACCAGGTCCTGGGGAAGGAGTACGTTGACTTTCCTTTTCTCCGCTTCGGCCAGGAGCTCTGCTGCCAGGGATACCTTATCCTCTTCTACCAGGGACTTGCCCATCTTACAACCCCTGGCTTTGAGGAACGTGTTGGCCATACCGCCGCCGATGATCAGGGTGTCCACTTTGCCCAGCAAATTGCGGATCACGCCGATTTTATCCGAAACCTTGGCCCCCCCGATGACCGCCACAAAGGGCCGTTCGGGGTCGGCCAGGGCCTTGCCCATGATCTCGATTTCCTTCTCCATAAGGAAGCCGGCCGCGGCGGGCAGATAACGGGCCACTCCTTCGGTGGAAGCATGGGCGCGGTGGGCGGCGCCGAAGGCGTCGTTAATATAAATATCCGCCAGGGCCGCCAGTTTCCGGGCGAATTCCGGGTCGTTTTTCTCCTCCTCAGGATAAAACCGGATGTTCTCCAGCAGCAGGACTTCCCCCGGCTCCAAAGCCGCTACGGCCCTTTCTACCTCGGGGCCAATGCATTCATCCACCTTTTTTACCGGCCGGCCAAGGAGCTCCTCGAGGCGCCGGGCCACCGGGTCCATGCGCAGGGCCTCGTTCACCTTGCCCTTGGGCCGCCCCAAATGGGATACCAGGATGATTTTGGCCCCCTTATCAACAAGATACCGGATGGTAGGCAGGGCCGCCCGGATACGGGTGTCGTCCGCCACCTGACCGCCGTCCAGGGGGACATTGAAATCGACCCGCACCAATACCCGCTTGCCGGCCACGTCCAGGTCCTTAAGGGTGAGCTTGTTCACACTCTCCACCTCCTGTAACTGGTCAATCAAAGCGGCCGCCTTTCCCCGGCGACCGCCTCTTAAATGAGGATTATGGGTATCCCTCGGGCTCCTAGAGCCCTTTGGAGGCCATGTAGGCGGCCAGATCGATGACCCGGTTGGAGTAGGCCCATTCGTTGTCGTACCAGGCGATGACCTTAACCATAGTGCCTTCCATCACCATGGTGGAGGGGGCGTCTACAATGGAAGAACGGGCGTCCCCGTTAAAGTCGCGGGAAACCAGGGGCTCCTCGCTGTAGCCCAAAATACCCTTCAGTTCCCCTTCGGCCGCCGCCTTAAAAGCCGCATTTACCTCTTCCACCGTGGTGCTCTTTTCCACATCGGCCACGAGATCCACTACCGAAACGTTGGGCGTGGGCACGCGCATGGCAAACCCGTGGAGCTTGCCCTTTAATTCCGGCAATACCAGGCCGATGGCTTTCGCCGCGCCGGTGGTAGTGGGAATGATGGACATGCCGGCGGCCCGGGCCCGGCGCAGATCCTTATGCACCAGATCGAGAATACGCTGATCGTTGGTGTAGGAGTGGACGGTGGTCATCAGGCCCCGCAGTATTTTGAAGTGCCGGTGCAGCACCTTGACCACCGGAGCCAGGCAGTTGGTGGTACAGGAGGCGTTGGACACCACATGGTGTCTGGCGGGATCGTATTTGTCCTCGTTCACGCCCATGACAACGGTAATATCTTCGTTCTTGGCCGGAGCACTGATGATGACTTTCTTGGCGCCCGCCTGGAGGTGGGCCGCCGCCTTGGTGGCATCGGTAAACACCCCGGTGGACTCCACCACGATGTCTACTCCCAGCTCCTTCCACGGGAGCTTCGCCGGTTCCCTTTCCGACAGAACCTTTATTGCGCGACCGGCCACCACTATCTCGTCATCGCGGGCCTCTACCGGAACATCCAGAGCTCCGTGAACGGAATCGTACTTCAAAAGGTGGGCATTGGTTTTGGCGTCGGCCAGGTCGTTGACGGCTACAACCTGTACCTCCGGGTTCTTCAGGGAAGCGCGCATGACCAGGCGGCCTATGCGGCCGAAACCGTTAATGGCAATCCTGACTGGCATTTATGTATCCCCCTTCTCCAATCTATTATGTCTTTGGTTATTCTAAAATATGATTGCGTCCCTGGGAACAATCTCCTTCTTGTATTCAACATACAAGCCGAGAATCCTTTTTGCCAGAACGAAATTTAGGGTGACCCCCCGGGTCACCCCCCCGACAAGACAACCCTCTAGTCATGACGCCTTAGTCGTAACGCCTGCGCTTGCCGGCCGCCGGAATACCCGCCTCGTCCCGGTACTTGGCCACCGTTCGTCGGGAGATCCGTATCCCCTGCTGCCGCAAGATATCGGTCAACTGCTGGTCCGTCAGGGGCGAGGAGGGATCTTCGCGTCCCACGGCTTCGGCAATCAGCTTTTTGATGCTTTCGGCCGCCGCCGAACCGTCCCTCTTGCCCACGCCGCTGGCGAAAAAGAATTTCAACTCGAAGAGGCCCTGGGGAGTCTGCACGTATTTGTTAGCCGTAGCCCGGCTCACCGTGGATTCGTGCAGGCCCAGCTTGTCGGCCACCTGGCGCATGGTCAGGGGCTTAAGGTATTTTATCCCCTTTTCCATGAACTCCCGCTGCTCTTCTACAATGCAGCTTATCACCCGGTACAGGGTCAAGCGCCGCTGTTCTACGCTCCGGATGATCCAGGCCGCCGCATTTAGCCTATCCTCAATGAACTTGCGCGTCCGGGAATCACAGCAATCCTGGTGCAGGAGGGCCTTGTAATGGGGATTTATCCTCAGGCGGGGAGCGGCCACGTCATTGATCAGCACTACGTACTCGCTGCCCACCCGTTCTACGATGGCATCGGGGATAATATAACGGACGTCCCTGTTGCTGCCGAAGGTGCGGCCAGGTTTGGGATCCAGCCGCCGGATAAAATCCACGGCCGCCTGTACCTGGGAGAGGCTTAAGCCCAGGCGCCGGGCGATTTTGGCCAACCTGCCCTCGGCCACGTCGGGCAAAAAATGGCGGATGATTTTTTCCGTGCCGGCGGGTACGTCCCGGTACTGGCGCAGTTGCAGCAGCAGGCACTCCACCAGATCCCGCGCCCCCACTCCCGGCGGGTCGAACCTGTGGATGACCTCCAGCACCCGCCATACTTCTCCCGGATGGACCTTAAGGCACTCGGCCGCCTCCTTAATGGAAATTTTCAAATACCCATTCTGATCAATATTGCCGATTAAGAAAAAGCCTATCTTTAGCTCGTTGCCGCACCTCACCGCCAGTTTCAGCTGTAACAGCAAGTAGTCGTGCAGGCTCTGGCCTTCGGCGGCCGGGTAGTTTTCCTGGCGGGCTTCCTCCCTATCTTCCCGGGGAAGGGGGACATAGCCCAGGTCGCTCCCGTCGGCAAAGTACTCTGTCCACTCAAAATCGAAATCGTCCGCCTCTTCCCTATCTTCTGCTACCAGGTGTTCTTCCTCCCGGAGCTCGAGGATGGGGTTCTCTTCTAGTTCCTGCTGAATATAGTCGATCAGCTCCAGGGTGGAAAGCTGCAAAATAACGATAGCCTGGCGCAGTTCGGGCGTCATTACCAGCTTTTGGGTCTGTTCCAGGTGAAGCCCCATACCGGCCCGCATGCCTTTCCACGCCTTTCCTTCCGTGACTTTTCCCCGTGCTTTAACCCCTCTCCTTAATACAATATTAATATTCTTGGTCGGCGGCCATTTTCCTGCATGAAAAACAAAGAATTAATAGGCTGCTTAAGGCTACGGCGGTTACGGCCGCCAGCACCTCCTGGTCCGGCCGGAAGAGGTAGGGGTGCCACCCCAGGGCGTAGTCCACATAATCATTCAGACCCAACCAAATCCCGATCCCGAGGACCTGCCGGAAGCCGGCCGGCCAGTGGTGTACGAAAATAAATCCTTCCAGCGCCATGCCCAGGTGGCTCAGGAAAAGCATGGCCTCCAGGGGTTCCACCGGGCCGCCTTTTAACCAGTAATCGGTTATAACAACCGCCGCCCACAGGCCGTATTTGATCACTCCCGCAGCCGCCAATAGCCTCAAGAAGGGGTTTTCCTTCCCCTTCAGGGCCAGCGCCAGGGCCAGGGTAAAGAGGGAAGTCGAAAGGGGGCTGTCAGGGGTAAAGACCCACCAGATCCGGGGAGTGGCGGCCAGCTGCTCCCGGTACCAGTAGTAACCGTATAAGGAGCCTAAAAAGTTGATGCCCAGGAGGGTCTTTAAGAACCACGGCTGGTGGGGATTCTCCCACAACAACTCGCGGCACCAGGCCAGGAGGCCTCTACCCTTCATGCCGCATCCCCCCTGAGGGGCCGGGCGGGTACTCCGCCCACTACGGCTCCCGGGGGCACATCCTGCGTTACTACCGCACCCGCACCTACCAGGGCGCCGTCGCCTATGCGCACGCCGGGCAGTATCGTCGCGTTAGCTCCGATCAGCACCCAGGAGCCTATTTCCACCTTCCCCAAGCGGTACTCTTGGGGCAGGAATTCATGGCACAGGATGGTCGCATTGTAGCCGATAATGGTGTTCTCCCCTATGCTGATCAGGTCGGGCCTTAACACGTCGAACATGGCCATCAACCCTACCGAGGCGGAGGAAGCCACTCTAACCCCTGCCAGCCGGAGGAGGAAATTCTTAAGCCGCAGAAAGGGCAGGTAGCGGCTGAACTGGATTAGGGCGAAGTTCCAGGCCACCCTCCACAAGGGTGCCACCCGGCGCCAGCAGGCCATGGAATTAGTATTTTCTACTGGGAAACTCTGGAGCCGACGCATCGGTATTCCCCTCGGCTTTAAGATTCTCGGCCAGGGCCTCCAGGCGGCGCAGGCGATGGTTAACTCCCGATTTGCCCACCCGGGGGCTCAACATTTCCCCCAGCTCCTTTAAAGTAGCTTCGGGGTAGCGCAGCCTCAGCTCGGCCACTTCCCGGAGGGCCTGGGGCAGGTTGGCCAGGCCTATCCTATCTTCCAAAAACCGGATGTTTTCCACCTGGCGCATCCCCGCCTCGATGGCCTTGCTCAAATTGGCCGTTTCGCAGTTCACCAGCCGGTTGACATGGTTGCGCATGTTTTTATACACCAGCACGTTTTCGTAGGTCAGGACGGCCGCATGGGCGCCCATGAGGCTTAAGATCTTTATGATCTGCTGGCTGTCCTTGAAGTACAGGGCCAGCCCCCGGTTACGCCGGTTCACGCCCGGCTGGAGGTCCATCGCCCGCAACAGCCCCCGGAGGAAACGGAGGTCGCGGGCTTCTACCACCAGCTCCAGGTGGTGAGCCAGCTCCGGGTTGGCCACCGAGCCGGCGGCCAAAAAGGCCCCCCGCAGATAGGCCGCCCGGCAGCAGGGGTGCAGGGACCGCTCCCTTTCCTCCAGTATTTTTTCCCCTTCCGGTTCTAAGTTTACGAGATAATAGATGTGGGGCCGGCGCGAGCTTTTTTGCTTGTCCCTTGCTACGCGAACCTTAAGCCCCCCTTCTTTAGCCAGGGAGTAGGCCTTCCGCATGAGGGCAGCGCTCTCCGTGGTCAAAAGGACATCTTGACCACGGAGTGAAACATCCCGGGTCCCGCGCGAAAAGTGCCAGAGGGCGGCTAATTCCGCCATGCGACAGCAGTCCTGCCTGGACTGGACCCGGACCAGCTCCTCTTTAACGCGAGCCGAAAATGAAAGCTGGTTTTCCCGCAATTCTCCCTTCCACCTTTGCCTTTATTCCCGGGCATGGACGGAAGGCCCGTCCAGCTTCTTCCGCAGCATAAAGTAAAACCGCCCCGGCGACTTCCAGGCCCGCCGCTTATAGATCTCCTCCATGATCACCCGGGCCAGGCGGTCGGGATGGTGGCGCACCACATGGGTCTCGTCGATGAGCCAGGCCTTGCGCAATTCCACCCCCAGCTTCGCCACCGCGGCGGCATCCACGGCCACCGGTTGGGCGCCCTTTTCCCGGTAGCGGCGCCTGGCGGCCCAGGAAACTGGGCCGCTGTGGGCGATTACGCAGTCGATGATCCCGGGACCACAGTGGGCCTGGATGGCGCGGAGATGGTCGGCCACCGTGTACCCCTCCGTCTCTCCCGGCTGGGTCATGACATTGCTTATATAAAATACCGGGGCTCGGGTGCGGCGCAAGGCTTCCGCCAGGCCTCGCACCAGGAGGTTGGGGAGGACACTGGTGTACAGGCTGCCGGGGCCGATGACGATGGCATCGGCGTGTTCAATAGCTTCCACGGCCTCCTCAGGCGGCCGGCAGTCGGCCGGATGTAAGAACACCCTCTTGATACGCTGGCCGGGGACGGGGATACGGCTTTCTCCCCAGACTAAAGTCCCATCCTCGCGCTCGGCCCCCAGGGTGACCCGGCTTAGGGTGGAGGGAAGCACCCTCCCCCCCACCGCCAGAACCCTGCCCAGCTCGCTCACTGCTTTGACAAAATCCCCCGCCATGTCCGTCATGGCGGCCAGGAGGAGGTTGCCCAGGCTGTGACCCGCCAGCCCCTCACCCTTGCGGAACCGGTAATTAAAAAGCTCTTCCATCAGCACTTCTGTGTCGGCCAGGGCCACCAGGCAGTTGCGCACGTCCCCGGGAGGCGGAATGTCCAATTCCGCCCGCAAGCGCCCCGAACTCCCCCCATCATCGGCCACTGTGACCACCGCCGTCAGGTTGCGGGTATAATTTTTTAACCCCCGGAGCAGCACGCCGAGGCCCGTCCCCCCGCCGATGGCCACAATCCTGGGGCCTCCTTCCAAGAGGCGCCGACGGTAAAAAACTTCCCAGGGGCTCTTATCCCGGGGCCAGAGGACGTGGAGAACGGAGCGGGTGAGCTGCTCCAAGCCGAAGAGCATCATGACCAGTCCGGCCGCAGCCACCAGCATACCGCTTAAGATCGGCGGACCCCAAAACCCCAGGGTATGGTCGATGAGCCAGCGGACGCTGCGCTCGGCCGACCCCAAAAGGGTGACCCCCAGGGCTACCGCCAGCCCCGAAACCAGTAAAAAAAAGCCCAGGACCGCCAGCAGCAGCCAGCGTTTGACTTTTAAACCCGGGTACAGCCATTTAAGGCTTCCCAAGGGCCTCACCTCCTGCGGTGGCCGGCTGAATGGTGCATGACGTCCCGGTGCTTAACAATAACTTTCCTGTTGGGTCCTTTAAGCAACTCCCCGATTGTGTTGGCCAAAGTCACGGAGCGGTGCTGTCCGCCGGTACAGCCGATGGCGATGACCAGGTGGGATTTACCTTCCTTGACGTAATGGGGAATAAGGAAATGCATTAAGTCCATGAACCTGGCTATGAACTCCGAGGTAACGGGGGAATCCAGGACGAAATCCGCCACACAGCGGTCGTGACCGGTGAAGGGCCGCAGGGCCGGAACATAGTAGGGATTGGGCAGGAACCGCACATCCAGCACCAGATCAGCGTCCAGGGGTATGCCGTATTTGTAGCCGAAGGATTCGACAGTGATGGTGAGCTGCTCCCGTTCCCCGCCAAAGAGTTCCATGATCTGTTCCTTTAACTGGCGGGGGGTTAGCTCAGAGGTATCGATGATTTTGCTAGCCCGGCCCTTGATCTCCTGCAGCCGGCGGCGCTCCTCCAGGATCCCCTCCAGTATGCTCTCTCCCGCCAGGGGATGGCGTCGCCGGGTTTCCTTGTACCGCCGCACCAGGATATCATCCGAAGCTTCTAAAAATAAGATCTCGTAGGGGAAGCCTTGACTGTCCAGGTAGCCCAAGGCCTCCTCCAATCCCTCGAAGAAAGCGCCGCCCCGGATGTCCATGACCAGGGCTACCTTCTTGTTTTCCCCTGAAGGCGGACTCTGCTTATTCAGCAGCTCCACCAGGCCCGGTATCAGGGAAGGGGGAAGATTATCAATGCAGAAAAACCCCAGATCCTCCAAGAAGCGAATAGCCTGCGTCTTGCCCGCCCCCGACAGGCCGGTAACGATGACCAGGCGCAAATTTCGTTTTCCCTGCATGGTTATCTCTCCAGTATAAACCGAGTGAGAGCTTCGGCCACGCCGCCTTCGTCGTTGGTGCCCGTAACGTAGTCGGCATGCGCCCGGACGCCAGGCGGGGCGTTGCCCATGGCCACCGCCAGGCCGGCAAAGCGAAACATATCCACATCGTTGAAGCTGTCGCCGATTACCATGACTTCCCGGGGGGATATCCCCCGGCTCGCCGCCAGGAGGGCCAGCCCCTTGGCCTTGCTGGCCTCGGGGTTGATGATCTCCAGGTAGTGGGGAAAAGAGCGCGTTATATATACCCTGTCTCCCAGATCCCGCCTCACCTCCTCCTCCAGCCGGTCTAATTCGGGCCCGTGGTGCACGGCGACAAATTTAATGGGCTCCGTCTTAAGAACCTTCAACATATCGTCTACTCTATTAAGGGGCACCCGGGCCTGCTGGGAATACAAGATGTTTTCCGACCGCACATCCTCTACCAGGAGCTCGTCGTCTATATAAATATTAAAGGCCAGATTATAAGCCCGGGCCTTCAGGACCAGGCTTCTGGCTACCTCGAGGGGCAGCAGCCTCTGCCAGAATACTTTCCCCGACAGGGGATCCTTTATGAGGGCGCCGTTATATACGATCAAGGGCAGGGAGAGGCCCAGCTCCTGAGCAAAGGGCAGGGCGGAACGGAACATGCGGCCGGTGGCCAGGGTAACGCCCACCCCTTTTTCCTGCACCCGGCGAACAGCTTCTTTCGCCCGGGGTTCCAGGTCAGACCGGCTGTCCAGGAGGGTGCCGTCAAGGTCCAGGGCAACTAGGCGAATCTCAGGCAACGGTTCTTCTCCTTCCCTTCGAGCAAAAGAGCAAAGACGGTGACCCCGCGCAGGGTACCGCATCTGGTGGGCCGGACGCCCCGGCCGCCCTCGTCGGGGTTCCTGGGGGAACAGGTCAATCCAGGGCTTCCTTGATTTTCAGCGCCACCGCCCGGTTCATCCCTTCTACCCTCGCCAGTTCCTCTACACTCGCCCGCCGGATGTTCTCCAGGGAACCGAAATGGCGCAAGAGGTTCCGCTTGCGCTTGGGACCCACGCCCGGGATGTCGTCCAGGGCCGAGGCCGTGGCCCCCTTTAAGCGCCGCTGGCGGTGGAAGGTAATGGCGAAGCGGTGGGCTTCATCCCGGAGGCGCTGCAGGAGGCGTAAGGCTGCGCTATCCCGCGGCAGTTCCAGGGGGGGGGCTTCTTCCTCCCGGTAGAGGAGCTCCTCACCCTTGGCCAGGCTGAAGGTGGGAATGTCCCCTACCCCCAGGCGCCGCATTACCTCCCGGGCTGCGTTGAGCTGACCCCGGCCCCCGTCGATGAGGACGAGGTCGGGCCGTACGGAAAATTTGGGATCTCCTTCCTTCAGCCGCCGGAACCGCCGCTCCAGCACCTCCTGGAGAGAGGCAAAATCGTTGGGCCCCTTGACGTTTTTGATGCGGAAGCGGCGGTAGGCAGCAGGCTGCGGCTGTCCCTTTTCAAAGACCACCATGGACCCCACCACTTCGCTGCCCTGTAGATTAGAAATGTCGTAAGCCTCCATCCGGTGGGGCAGCGCAGGCAGGGCCAGGAATCCTTTAAGCTCCTCCAGGGCTGCTGCGGCGCCGGCTTCCCTCCTTTCCCGGGCCAGGAGGTGCTCCTGCAGGACGGTCCGGGCATTCTCATAGACCATGGCCAGGAGTTTAGCCTTCTCGCCGCGGCGAGGCACCTTGAGCCTTACCTTGCGGCCGCGCTGGCGGGAAAGCCAGGCTTCAATGGTTTCCTGGTCCTCCACGGGATCGTGCAGGAGAATCTCCGGCGGGATTTCTCCTCCCCGGCTGTAGTATTGTTTTACCAGGGCGGCCATGACTTCTTCCGTTTTCAGCCCTTCCTGGCCCTCCAGGAAAAAGTGCTCCCGTCCGATGATCTTTCCCTGCCGGATGAAGAAGAGCATCCCCACGGCTTCCCCCTGTTCCCGGGCCAGGGCGATGGCGTCGCGGTCGTCGAAATCGTGGCTTACCACCTTTTGCTGCTCTAGGACCTCTTGCACCGCCTTGAGCCTATCCCGCAGCCGGGCCGCCCTTTCGAATTCCAGCCTGGCGGCCGCCTCCTCCATTTCCGAACGCAGGGCCCGGACCACGTCTTCCTGTTTTCCTTCTAGAAACAGGACCATGTTGGTGACGGCCTGTCGGTACTCTTCCGCACTGACCCGGCCGGTACACGGGGCCAGGCACCGTCCGATGTGGGCGTTCAGGCAGGGACGGCCCTTGGATTTCAAGGGGGTATCGCGGCAGGTCCGGACGGGAAAGAGATGCCCCAGGAGCTTCAAGGTCTCTTTCAAGGCCCCTACCCGGGTATAGGGGCCGAAGTAGCGGGAACCGTCCCGCACCACCCGTCTGGTTACCTGGAGGCGGGGGAACTCTTCCTGCACGGTAATTTTAAGATAGGGATAGGTCTTGTCGTCCTTGAGATTAACGTTATAGCGCGGCCGGTGCTCTTTAATTAAGTTGCATTCTAGAATAAGGGCCTCTACTTCGTTGTCAGTAAGGATGTACTCCAGGTCGGCAATCTGGCGCACCAGGGCCTCCACCCGCGGCGGCCGCTGACCGTGAAAATAGGAACGGACCCGGCTCTTGAGGGAAGCCGCTTTGCCCACATAGATGATTTTGCCGCTGGCATCCCTCATGAGGTAGACGCCCGGGTGGTCCGGCAGACAGGCCAGCTTCTCCTCCAGCTGCATGGCACCCTAGAACTCCCGTGGCTTGCAGATGATCTCCTTGACCTTGGTTTCCCAGAAATGCTGGGAATGGGCCGGACGCACCACCAGGGCAGTGTCCAGGCCCTCGCTGCTCCCGCCGAGGGAGACCACATCCACGCCGTAGGGTATAAGGCCGGCATCCAGGGCCATACCGGCAACCTCCACTGCCACCTTCGTTCCCTGTCCGAAAAGGCGCAGAGTGTTGGCCACGATTTCTGAGGGGTACAACCCCTGGAATTTCAGCCGCAAGGCCCGGTCCAGACCGGCCATGAGGTGGGTGGTAGTGAGGACCTTCATACCGCCCTCCTCCAGCCGTCGCCGCACCTCCGCGGGCATCTCCATCTCGCCGGGCCGGCTGAAGCCCGCCTGGTGGGTAACGCATATCCTCTCCAGATCGGGATACTTCAATAGCATCTCCGCGGCATAGCCCGTAACCGAGGCCACCACTATATGTTTGATCCCCAGCTCCCGCGCCCTCTCTACGGCCAGTTTAACCGTGGCCGCGGTATGAGCTTTACCCGCGCTGTTCCAGTACGTTGTCATGGGGCGACAACCTCCCACTCTAAATCCGAACTGAAGGGTAGGCATCCAACCCCCGCCCTTTAGAGGCCCCCGCACACCTTGGGAACATTATAGCAGAGAAGAAAAGGGGGGGCAATAAAGCAGGCCTCCCCCGCGGTTTAGCCCGCATGGCGTATTTCGTTGTTGAAGGGCCGGTCCCGCTCCAGCACAGGTTGGAGAAACTGGCCCGTGTAGGAAGCAGGGACCTGGCAGATCTCCTCCGGCGTTCCGGCCGCCACCACCCAGCCGCCGCGGTCCCCGCCTTCCGGTCCCAGGTCGATGACGTAGTCGGCGGACTTGATCACATCCAGATTGTGCTCAATCACCACCACGGTGTTGCCCGCATCCACCAGCCGCTGCAGCACCGTGAGCAGGCGGTGGACATCGGCCATGTGGAGGCCCGTGGTGGGCTCATCCAGTATGTACAGGGTCCGGCCATTGCTCCGCCGGGCGAGTTCCGTGGCCAGCTTAACCCGCTGGGCCTCTCCCCCGGACAAAGTAGTGGCCGGCTGGCCCAGTTTAATATAGCCCAGCCCCACGTCCTGGAGGGTGCTGAGGCGCCGGTGCAGGCGGGGAATGGCGGAAAAGAATTCGACGGCCTCGTCCACGGTCATATCCAGGACATCGGCAATGGACTTGCCTTTGTATTTGACTTCAAGGGTTTCCCGGCTATAGCGCTTACCCTTGCACACCTCACAGGGTACGTACACGTCGGGTAAGAAGTGCATCTCAATCTTGATGATACCGTCGCCGCGGCAGGCCTCACAGCGGCCGCCTTTAAGGTTAAAGCTGAAGCGACCCGGCTTGTAGCCCCGGGCTCGGGCCTCGGGGGTGGCGGCAAATAAACTGCGGATATCGTCCATGGCGCCGGTGTAGGTAGCCGGGTTTGAACGGGGCGTACGGCCGATGGGCGCCTGGTCCACGGCAATAACTTTGTCCAGGTGCTCGATTCCCCTGATCTCCCTGAACCGTCCGGGCGCCGTCCGGGCGCCGTTGAGCTTTTGGGCCAGGGCGGCATACAAAATTTCGTTCACCAAGGTGCTCTTCCCCGACCCGGACACCCCGGTCACACAGATAAAGGTCCCCAGGGGAAAACGGACATCGATGTCCTTGAGGTTGTGTTCCCTCGCCCCCAAAATTTCCAGCCACTTCTCCGTCGGCTTCCTCCTGACGGCCGGGACGGGGATGCGGCGCTGGCCGCTCAAGTACTGGCCGGTCAAAGAATGGGGACAGGCCATGACCTCGTTTAAGGGCCCGGCCACCACCACCTGGCCTCCGTGGGCGCCGGCGCCGGGCCCGATATCGATGATAAAGTCGGCTTCCCGCATGGTTTCCTCATCGTGCTCCACGACAATAACCGTGTTGCCCAGGTCGCGCAGGTGTTTCAGGGTGGCTATGAGGCGCGCGTTGTCCCGCTGGTGCAGCCCTATGCTGGGCTCGTCCAAAATGTACAGCACGCCCACCAGCTGGGACCCGATCTGGGTGGCCAAGCGAATACGCTGGGCCTCCCCTCCCGAGAGGGTGGAGGTCGGCCGGTCCAGGGTGAGGTAGTCGAGGCCCACATCTATCAAGAACTGCAGGCGGGACCGGATCTCCTTTAGAATCTGCCGGGCGATTATCCGCTCCCGCTCGGTGAGGTCCAGCCCGTCGAAGAACTCCCGGGCCTCGGCCACCGAAAGCCGGGTTACCTCATAAATATTCTTACCCCCCACGCGTACCGCCAGGGCCTCGGGCTTCAGCCGGGCTCCCTGGCAGGCGGGACAGGGTTTCTTGCTCATGAACTCCTCGATCTCCGCTCGCGACCATTCGGACTCGGTCTCCTGGTACCTCCTCTCCAGGTTGGGTATAACGCCCTCGAAGGAGGCCTCGTAGCTGCGGTGCTCACCGAAGCGGTTCGTGTAGCGAAAGCGGATCCTCTCCCGCCCGCTGCCGTAAAGGAGGACCTGGACATGTTCCGGCTTCAGGTTGCGCACCGGCTCATCCAGACTGAAGCCGTAATGCTCGGCTACGCACTCCAGCATCTGGAGGTAGCCGTTGGCCCCGCGGCCCCAGGGAGCAATGGCCCCCTCCCTCAACGTGAGGGTAGGGTCGGGTATAACCAGGGCCGGGTCCACTTCCATGCTGGTGCCCAGGCCCGTGCATACAGGGCAGGCCCCGTAGGGGCTGTTGAAGGAAAACAGCCGCGGCGCCACTTCCGGCAGGCTGAAACCGCAGTCGGGACAGGCAAACTTGGCGCTGAAGAGGAGGTCTTCGCCGCCCTCCACCTCCACCAGGGCTACGTCATCCGCCAGTTTAAGGGCGGTTTCCAGGGAGTCGGCCAAACGCCTTTCAATGCCCGGCCGGATCTTAAGGCGGTCCACCACAACCTCTATGGTATGCTTTTTGTTCTTGTCCAGCCTGATCTCTTCCGAGGTCTCCCGCAGCTCACCGTCGACCCGCACCCGGACGTAGCCGTTCCGGCGGATCTCCTCTAGAAGGGAGCGGTACTCTCCCTTGCGGCCCCGGACCACCGGCGCCAGGATCTGCAGCCGGGTGTCCTGGGGATAAGCCAGCAGGCGGTCTACCATCTGGGATACCGTCTGGGGAGCGATGGCCCGTCCGCACCGGGGGCAGTGGACCCGGCCCACCCGCGCAAAAAGGAGGCGCAGGTAATCGTAGATTTCCGTTACCGTGGCCACGGTAGAGCGGGGGTTATGGCTGGCCGTCTTCTGATCGATGGCAATAGCCGGCGACAGGCCCTCGATGTAGTCCACATCCGGCTTATCCAGCTGCCCCAAAAACTGGCGGGCATAGGCCGATAGGGATTCCACGTAGCGGCGCTGTCCCTCGGCGTAAATGGTATCAAAGGCCAGGGAGGACTTCCCTGACCCGGATAACCCCGTAATGACCACCAGCTTATCCCGGGGAATTTCTATATCGATATTCTTTAAATTGTGGGCTCGTGCACCTTTGACTACGATCTTTTCTTTAGGCATATACCAGATCCCTACCCTATGCCCTCCCTCAAAGACCTTACCGGTTCCCGGTCCCCTTGCGGACGGGCGGCCCCGGCCCGCCCCCGGTGCTAGCCTGCCTGCTCCTTTAGCTCCAGGATGGCGTCCCGCAGTTCAGCCGCCCGCTCGAATTCGAGGCGCCGGGCCGCTTCCCGCATTTCCTTCTCCAGGCGCTTTATGAGGGAGCGCAGCTCTCTACGGTTCATCTTCTTTTGAGGCGGTTTGGCCCGGTAGGTGGCCGGCTCTTCGGCCGCCCGGGTGGCCTCGATGACATCCCGCACAGGTTTGACCACCGTCCGGGGGGTGATGCCGTGCTTCCGATTGTACTCCATCTGGATCTTGCGGCGCCGGTTGGTCTCATCAATGGCCCGGCGCATGGATTCCGTAATGGTATCGGCATACATTATGACTTGACCCTCGGCATTGCGGGCGGCCCGCCCGATGGTCTGGATGAGGGAGCGTTCCGAGCGCAGGAACCCTTCCTTGTCGGCGTCCAGGATGGCCACCAGGGACACCTCCGGCAGGTCCAACCCTTCCCGCAGCAGGTTGATGCCCACCAGGACGTCGAAGACCCCCAGGCGCAGGTCCCGGACGATTTCCATGCGCTCAATGGCGTTGATATCCGAATGGAGGTAGCGCACCTTGATGCCCATTTCCTGCAGGTAGTCGGTCAGGGCCTCGGCCATCCTCTTGGTAAGGGTGGTTATCAGCACCCGCTGGTTCTTGGCCACCCTCTTCCTGATCTCTCCCAGGAGGTCGTCCATCTGACCCGCCACCGGCCGGACGATGACTTCCGGGTCCACCAGCCCGGTGGGCCGGATGATCTGCTCCACGACCTGCTGGGAGTGCTCCAGCTCAAAGGGCCCCGGCGTGGCCGATACGTAGATAACCTGGTTCACGCGGTCCATGAATTCGGCAAAGGTCAAGGGCCGGTTGTCCAGGGCCGAGGGCAGGCGGAAGCCGTATTCTACTAACGTTTTCTTGCGGGAATAGTCGCCCTCGTACATGCCCCCGATCTGGGGCACGGCGATATGGGATTCGTCAATGAAAAGCAGGAAATCGGGCGGAAAGTAATCCAGCAGGGTGTAAGGCGGTTCTCCCGGAGCCCGGCCGGTGAGGTGGCGCGAGTAGTTCTCGATCCCTTTACAGAACCCGACTTCCCGCATCATCTCCAGATCAAAGCGGGTGCGCTGTTCCAGGCGCTGGGCCTCCAGGAGCTTCCCGGCGTCCCTCAGCTCCTTAAGGCGCTCTTCCAGCTCGGCCTCAATACTGGCCAGGGCCCGCTCCATCTTGGCCTCTTCCACCACATAGTGGCTGGCGGGGAAGATGGCCACGTGGTAACGCCGCCCGAGGATTTCGCCCGTCAGGGTGTCTATCTCCAGCAGGCGTTCCACTTCGTCTCCGAAGAACTCGACGCGAATGGCCTTGGCATCAAAGGAAGCCGGGAATATTTCCAGGACGTCGCCGTGGACGCGGAAGGTACCCCGCCGCAGTTCGTAATCATTGCGGGTGTACTGGATATCCACCAGTTTGCGGATAATGGCATCCCGATCGTATTCCTGGCCCTCCCGCAGGGATACCATGAGCTTGCTGTAGTCCTCGGGAGAACCCAGGCCGTAAATACAGGACACGCTGGCCACGATAATAACGTCTCTCCGCTCGAACAGGGCGGCAGTGGCCGAGTGGCGCAGCTTATCTATCTCGTCATTGATGGAGCTATCCTTCTCAATATAAGTATCGGTTTCCGGTACATAGGCCTCCGGCTGGTAGTAATCGTAATAGCTCACAAAATACTCTACCGCGTTATGGGGGAAGAACTCCTTGAATTCCCCGCACAGCTGGGCCGCCAGGGTCTTATTAGGAGCCAGCACCAGGGTGGGACGCTGTACCGCCTGGATAACCTGGGCCATGGTATAGGTTTTCCCCGTGCCCGTAGCTCCCAACAGGGTTTGGTGGCGATAACCCTTTTTAAGCCCCTCCACCAGGGCCGCAATGGCCTTGGGCTGGTCTCCCTTAGGCTCAAAATCAGCCTTCAGGACGAAACGAGCCATTCCTTCCCCCCCTTGCCCTGTATTATACCACAAAGAGTAGTGGCGGCAACTTTCCGGGTAGTTAACCCTTGTGTTGCCGCCACCACCGATAGAGCCAGCCGCGGGTGGAGAGTTCTACCTGGGGCTTATCCCCGGGCTCCGGTACCAAAATAGTCCCTAGAGGTTCATCGGGCCCTTTATAAGTTAGGGCCACCCGTTCCTGCCCGCTTTCCCTTTGGTAGAACCGCACCTCCAACCTGCCTCCCCCTGCGCTCACGGCCTCGGCCAGGCTCGCACGGCCCGTCACCGGAAAACCGTTGACCTCTAGAATAATGTCGCCGCTCCTGAGCCCGAGCCGGGCGGCGGCGCTGTTCTTGGTAACATCGAGTATTCTGGCACCGCTCTCGGTAAAAACGTAAAAGGCCTGCCCTTTTGCTTCCGCCCGGCGCCCCAACCATATGGTGCACTCGTGGCCCAGAGGGGCAAAGAGGGCCGCCAGCCAGGCCAGGGGGCGGACATAAGAAGCCAGGATGGCCAAGCCCAGCAGTATGAGACTGTAGAAGGCCAGGTGGCGGGCCGACACCCTGCTCTTTTGTTCCGGGGAAGTGGTAATGGCCACGTCGCCGTATCCCAACCCCGCCGCTACCGGCAGCACTACAAACAGGGCCTCTTCAGGATCGGGCATGGCCGCCGGCCGGATCAGGGGCCACCAATCAGGCATGGGTACTACCCCGCCCGCCTGCAGCCACGGCGGCAGGGATACCAGAGCCAGGGCGGCAATGGGGATAGGCCAGAACTTCTGCATGTTGAAGGCTCCCACCACCTGCCCCCGGTGCTCGGTGTATACGGGAACAGCGCCCAAGTGCCCGCTTATACGGATGAGGACCGCCTCCACCATGTGTAACACGGCTATCAGGCCCATGAGGTGAGGAACATCTACCTGGGGCCAACCAAAAATCAGGCTGACCAGGGAGACAATGCCCCCCGCATAGGAAAAACAGAGGAAGCGGGGGCTCAAAAGCATGAGGATTAGGGCCAGGCCCCATAAATAACTAATTCCTATGTTACTCAGCGAAACACCCACCAGCACCATAACGAAGCTACCTCCCAGGCCCCCCAGGAGGCCGTGAAAGGTAGCCAGAAGGGTGTACTGCCAGACGGGTTCCCCGCCCACGCCAAAGAGCTCCTGTTTCAGCCGCGTCACCCGCCGATACTGGTAGCCCACCAGGAGCACCAGCAGCCAGAAAAGAGGATTTAACAGCAGACTCAGCTGCGCATGAAGGATAAAGGGAATAATGTCCTGTAAAGGTATCAACGCTTCATCCTGCTCCCTACTAAAATACCTCGTTGGCGGCCAAGCCACCTAAAAACTCGCCCCCCTGCCGCTCGCCCGGGGCCTTTTCGCATGTCCGCCGGCCCTTAATAACCCGAAAAAAGGTCTCCCTCAAGCCGCCGGGCGCTCGGCCAGCTTTGCCTGCAGAATTTCCACCGCCTTCTTTAACTGGGCATCCCGCTCCAGGTCGGGAGGGTTGGCCAGGACTTCTTGCTCCACCTGGGGATCAAGGGGCACCTGGTAGTCGGGTGTTATCCCGGTTTTATCTATATCCCTTTTTGCCGGCGTCAAGTATTTATGGGTGGTGAGCTTAACCGCCGCACCTCCCTTCAACTCGAAAAGGGTCTGCACTACCCCTTTGCCGAAGCTAGTCTCCCCTACCAGAACTCCCGACCCGGTGTCTTTTATGGCCCCGGCTATTATTTCCGCCGCGCTGGCACTGCCCTTGTTTATCAGCACCACCAGGGGCACCTGAATATTGTGTCCCGTGGCCTCCAGGGCCTCGGTCCTTTTCTGGTCCACAATGTAGACCACCGGCCCCCGGGGCACAAAGTAGGACGCCACTTCCACCGCGCCGTGCAGGGATCCCCCGGGGTTGTTGCGCAGGTCCAGCACCAGGCCCCGCAAGCCCTGCCCCCGCAGCTCTCCCAGTAGCTGTCCCAGGTCTCTCCCCGTCTGTTCGTTGATCATGCTGAGGCTGATGTAACCGATTCCAGGGTAGGCCGGAAGCATCCGACCATCCACGGTAGGTATTTTAATGTTTTCCCGTACCAGGGTAATCTTGCGCGGCTCCGCCGCCCCCGGAGTGAGGACCGTGAGTTGGACGCGGGTTCCAGGTTCGCCCTGCATAAGGCTGGCGGCGGTATCCAGGTCCATACCCGCCGTGTCGCGGTCGTCGATGGCCAGGATATAATCCCCGCTCTTTATACCCGCCCGCCAGGCAGGACTGCCTTTGAAAGGGGAAACCACCACTAAGCGCCTGTCTTCCTCCTCCAGGGTAATAAGTAAGCCCACTCCGCCGTAGGTACCCTGTACATGTTCTTCTAACCGCCGGTACACGTCAGGGGGCAAATAAGAAGAATAAGGGTCATCAAGGGCTTCCACCATACCCTTGATGGCCCCCTCCAGCAATTTGTCCACCGGAACGGGGTTTAAAGACTGCCACCGTACCAGACTGTAAACCCGTACTGCCTCCTGGACCCTCTGGTAGTGGGCCGCCACCGCCACGACCAATCCTGCGGTCACCAATACGCAAAGGGCCAGGAGGCCATAAACAACTCGACGCCAGGTTTTCCGCAAGCCTGCCACCGCCTACCTGATAACTTAGTTTGCACCTGCTAGTCCATCATATGTGAGCGCCTCGTCTTTTAGTATCAATAATACTGGAGCGGATTGGTAGGCTCCCCTCGCAACTGGGTTTCGAAGTGCAGGTGGGGTCCCGTGCTCCACCCGGTGGAACCCACTCGCCCGATTACCTGCCCCCGCTTTACCTCCTGTCCCTCCCTCACTAGGATGGCAGAGAGGTGGGCATACATGGTGGAGAACCCGCCCCCGTGATCAATGATTATGTGATTCCCGTAAGCTCCCAAGAAACCGGTGGAAATGACCTGCCCGTCTTCAGCGGCCAGCACCTCGGTTCCCATGGGAGCCGGTATATCAATGCCGCTGTGGAACCGCTGGGTCTTCAGCAGGGGGTGAATGCGCCAGCCGAAGGGTGAAGAGATGCTGGTATATCCGCGCAGCGGCCATAAGAGATCGCTGGTGCCCCGGGGACCTAGCTGCCGCCTGTTCTGTGCCTGGATGGCCCGGATCTTGGCCGCAATCTGACGGGACAAAGCCTCCAATTCGTCCAGGGCCTGGGCTACCCTCTTCTTCTCCTCTTCCACCCGGGCCAGGAGCCGCTGTTTTTCGGCCTGGCGCGAGGCCAGCACGGCCCGCTCCCCGTCGGCCTGGCGCTTCAGCTTGGCCAGGGCGTCCCGCTCCGCTTCCAGGGCCGCCTTCTGGGCGGCAATCCGCTCCATCTCCGCCTTGATCTCTTCTACAAGGCGCATATCGTTCTCGGCAATTTTACCCAGCAACTCCATGCGCACCACGAAATCATTAAAGCTCGTGGACTGGAGCAGGACTTCCAGATAGCTTACCTGACCGTTCTGATAGATTTCCTTGAGCCGCCGGCAGAAAAGATCGATGCGCTCCTGCTGCATGGCCTCTGCCCGCGCCAGTTCTTCCGCAGCTCGATCCACACGCGCCTGGGCTGCCTCTAGTTCCGCCTCCAGCCTCTGGATTTCCTGTTCCTTGGCCTTTATCTCGGCCTCCAGCTCCTCAAGCTGTTGCAGGAGCTCCTCTCCTTCGCTTTTCTTGTTCTCCAGAAGCCGGTTCTGTTGTTTGATCTTGGATTCCAGTTCCTTCTGCTGCTGCCGCAGGTCATCTAAATCAGAACCGCTGCCGGCCGCAGGAGATACGCCGAGGAGAAAAAACAGGGCTATAATGCCGGCCAACGTTCGCGAACGCAAGGCATACCCTCCCTTATTATACTGCAACCCAGACCGCTAAACCTTCAAGAAGCGGTGGACGGCCAAAAGGCTTCCCGCCGCCCCTATAGCCGCCCCACCGGCTGTCAAGCCCAAACCGCTATACCACAAGATCCACCCCTCCCGCAGAAGGGGGACAAACACCAGGCTTAGACTAATTTTGTTCACGAGGGACGAATACCCGGCCGCCACGGCAGCCGCTGCCAGAGCTCCCCCTGTGAGGCCCAAAAAGAAGCCCTCCAGCAGAAAAGGCCAACGGATAAACCAGTCGGTAGCCCCCACGTATTTCATGATGTTGATCTCCCGGCGCCGGGCGTAAACCGCCAAGCGAATGGTGATCATGAGAAGCAGGAGGCTACCGACACCGAGGAGAACCACTATGCCGGCCCCCAGGTAGCGCACCCAGCGCACCACCGCCAGCAGCCTTTCCACCACCGCCTGACCGTAGTTGACCTCTTCTACCCCCGGCATGCTGTGGATGGCTTGGGCGATTTCGCCGATCTGGGCCGGGTCCTGCACCTTGACGCGCAGATAATCGGGCAGGGGGTTCACTCCCCCTGTGGCCTTCAGGAGTTCTTCTTCGCTCCCGAACTGCTGGGCCAGGGTCTTAAGGCCTTCCTCTTTGGTCACCAACACTACATCGGTTACTCCTGGGAAATTCTTAAGGCGCTCCTGTAAAGCCAGGGCCTCTGAGCGCGGAACATCTACTTCTAAAAAGGCGGCAATTTCCACGTTAGACTGCAAAGTAGTGGCGATAAAGTTAATGTTGAGGATGAGGAGGATGAAGGTACCTAAGATAAAAAGGGTCACCGCCACGCTGATGGCTGCCGCCAAGCTCATCCAGGCATTGCGCCACAGGGAAAGGGCGGCCTGCCGCAGGAACAGCCCGAAGGTCCTAAGCTTCATAACCGTAAACCCCTTCCCTGTCGTCGCGCACCAGCCGGCCCTTGTCCAGGGCGATGACCCGCCGTTTTAGCGTGTTGACTATATCCCAGGCATGGGTGGCCATGATGACGGTGGTGCCCAGGCGGTTGATTTCCAGGAGTAAAGCCATGATCTCCCGGGAGGTGGCGGGATCCAGGTTCCCGGTGGGCTCGTCCGCCATGAGGATGCGGGGACGGTTGACAATGGCCCGAGCAATGGCCGTCCGCTGCTGTTCACCGCCCGAAAGCTGGTGGGGAAAAAGATGGGCCTTGCCCAGCAACCCTACCTGGGCCAGGACCTCCTCCACCCTGGCCTTGATCTCCCGGGGAGGCGCTTCGACCACCTGCAAGGCAAAGGCCACATTCTCGAAGACGGTACGGTCCGGCAGAAGGCGAAAATCCTGAAAGATAACGCCAATATTACGGCGAAGCATGGGTATTTCGCGGGGGCGGAGGCGCGTTATGCTGCGGCCCGCCACAATGATTTGACCCTTGGTAGGCAGCTCCTCGCGGAACAGCAAACGAATAAAAGTTGTTTTTCCTGCCCCGCTGGGCCCCACCAGAAACACAAACTCACCTTTATCGATTTTTACGCTGACATCCTTCAGGGCATATATGTTCTGGTTGTAGACTTTGGTTACGTTGAAAAACTGGACCAACCCTTCACCTACCCCCAAAGAAGACAGAAAGAAACAACCCCGTAGGGTTGTTTTCGACATTACCAGCAAAATTCCTCTTCGGAGGTCTACTTTTGTAACAGAACTTCCCTGACATTTTTTTCTATGTCTGGCACCGACAGGCCATATCGACGTAAAAGATCTTCCGGGGAACCGGACTCCCCGAAGGTATCCCGCAGGCCAACCCTCCGCAGGGGAACCGGGTATTCTTCCGCCAGGACCTCGGCCACGGCGCTGCCCAAACCGCCTATAATGCTGTGCTCCTCGGCCGTAACCAGGGCACCGGTCTCCCGGGCCGCCTCTACCACGGCCTCCCGATCCAGGGGTTTAATAGTGCTCACGTTCAAGACTCCCACCGAGAGGCCTTCGGCCTCCAGACGCCGGGCGGCTTCCAGGGCCAGGGCTACCATATAGCCGCAGGCCAGGATGGTGGCATCCCTGCCGCGGCGCAGGCGGTGGGCCTTCCCCACCTGGAACCGGTAGTCCTCATCGTAGATGATCGGAACGCTCATACGGCCCAGGCGAATATACACCGGCCCCTCATGCCGGGCGGCGGCGAAAACGGCCTGACGGGTTTCCACCCCGTCGGCCGGCACGATCACCGTCATGTTGGGAAGGGCCCGCATAAGGGCGATGTCCTCCACCGACTGGTGGGAGGCGCCGTCCTCCCCCACGGTGATCCCGGCATGGCTGGCGGCAATTTTTACATTTAGCCGGGGGTAGGCTATGGAATTGCGCACCTGCTCGAAGGCCCGCCCCGTAGCAAAGATGGCAAAACTGCTGGCAAAAGGAATCTTGCCGCAGAGGGCCAATCCCGCGGCGGTGCCCATTAAGTTCTGCTCGGCAATGCCCATATTAAAGAACCGGTGGGGAAATTCGCGGGCAAAGTATTCGGTCTTGGTGGATTTGGAAAGATCGGCGTCCAGAACCACCACCCGCTCGTCTTGCCGGCCCAGCTCCACCAGGGCCCGGCCGTAGGCTTCCCTGGTAGCCAATTTAGCCACGGCCCTCCCCCCTTTCCAGTTCATTGAGGGCCCGTTCGACTTCCTCCGGCTTGGGAGCCACACCGTGCCAACCCACCTGATGCTCCATGAAGCCCACTCCTTTGCCCTTCACAGTTTCGGCCACAATGGCCGTGGGCCGGCCTTTAATCCCTTTAGCTTCTTCCACGGCCCGGATTATCTGGCCGAAATCGTGACCGTCAATGGTTAAAACTTCCCACCCGAAGGCCTGGAACTTGGCGGCAATGGGTTCCGGCGACAAAACTTCCCTTATAGGACCGTCGATTTGGAGCCCGTTGTGGTCGACGAAGGCGGTAACCCGGTCCAGCTTATAGTGGGCTGCCGCCATAGCCGCTTCCCAGACCATACCTTCCTCCAGCTCCCCATCCCCCAACAACACATAAACCCGATAGGAGCGCCCGTCTAGACGGCCCGCCAGGGCGATGCCGTTGGCTACGGACAACCCCTGGCCCAGGGAGCCGGTGGACATTTCCACCCCCGGCAGGGACTTGCGGTCGGGATGCCCCTGTAGCCGGCTGCCCAGCTTCCTTAAGGTAAAAAGCTCTTCCCGGGGGAAATAGCCCCTGTGGGCGAGGACTGCATAAAGGAGGGGGGCCGCATGTCCCTTGGACAGGATGAAGCGGTCCCGGTCCGGCCAGTCGGGGTTCTGGGGATCTAGCCGCATGATGTGGAAGTAAAGGGCGGTCACGATTTCCACCGCCGATAGGGAGCCGCCGGGATGGCCCGAACCGGCCACCCCTATCATGGTAACAATATCCCTCCGGATGAGGCGGGCTTTTTCTTCTAAGTCGTGCAGCCAGTCCAATTCAATTGTCCCTCCATTCGCGAAAGCCTTCCCCTAGAACTTCATGTACATTGCTCACGATTACAAAGGCCCGGGGGTCTACTTCGGCCACCAGGTTCTTCAGCCTGGTCACTTCGGCCCGCTGGACGACTACCAGAAGCAGTTCGCGCCCCCGGTTGGTATAGACTCCACGCCCGCAGATCCCCGTGGCTCCCCGGTCCAGGTCGGTCAAAATCCGGCGGGCGATTTCCGCACTGTGATCCGAAATAATGACGGCTGCCTTGGCAAATCCACCACCTTCCTGCACGGTATCGATGGCCCGGCTGGCAAGAAAAAGGGCCAGAAGGGCATAAAGGGCGAGTTCCATGCCGAACACTATTCCCGCCAGGGCGATAACCAGGGCATCCACCACCAACAAACCCATCCCGGCGCTCAAGGAGGTAAACCGCCGGAAAAGAAGGGCCGCCAGATCGGTGCCCCCGGTACTACCCCCGGAACGAAAAACGACCCCCAACCCTACCCCGGTAAGGATACCACCGTAAATGGCGGCCAAAAGAGAGTCAAAGGTAGCTGGACGCAACACGAGGCTTAAAGCGTCGGTAAGGAGGGAAAGGGCCACGGTGCCGTAAAGGGTTTTGACCCCGAAACGCAGGCCCAGGACTTTGAGCCCGGCCATAAAAAGGGGTACGTTGAGGACCAGCATGGTCAGCCCTACGGGGACCCCGATAATATGATAGAGGACCGTGGCCAGGCCGCTAACTCCGCCGGCGGCTATTTTATTGGGCACCAAAAAAAGAACGAGGCCCAACCCCGTCAAAAAACAGCCCGCCGTTATCCCTATATATGAACGTATTTCCCGTTCCAGTTTCTTCGACATCGGGCGTCAAACTCCTGCCTATTTAGTTTACGGCACACCCTGGGTTTATAATAGTCAACTACCGGCCTTTGCCGGAAACTCCAACAAAACAGCCTGGGGTGTGGATCCCAGGCCGCTAAAATCACCTTCTTAATTCTGTTTCAGGGCCTCCCGCATAAAATCGGCCAAAAGCTTTTTTTCCCGCAGGGTGAAGTGTTCCATCTCCTCCTGGAGGTGGTGTATATAACGCGTCACCTGGGTGACAAAGGGCACCTGGGGTGGGTCTTTGGCCGCCATGCCCAGGACGGTCCCGGTAACCAGGGCCAGACCCCATTCGGGCCGGGCTACCTTCTCCAGGGCGGCTCGTATGTAAGCCAGCCCCTTCTCTCCCAGGGATCTCAGGTAAATGAGCAGCACGGTCAAAGTATACGCTCCTGCAATCAAGCGGTGTTCCTTACCCTGGAGCTCCTGGATCAGCTCCGGAAGTGCCCCTTTTACCTCCCGAGGCGACCAGCTCCTGAAGATGTTGAGGAGCCGCTCCCTCACTTCCTGCCACTCGCCGCACGGGGTACCCCCCCCGCCAGCTTCTCCGTCCGTCACCTTGTAGGCCTTCTCCGTAGGCACAAACATGATCATAGAGCGACCCCGCAGCTTATCCCCGCTGCTCACCACGTATTCCCGCTCCAGAAAACCTTCCTTTTCCAGCTCGCGCAGCAAGTCATAGGCCGTCCACTTGCTGACCCGGAGATTTTCCGCCACGGTGACGTAGTGGACGGGAGCCAGGGTTTCCTGATAGAGCTTCTTTATCCGGTTCAGGAACTCTAGTCGCCGCCGGGTAAGCATGGTGGTGTCCTCTCCCCTAGTGACGTCGGAATCCTTCCCCCGACCAGGATACCATTCCTATTTGCCGGCTGTCAATTCTTTACTCCCTAATTCGGGGTGTCTCTCCTGCCAGATGCCGTCGGCCACCTGGGCCCACCTGGCCGAGTGGGCATCCAGAAAAGAGGCTATGCTGCCGCTCAAAACCGCTTCGGCCCCCTCATGGGTAGGTTTGGCTCCGGTTTCCGCCACAATCTGGCGCAGGGCCACAGGCACATCGATGATGGGGCAGGGCCGCAAAAGGTTGTCGCTAAAGGGTTGGCGTTTCTGGTAAGCCTTAAACAGGGGAGAGGCCAGGATTTCCTTCAGGCTCTTTTCCTTGATATTGTCCACGGCAAAGTGGACAAAGGCGCAGGGTTCCACCGCTCCGCTGGCGGTAATGTGGAAGTAACGGCGGCCGCCGGCAATGCAGCCCAGGGTTAACTCACCGTCGTTCCAGAAGTCGGCGATCTGGATGGGCTTGTGGGTGCGTATATAAGGGATGCGCTCCGCCAGATACGCGCGCTGCTCGGGGGTGATTACCAGGGAAAGATCCGGGTCCCTCCCGATAGGTATATAATGGAACGTCCAGCCGTAGGCCACACCGCGCTCGATCAAAAAGTCGATGAACTCGTCGCTGGTAATCTCTTCTACGTTTTGTCTCGTTATGGTGATGGAGACGCCGAAGACCGCTCCCCTCTCCCGCAGCCGGTCCATGGCGGCCACTATGCGGTCGAAGACTCCCCGTCCCCGGCGCCCGTCGGTTCGTTCTCGCCAGCCCTCCATGCTGATGGCGGGGGAGATGTTGCCCACCTCCACAATCCGGTCGGCCACTCGGTCATCGATGAGGGTTCCGTTGGTGTAAATCATGAAGGCCATATCCGGGTGGCGTTCGGCCAGCTCGAATAAGTGAGGCCACAGGAAGGGTTCCCCGCCCGACATGGCCAGCCAGTAAATACCCACCTCTTTAGCTTCCCGGCAGAGGCGGTCCATCAAGGGCAGGTCCAGGGTATCGTGCTGGGCATACTTACCCGCCCAGCACCCGTAACAGCGCAGGTTGCAGGCGCTGGTAGGGTCTACCAAGAAGAAGTTGGGGATATGTATCCCCGTCTCCTCTTCCACCTGCTGCTGGCGGGGAATGCCCAAAAGCATGGCATTAACAAACCAGTTGTAGACCATGCGCTTTTTCACATTGGGATGCAGTTGCGTAAAGAGCCTGTTAACGTAAGTACTGACGGCTTCGTTTTCCCGGTAGGCCTGCAAGAGCCTGTCGATCTGGTCCTTGTGCTCCTTCTTCCGGGCTATGAGGCGGGCGAAGTTCAGCAGCCGGGGGAAATTTTCTTCCGGATTGCGCTCGATGTACTTGAAGGCTTCCTGGAGGGCCTTTTCCGTCACCAGCTTCTTGGCCCCCTCCCAGTTACTGGGCAGATTCACGGCTATCCTCCCCTTCCTGCAGGATGGAATCTTGATCCCAAAATACCCAAAAGGTAAATAAAATATTCCCCAAAAAACCCAAAAATACTAATTCCATATTAATCCACGGGAGGGAAGCTGTCAAGGATTTAGTACCTGACGCATCCCCGCTTTTTAGCCTAGGCCTGCCTGGCTTTCGCTCGCTCCAGAAACCCTCGCGGGCCAAACTGTCACTCAACCTCAAGCTCCGGCGGGGTTCCCGGCAAATTCGACATCCTGTCTCAGTTGCCGGCCTCGGCCGTTCATGGCCTCGGCCCCGCCTCCGCTTTCGGCTTCGTGAAGTTTGGCAGCCGCGAAGGCTTGTTCGCTCGCTTGCGAGCCAGGGCAGGCCTTTGCCCCAGAAAGGGGAGGTAACTCAGATTTAACCCACTTTTTAGCCTAGCGCGATTTAGCCAGAGGAAGGGAACAAAAAAGGAGCCGGTTCTCTTTTTCCGGCCCCTAAGCCCTTGGGCTTGCATATTTCCGCAGGTAGGCCTGGATAAAGGGATCCAGCCACCCGTCCATGACGGCCTGCACATTGCCCACCTCCACCCCTGTCCGGTGGTCCTTTACCAGGCTATAGGGGTGGAAGACGTAAGAGCGGATCTGGTTGCCCCAGGCTATTTCCCTCTGCTCGCCCCGGAGGCGGGCCAGCTCTTCCTCCTGCTCCTTCATCTTCCTTTCCAACAGCTTGGCTTTTAGAATTTTCATGGCCGCTAGGCGGTTAGCATGTTGGGAACGCTCATTCTGACACGTAACTACAATCCCCGTGGGGAGGTGGGTAATCCGCACGGCCGAGTCCGTCTTATTTACGTACTGTCCGCCGGCTCCCTGGGACCGAAAGGTATCGATCTTAAGGTCTTCCGGTTTTATCTCGATGTCGTCCTCAAACTCTACTTCGGGGATTACGTCTACGGAGGCAAAGGAGGTGTGCCTCCGGCCGGCAGCATCGAAGGGGGAAATGCGCACCAGGCGGTGGATCCCCTTTTCCGCTTTAAGGTAGCCGTAGGCATTCTCCCCTTTTACCAGTAGGGTGGCGCTCTTAATCCCCGCCTCTTCGCCCTCCAGGTAATCGAGGAGTTCCACGTTAAAACCTTGTTCCTCGGCCCAGCGCGTATACATCCGGAGGAGCATGGCCGCCCAATCCTGGGATTCGGTGCCCCCGGCCCCTGGGTGAAGGGATAAAATGGCATTATTGCGGTCGTACGGGCCGGACAGGAGGGTCCCTACGGCCACTTCCTCCACTTTGCCTTCCATCTCTGCCAGTTCTTTACTTATTTCTTCTTCTAGGGAATCATCCTTTTCGGCCAGGGCCAGCTCCCAGAGCTCATGGATCTGCCCCAGCTTGGCCGCCAGGTTCTCGACCCGGTCCACCTTTTCCCTTAAAGCCGTAACCCGCCTGGTCACCGCTTCGGCCCGCTCGCGGTCTTCCCAAAAGACAGGGCTGCCCATTTCTTCTTCCAGCCGCTCTATCTCTTCCTGGGCCGCCGCCAGGTCAAAGAGAAACCCTCAATTCTTCTAAACGTTCCTTTAGGCTCTCAAAGCGGGGTTTTAAATCTTCCAGCACGCCTTTCCCATCCTTTCCCTAATAAAATGCTTTCAGTCGCCTTGCGGCCTCAAGCCGAAAGGCCGCAGCACTTCTTATATTTTTTCCCGCTGCCGCACGGGCAGGGGTCGTTACGGCCGATTTTCTGTTCGCGCCTCACAGGTTGCCGCGGCCCTTCTTCCCGGTAACGGTTCTCGACAACCCGCCGCGGCCGCCTCTCCTCCGGAAGGGCAACCCGCACGTGGTACAGGTAGCGCACCACTTCTTCCTGGATAGAGGCGACCATCTCTTGGAACATCTGGTAGGCTTCAAATTTATACTCGATCAAGGGATCCCGCTGGCCGTAAGCGCGCAGGCCGATACCATGCCGAAGCTGGTCCATGGCATCCAGGTGGTCCATCCATTTGGCATCCACCACCTTCAGGAGAACCAGCCTTTCCAGCTCCCGGAGCGTCTCCTTGCCCAGCTCCTTTTCCCGCCGGCGGTACAGCTCCAGGGCCTTATCCCGCAAAAAGGCATATACCTCATCTTTTTCCATTTTCCTGAGTTCGTCCGCCAGGGCGGGCTCCACACCCGGCAGGAAAAGTCTTCCGGCGTACTCCAGGAAGCCTTCCCAGTCCCACTCCTCCGGGTATTTACTGTCCCCGGCAAAGCGCTCGATGGTACGGTCCACTACCGTGGTTATCATGTCCTCGATGATGGAGGATAGGTCGTCGCCCGTAAGGACCTGCCGCCGCTGGCGGTAAATGATCTCCCGCTGCTGGTTCAATACATCGTCGTATTCCAGGACGTGCTTGCGCAGGTCGAAGTTATGGGCCTCCACCTTTTTCTGGGCCGTCTCAATGGAGCGGGAAACCAGGGGGTGGTCGATGGGCGTACTGTCGTCCATCCCCAGCCGGTCCAGCAGGCCGGTAATGTTTTCCGCCCCGAAGAGGCGCATGAGATCATCCTCTAGGGAAATATAGAAACGGCTGGAGCCCGGATCTCCCTGACGGCCGGCCCGGCCGCGCAGCTGATTGTCTATCCGCCGGGACTCATGACGCTCGGTGCCGATAATGTGCAGGCCTCCCAGGGCCACCACCTTCTGGTGCTCCGCCTCGGTTTCTTCCCTGGCTTCGGCCAGAAACTGCCGGTACACCTGCCGCGCCTCCTCCACTTCAGGGGAGGAAACCGGCCCGAAACCTGTGGCCTCGGCAATAATCTCCGGGGGATAACCGGCCTTGCGCATCCTCTCCTTGGCCAGAAACTCCGGGTTGCCCCCCAGCATGATATCCGTACCACGGCCCGCCATGTTGGTGGCAATGGTCACCGCCCCCAGGCGGCCGGCCTGGGCTATAATTTCGGCTTCCTTTTCGTGATACTTGGCATTAAGGACCTGGTGGGGTATCCCCCGTTTCTTCAACATTTCGCTCAGGCGCTCCGACTTTTCAATGGAGATGGTGCCCACCAGGACCGGCTGCCCCTTAGCATGCCGTTCGACGATCTCCTCTACTACCGCCTGAAACTTGCCCTTCTCCGTGCGGTAAATAACGTCGGGATAATCTACACGGATCATGGGCTTGTGGGTGGGAATGACCACCACGTCCAGGCCGTAGATCTTGCGGAACTCTTCTTCCTCCGTAGCTGCGGTGCCCGTCATGCCGGCCAGCTTCTCGTACATGCGGAAATAGTTTTGGAAAGTGATGGTGGCCAGGGTCTGGGTTTCTCGCTCGATCTTAACCCCTTCCTTGGCCTCAATGGCCTGGTGAAGTCCTTCGCTGTAGCGCCGACCGAACATAAGACGGCCTGTAAATTCATCCACAATAATGACCTGTCCATCTTTAACCACGTAATCCCGGTCCCTCTTCATGAGGGTATGGGCTTTGAGGGCCTGCTGCACATGATGGGCCAGCTCTATATTGGCGTCATCGTAAAGATTATCAATGCCCAGCATTTTCTCAACCTTGGCCACCCCCGCTTCCGTCAAGGTGGCCACTTTAGCCTTCTCATCCACCCGGTAATCCTCTTCCGGCTTCAGGCGGGGTATAATCCGGGCCACCGTGTAATACATTTCCGTCGGCTTTTCCGCCTCGCCGGAAATAATGAGGGGCGTCCGCGCCTCATCGATAAGGATGCTGTCCACTTCGTCCACTATAGCATAGTAAAGGTCCCGTTGGACCACATGCTCCGGATGCAAGGCCATATTATCCCGCAGATAGTCAAAACCGAACTCGTTGTTAGTCCCATAGGTGATGTCCGCCGCATAGGCCCGGCGTCGTTCTGCCGGATCCAGGCCATGCACAATGAGCCCCACAGTCAAGCCTAAGAAGCGATAGATTTTGCCCATCCACTCGCTGTCCCGGCGGGCCAGGTAATCGTTTACCGTAACAATGTGCACACCCCTGCCGGCCAGGGCGTTTAAATAAGCCGGCAGGGTGGCCACCAGGGTTTTGCCCTCACCGGTCTTCATCTCCGCAATGCGACCCTGATGGAGCACAATGCCCCCCATGAGCTGGACATCGAAGTGGCGCAAACCCAGGACCCTTTTGGAAGCCTCCCGCACTACGGCAAAAGCCTCGGACAGGAGCTCATCCAGGGTTGCACCCCTGTCTAGGCGACGGCGAAACTCCCCTGTTTTGGCCTGCAGTTCGGCGTCGCTTAACGCGCTTACTTCCGGCTCCAGAGCGTTGATGGCCTGTACCTGGCGAGTAAGCTTCTTCAGTTCCCGGGCATTATCGTCCAGTATATTGCGCAAAAACCCAAACATGGGAAATATCCCCCCTAATAAGTCGAGGGGGATGTACCACCCCCTCGACAACCCCCACTGCTTTCCCTTCCTATTTTAGCACGACGGTACCGGCAGCGCAATCACACCCCCTAGGCGCGGAAATCAGCTCCTGTACAAGCAGAAACGGCACGCCAGGGCCCGGAAAACCGCTTTGGCCGTGGCTTGAAACTCATCCGGAGCCTCGTCCAGAAAGGCTACCCCGGCCAGGCGTTCCCGGCAGGCGGTACTCATTAGGCCAACAACCACCAATATGGCCTGGGAACCGGCCGCCTCTAGTTGGCGCAGATCTTCCAGAATTAGAGCATGGTTTTGCCCCAGGTGTTTCCCCACCGCTTCCAAAGTAGCATGGGCAACCAGAAAACATCCACGGCCCGGCCAGTTGGTTCCCGAAGCATGGCCTTCGTAAAGACGGGCTTCTCCTCCCTTTTCTATCTCCACCTCTATCTTTACTCGGGCATGTAAACCTCGAAAAGAAAAGTCTAAACTACGTAACCTTAAGCGTCCGCAGGACACTACGTGGGGGCCGGATGGTTCCTTGAGGACATCTGGCCACTGGCTCCCTTGCTCTTCTAGCTGTGCCACGCTGATCTTTTTATGATCCAGGGGGGTGCCCAGTTGGACCAGGACGGCTGTTTCAATATCCCGCACCACCTGTTTGGGGTTGCGCTCAGGCGAAGCCAGGACGTGGATTTCTTCTATCGAGCCCTCGGGGCCGGTTACCAGGCGAGCCGAAAGGACACCTTTTACTTGACATATGACTCGTTCGTACTCTGCCGCGTCGACTGCATCTTTGCCTTTCTTGTCTGTCAATTCGGCTGCTCACCCTTTTCGCATGTATTGGAAGAATCTCTAGTACTAATTCGCTTTTCAGGAATATTTCCCTTCCGGCCAAAGGAATCCCCATAAAAAATAGAGAAACCGGCCATAACGGTACCAGTTTCTCCTTAGTTAACCAAAAAGCTACTTTACTTTATAATTCTGGTTCAATTAGCCCATAATTGCCGTCTTTGCGGCGGTAGAGGACATTAACCTGTTCGGTTTCCGCATTGGCAAAGACAAAAAAGTTGTGTCCCAGGAGGTTCATCTGCAAAATGGCCTCTTCCACGGGCATGGGCTTTACCGGAAAGCGCTTGGTGCGCACAATTTTGGGCTCGTCGTCCGCCTCATGAACCTCCTCCCGCGCTGGATTGGCCTCCGCCCATTCCTTGAAGGTGTTGTTTTTTACTCTGCGGGCTAATTTCGTTTTATATTTTTCCATCTGCTTTTCCAGTTTTTCCAGGACCAGGTCTATGGAACTGTACATATCGCCGGTGGCCTCTTCACCACGCAGTAAGTACCCGTCCAGGGCGGCCGTCACTTCTACAATATGTCTATCTCTGGCCACCGACATGTTGACCTGAACCTCAACATTCTCCCCCAGAAATTTTTCTAGCTTATTCAACCGTTTTTCCGCATAACGGCGCAAGGCATCTGTAACTTGTAAATTCTTTCCCCGAACGATAATCCGCACCGACGGAACACCCCTTGCCTTGCATATTATTCTAGTTATATTATTTCCCTGCGCCTCTTCTATCTCCTGCCACAGGACTAAAAAGCCCCGACCTAAAGCCGGGGCCTGTCGCCTAGAGTTTTACCACATTGGCTGCCTGGGGACCGCGGGGTCCTTCTACTATATCAAACTCCACTTCCTCGCCTGCCGTTAGGCTTTTGAAACCCTCTTCCTGGATGGCCGAATAGTGGACGAACACGTCCGTGCCATCCTCCCTTTCGATGAAACCGTACCCCTTCTGGGCGCTAAACCATTTGACCTTGCCGATCATCTTCATTCTGTAAAACCTTCCTCCTAACAATTTCTTGCACCCCAAGGTCCCTTAACAACCCTGAAGTGGTTTTATTCTATCACACGGATCGCCCAAAGTCAAACGGTAGCGCAAAGAGGTCTCCACCTTTGGCCGGAAAGGCCTTCGCGAACCGAAGTGGGATCAGTATTCTTCAGGGCCGGTTGCCCTGCCCCGCAAAAAGAAAGGTGGAAGGTAGAAGGTACGGCACTAGATCCAAAATTAACCTGAGCCCCAACGCACGGAGCTCCGGCCGGCGCTTCCTCCCTGGGGGACAGGTCCAGAAGGAATTGCCCCAACAAGAAAGGGGGCGGGGCCGAAGACTCCTTTATCCCCTCCGGGCCGCCTAGTCGGTTTCGCTTTCCCGCTCATTGCTCAGGGTTAATTCATGGGTTCCCCCTGTATAAAAGCTAAACAAACCGAATAACACGCCCACGGCGGCTATCTTTATGGCGTAGTCTAGCAGCTTTTTACCCGTCACCGCCATCCAGGCACCCGTCTGGCCGCCCGCCACGAAACCCGCCACGAACATAAAGGCTACCACCGCGCCGATGAGGACGGCGACCAGAACCAACCCGCCAAAAAGGTTGTTAAACAGATTTATTATGGCTTTTTTCATCAGCAGCAGGCACCTCCCCAGAGGGCAACTAATTGATAAAGATGGGTAACAAGCCTACGAGGAGTAAGAACGTAACTACACCATGGGCTAAAACCCATACATAAGTTAACTTTGCTGTTTCCCAGAATTTCGACCGGGCAATACCCATTGCCGTATACATGGCCAGGGCCAGGGGCGGCGTCACACCTTCCATTACACCAGTTATGGCCGGCATAACGACGGCCACCAGGAAAGGATCTATGCCCACCGCCGCGCCGGTGGAGATAATGGCCGAGCCCAGGATGGCCACCTGGGAGGAGCCGGGCAAGACCATGCCTAAGAAACAGGTAAAGAGCACTATCCAGAAGGCCCAACCTACTTTGCCCAGACCCAAACCGAGGAACCACGTCTGAATTGCTTCGCTCATTTCTACTTTCTGGAACACCAGGGCAATGGCGTAGGCCAGGTAAATAGTAGCTGAAACCGGCACTACCCCTTTCAGGCTGTCCCGGAACATGGCGAAAACACCTCTAAAATTGAATCCCCCCGGTATCTCCTTGCGGCCTATCAAGAGGGCGTAAAAGGTGCAAAAACCCGCCGCCATGAGCAACACCGAAGCGGAAAAGGCCTTGGCACCATCCGGGCCGTAGCGGGCCACCAGAGCGTCCTTGAACAGGGAATCGATAATAATCGGCCCCAAGATAAAAACAGGAATCAGAAGGGCACTCCAGCCTTCCTTGATGGCCGTACGGAGGTCGGGCCTCTCCTCTTTAGGGACAGGCTGCACCTTGTAATACTTGCAAAAAGCCAGCAGGGTGAGCCAGCGCTGGAGGAGTAGCCAGCCGAAAACGATATATAGACCCAGCCAGAAGGTGGATAGGGAGTACTTGTCCGGGTACAGAGTTGAAAGTATGGCAAAGGCCACCAAATTAAGCCCGGGGCCCACCTGGTTGCCCAGCATACTGGCAGCCATTTCTACCGTTGCTGCCAGGTGGCGGGGAAAGCCGCTCCGGATCATGGCGGGGATGGTGAAAACGCCGGTGGCCGCCACGTTGCCCGGTCCCGTCCCTGTCATGGTGGCCAGGGCACAGCTGCCGAAAAGGGCTACATAACCGGCACCCCCGGGCAGACCGCCGATAACCGCCAAGATTATATTAATTAATTTCTCCACCACTCTTGTTTTGCCCAATATATGGGCAAACACCAGGAAGCCTACAATGATGTAGAAGAGGCCGCTTGTGGTAGGGCCCAGAAGGCCCGACCAGAACAAATCGTAGCGGCCGGTCATTACGATCGTGAAGGCAAAGGCAATAGCCATAGCCTCGTAAATCGGCCTTTTAAACCCTATGAAAACCAGGGCAATAACAAGGAGCAGCTCAATTAGCCAGAAGACCTCAAGGGGAAAAGGCCCCACCATTTGGACCGGCATTTATCATAACCCTCCCTTTGCAGAGTGCAAAATTCATTCCCCGTTCTTTAAGCCCTTTCTCGCCTTTGTCTGTACCTTGCTCCTGCATTTATCAATCCTTTAAACAATTCTAACCATAAAGACTCCGGCAAAACCTCGGGGTGAAATTGCACCCCCACCACAAAGTCATGCTCCAGGCTGGCCATGGCTTCAATGACGCCGTCCGGCGCCCAGGCAACGGCTGTAAACCCCGGGGGTGGCTCCTTAACCGCCTGACGGTGAAAACTATTGACCATAGCCTCCTTTTCACCGGTAAGCCTGGCCAGGATGCCGTCCATTGCTATCCTGTGAGCAGTCTCTCCCGGCGGCCTGCTTCCCTGGTGATGTACCACACCCTTATTTTCCGGCCGGAGGTGAATGTCGTCCAGGTACATGGTGCCCCCGCAAAGGACGTTCAAAACCTGGTGCCCGCGGCAAATACCCAGCACGGGCATATTTCGCTCCAAAGCGCCCAGCAGATAATCCCTCTCGTTGGCAAAACGCAGGGGATTCTGGCTTTCCAAATCTTTGGCAGGCCCTTGCAAAACATTGCGCTTAACACTTAAAACCTCACCTGCAGCAATCAGTGCGTCAATATTCTCTAACATCTTGCGGCGAATTGCAACATCGCCCACCACCGGCAGAAGGAGGGGAATGCCGCCGGCCCTTTCCACTACTTCTACGCAGGCCTTTACCGTATAGATCAGGGACCAGCCGGGGACCACATTGCCCTCCTCCCATCCGGTAGTAATACCTATGCGGACGCTTTCCATAAAGGTCATACCCCCTTTCTAATTTGGTTATAACCTGATATAACTATTCTATGTCGATGGAGTTTTTCCTGCTGGTTTCAAACGATTTTATTAATTGTCAAATCCACAGTACGGGTAGGCCCCTATATAAATAATGAAGAAGCCTCCGCATGAAAGGATTCACCGGAGGCTCCTAGCAACGCCTTTCAAAAACAGCTGTCGTTCTTTTCGCCAAGTTGTTAGTACCCGTCATAACCCTCTCCGCCGTTGACCGGCCGGGTTATATAGAAGCTATACTTATCCCCCCGATAGGCGGCCCGCTTGTATTCCACCGGGCGCCCTGCGGCCGTGTAAACCAGGGAAGTTACCAGGAGGAGGGGCTCTCCCTGTTTAACCCCCAGTATTCGGGCCTGTTCCCTCCCGGCGGCCACGG
The DNA here is from genome assembly GCF_013167955.1 of Thermanaeromonas sp. C210. NCBI lineage: Bacteria > Bacillati > Bacillota > Clostridia > Neomoorellales > Neomoorellaceae > Thermanaeromonas > Thermanaeromonas sp. C210. Next base: position 269,454 of record NZ_BLWF01000002.1, read on the forward strand.
CCTCAAAGGACTGGGTGAGCATGGACGGTGAGGGTAGCCCTGCCTTTTTATATAGGTCAAGGGTAGAAAAGGCAACCCTCTGCCGGGAAAGCTCGCGGGCTAAATCGGATAATTTCTCCCCAAGCTCGCCGGCAAAGTAAGAAACGTAATAAACCATGGGTTCATTATTGCCTAACCCCAAAAGTTCCAGCCGCGTCACCTGGGTGGCAATGGGAATAGCCAGTACCGTAGCCAGGTGATAATCCGCCGCTATAAGGCTGCTGCCCAGATATTCGGTGGAAGGCTCCAAACCCTTGCTACGCAGGGTTTCCTCAAAGGGCGTCACCCTCACCAGCTCCTGGTGAATGCGGGGCCGGGCCACAAAGGTGCCCTTGCCGTGGCTGCGATAGATCAGCCCTTCCCTTGCCAGTTCCGCCAGGGCCTGGCGCACCGTAATCCGGCTGACGTTATACATGGCGCACAGTTCCTTTTCCGAAGGCAGGCGCTGCTCCGGCTTGAGTATACCGTTCTTAATCTGTTCCGCGAGTACTTCTTTCAATTGTTGATAAAGGGGTTTGGACTTTTCGGGCGATAGCTGCCCCTCTCCCGTTGCCAGGGGTACATTCCGCGACACAAACACAACCTCCAAACCTCGCATCTTCTATGTCATAACAAGATTAACACAGGGCAGGGGTCGAAATCAACACAGGTCTTGTCAGCCGCCGGCCGGCAAACGCCCGGAGAAAAAAACTATTTTTTATTTCTCAAGCAGAAGGAAAACCGGAACTCATGTAGAATATTTATTTCATGAGGTTATAACACGTGATAACATCCTGGAGGGAGTAGGCATGGTAAAAAAACCGCTTCGCTTCCTGTGCCCCAACGGCCACCTGGGGTTTGCCCCCATCAAGACAGAGAGTTTTTATCTGGGTGTGGAGACCAAGCCCGATTTCATCCTGGCGGACTCGGGGAGCGACGACATAGGCCCCGGTCCCCTGGGCTCGGACACTTCCACCAGTCCCCTGGAATGGCAAAGACATGACCTGGAGCACATGCTGCTGGCGGCCCGCAGGCTGGGGGTACCCATGATCATCGGCTCGGCGGGCGACACCGGCACCAACAGCCGCGTGGACCTCTATGTCAATATTATCAAGGAGCTGGCCGACAAACACAACCTTCCCAAGTTTAAGATTGGCTATTTCTATTCCGAGGTGAGCAAGGACTACCTGGCCCGAAAAATGGATAAGGGCGAGGTCATTAAGGGCCTCGACGGCCGTCCCAACCTCACCAGGGCGGATCTGGAGAAAACCGACCGCATCGTCGCCATGGCCGGAGTACACCCCTATATTAAGCTCCTGGACATGGGGGCCGACGTCATTATCGGCGGACGCTCCAGCGACTGCGTCATTTTTGCCGCCCCGGCCATCCGCGCGGGCTTCCCCGAGGATCTGGCCTACTACCTGGGCAAGGTGTTGGAGTGCGCTTCCTTCTGCGCCGAGCCCTACGGCGGCAAGGAGACGGTCATCGGTACCATTACCGAAAAGGAAGTCCTGGTCACGGCCATGCACCCGCAGCAGCGGTGCACCGTAGCTTCGGTGGCCGGTCACGCCATGTACGAAAGATCCAACCCCTACTATGAATACGTCCTGGGCGGCATGCTGGATATGAGTAACTGCCGGTATGAGCAATACGATGAGAAAACCTGCCGGATTACCGGGCCGAAGTTCGTCCCTTCCCCGGAATGGTGGGTAAAGCTGGAGGGTTCCGGAAAGGTGGGCGAGCGCTACGTCGGTATTGCCGGCATCCGCGATCCTTACACCATCAAGAACATCGACAAAGTTATCGAGTGGGCGCGGGCCCAGGTGCGAGAACGCTTCGGCGACGAAGGTTATGAGCTGCATTATCATGTTTTCGGCCGCAACGGCGTCATGGGAGAGCTGGAACCGGTGAAAGAAATCCGTTCCCACGAACTCTGCGTCGTAGTCCAGGGCATCGCCCCCACCAAGGCCATGGCCGAAGAGGTGACCATGATCGGAACCCGGCAAATGTTCTACGCCCGCCTGCCGGAAGTCAAGGGAACGGCCGGTGGCGTGGCCTTTGTGCTCGATGAGGTGCTGCCCGCATCCCCGGCCTATATGTGGACCATGAACCACATTGTTCGCCTGGATGATCCGCTAGAATTATTCCCCACTTATCTCACCGAAGCGGGAAAGTAAGGAGGTACTGCTAATGCCTACTGCAAAACTGGCCGACCTGGCCAAGACCATCCGCAGTAAAAATGCCGGTACCGATAAGATTACCTTTGACATTATTTTCCGGGAAAAGGAAAAGTACGAGCTGGTGAAAAAGAGCGGGGTCCTGACCCCGGAAACTATCTGCAAGCTTTACGGCATCGAACGGGAAAGAATTGCCGACTTCGTCGAATTCGACCCTGCCTACGCCATTAAGTTTACCATCTACCGCCGGCGTCCTAGCGGAAGCCCCGGAGACTCCGATGTCTTCGGCTGCCAGCAGTACGCCCCCCTACTGGATATAGAAGTGCCGGTCGAATAAAATGCCTACCGTCCTGGTAACGGGAGGCCTCTTCAGGCCTCCCGTTACTCCTTAATCCGCCTATTTTCAACAGCAGGAGGGCAACGATCTTATGTCCTTACAATTATTGATTATCCTGGCTTATTTCGCCATAACCCTAGCCGTCGGTTTCTTAGCCAAGACAAAAACCCGCAGTGCCACTTCCTTTCACGGGGCCGGGCTGGGTGTCTTGATGGTGGTGGTCGTGGGGGTCGGCGAATGGCTGGGCGGTACTTCCACCACGGGCATTGCAGAGTATGGGTTTATCGCCGGGCTTTCCGGGGCCTGGTATACCATAGCCAACGGCATCGGGGTCATGGTCCTGGCCCTGTTCTTCGCCAAATTTTACCGCAGCCTCGATACCGTAACGGTACCCGGAATCGTAGAAAAGTTCCTGGGCCTCCGGGCCCGTACCGTAGCCAGCGTATTGCTCATTTTCGTCATGATCGCCGTGGGAACCGCCCAAGTCATCGCCGCCGGGACTTTAGGCGTCTCCGTCCTCGGCCTTAGCTATCACGCGTCGGTCATCATCCTCGGCCTCGGGTTTATCGTCTATACCCTGGCCGGGGGCATGACGGCCGTCGGGTACACCAATCTACTGCACCTCATCGCCATGTATGGGGGAGCCGTCCTGGCCGTAGCCTTCGTCCTGGGCGACATAGGCGGTCTGGCCTCCCTCAAGAGCCATTTACCCGCCCATCCTTACTTCAGCTGGACCGGCATCGGCTGGTCTGCCATCTCATCCTGGATTATTGCTTCTATTTTGGGAGCCTGTACGGCCCAGGCCGGCATCCAACCGATACTGGCGGCCAAGGACGTCCGGGTCGCACAACAGGGGGCTTTGATTACGGCCCTTCTCGTAGCGCCCTTCGGTATTCTTACCGCTCTGTTAGGAATGGCCGCCAAAGTACGTTTCCCGGAATTGGCCAACGCCAAGCTGGCCCTGCCCACCTTGATGATGCATTTGCACCCAGTAGTCGGCGGCATTGTCCTGGCCTCCATAATGGCCGCCATCCTTTCCACAGTGGCCCCCATTATCCTCGCTGCCGGTACCATGTTTACTAAAGACCTCTACCAGCGCCTGTGGCGCCCGGCAGCAGGCGACCAACAATTACTATTGGTGTCGCGGCTGAGCACCGGCGCGGCCGGCCTCCTTTGCCTCCTTCTGGCCCTTTTAATGTACGGCAGCACCCGTATCCTGGATATGGTCTATTTTGCCTATACCATCCGCGGTTCCCTCTTCGTCATCCTTCTGTTTGCCATTTACTGGCGCAGGACTTCGCCCCAAGGAGCCGTCTATGGGATGATCGTCACCGCCCTTGCCGGCTTCTTCTGGGTGTTCTATAAGTCCCAGTTCGGCCGCTATCCCCTGCACCCCGATTTTACGGAAACCTATGCCGCCCTTGTAGTCGCGGTACTCAGCACCGTCCTCCTGAGCTTTGTCGATAAACGACCCGAGAGACAGCACGCCTCGCAAACGCCGAACCCGTGATTCTACCGCACGCTCTTTTCGCCTTTTCCGTTACCTCCCATTAGTGCCCTGGCTGGGTTCTCCACCCGGGCCCGGCCACAGGCTTATACAGGTTGGAAGGCCCCCTTTAAGGGCCCCGCTAATAAGCGGGGCCCCATTACCTCCCTCACCCGGGCCTGGCTATCGACACCGGGTGGCCAGCGACCCCGGGAAGATAAGAACCGTCGAAGGCCATCCCCTCACCGCGGGCCCCTTGTCAGACGCTGTCTTGTCGAAAACACCTTCTTCCACACTCGGACTGCACCCCTTTCCCTGTGGATAAAGTGGATAAGTCTGTTAATAACCTGCCGATATTGCCTTTCTGCTGTGGACTTCGGTGTGGATTAGGAAGAAATATGTCGGATAAGGCCAAAATATATACCCTGACTTGTCGAACGGCCCCTAAAAAAGGCTGGTAGCCACCGTCACCACCGCCACGGAACGGGCCCCACCCTCCAGGAGGGCGACCGTACAGGCGGCCGCCGTAATTCCGGTGGTCAAGACATCGTCCACCAACAGCACATCGAGTCCTACTATCCTGGAGGATTCGACTACCTCAAAACTCCTCTGTAGATTCTGGAGACGGGCAAGGCGATCTAAGCCGGCCTGGGGCGGCGTATGGCGCACCTTTACCAATACCTCCTCGAGGAGTTTGATCCCCAAAAGGCGGCTCAATTCCCGGGCAAGAAGGGCGGACTGGTTAAAGGCGCGCTCCTTAAGGCGCTGGGAGCTTAAGGGTACGGGTATAACCGCCCGTGGGCGGCCGTAAAGGGGCTCTTCCGCCACTACCCGGCTTAAAAGATATCCCAGGGGCAAAGCCAGGGAACGCCGGCCCCGGTATTTGAACTCCAGGATGGCCCGCCGCAGTTCTCCCCGGTAGGGGCCGACGGCCCGCGCCAGGCGAAAGGGAGGTAGCTTTTCCCCACATTGGGGGCAAAGTTCCCCCGCGTACTCCTTGCAAAGAAGCCGGCCGCAACGCCGGCAGGGCCGAAATTCCTGCTCCCACGTTTTAAGGGTCCGGCTGCAAGACGGGCAGAGGTATCCTAAGGCTCCGGGCCTCCGGCAGATAAAACACTCCTTGTCCCGGACAAAGAGCCAATCCTTCCATCCCACCGTACCCGTTTACTGCCTCCTTTCCACCGCCCGCAGGTAACCCCTCTGGAAGGCCAGGCGGTTGAAAGAGCGGATAATGCGGCAGGCCTCGGCCATTTCGGGAGTGATCCTGTCGGCCACAAGCCACACTTTCCCCTGGGGAAAGGAAGACGTCCTTCCCGCCCGGCCCGCAATCTGCACCAGGGTATTCTGGTCGAAAATCCGCCGGTGGTGGGCGAAGAGGACCATGACGTTCAGGCGGGGAAGGGTAATACCCCTCTCCAGAAGGGTGGTGGTAACCATGACGGGAAATTCCCCCCGGCGAAAGGCCGCCAGCACCGTTTCCCGCTCCGGCAGGGCGGCATGGCAACCCCTCACCCAATCCCCCAGGCCCTCGAATTCCCGGCACTCCAGCAGCCAGTCCACAACCTGGGCCACCAGGTCTACCGCGGGTACAAAGATCAAAAGGGAGGCCCCATCCCCGTTAAGGCTCAAACGAAGACATTCTACTACCGGCCGCGGCAATCTGCCCATGGGCCGCCTGAGGCCCCTGGCCAAAATAATTTGGGGCTCGGGCAGGGGGTATCCGTGGGGGCGGGCCGGCAGATAGATGACGGGTAGCCGCCTCCGCCTGGCCTGGGCGGCCAGCTCCGGTGGGGGCGTGGCCGTCATATAAAGAATCTGACCGCCGGGCCTGAGGCTGCGCTCCAATCCGTAATAAAGTCGCCCATCTCCGGCCAGGGGGAAGGCATCCACTTCGTCCAAAATGATGAGATCAAAGCGCCGGTAGCACCGCAACACCTGGTGAGTGGTGGCCGCCACCAGCTGGGCCGGCGCATACTTGGAGCCGCTTTCACCGTGAAGGATGGTCATCTCTACCCCCGGGAAGGCCTGCTGGAGCCTCCGGTATATCTCTTTAGTGGTTTCCCGGCGGGGGCAGGTGTAAAGCACTTCCTTACCGCGGCTGAGGGCCGCGGCCAGGGCCCCGTAGGCCACCTCCGTCTTGCCGGCGCCGCAGGCGGCCCAGATGAGGCATCGAGGGCACTTCCCTTCTTCAACAAAGGTCCTCGCCTGAAGGGCTGCCTCCTCCTGGGCCCGTGTCAACGAAAAAGGAAGGACGGGGCTCACCGTACGGCAGGGAAACATGCCGGCCCTTTCCGCCCCCGGTCGGGCATAGAGGGCGCGGCAGGTGCGGGCCTCCCCCAGTTCCAGACAGCCCTCGCACACGTAGCAGTGGGTGCTGCCGCAGGCTCCGCAACTCGACCGGTACAGCTTGTCCCCCTGGCCGCAGCGGTTACATTTGGGGACGCCCTGGGCATCGAATCCTACCGCCGGCCGCAGTTCGCATTCCCCTTGGAGATAAAGATAATGGAGGAGGTCGGCCAGCTCTGCGGTCACCCGTACACCGTTCTCCGCCAGGGCGCGGCCCACTTCCTCCAGCAGGAGGATGCGCCCGGACAAGATCCGGCCTGCGAGGCGGGCCTCTTCCTCCGGCGGCAGGGGTTGGCCCGCGGGAGCGGGGCGCCGGGCCAGGGTAACCTTACATCGCCGGGACACTTCCTTCAGCACCGCATCCACCCTGGAAAGGCTGTACCCGACCGCCGCCCAGCGCTCCTCCAGGTGCTTCAGCACAAAGAAAGCCGTGCCCAAATTGAGACACGGCGAGACAAGGTCCATAAAATGGTAGCCCTTAAGCTCCCAAAAGCGCCGGTCTAAAGGGGGACGGTGGGTCAAGCCCAACCGCCCTCTCCCTCCATCGTGGACAATGTACAAATACCCCTGCCAGCAAAAAACACCCTGTGCCATGGGGCCTTAATCAGAACACCCCTGTTTTTTAACTCGCGTTATAAACTTCCGTTAAAGCTTAATCCTTGGGCCAGGGTATAGGCGCAAATGCTATTGCGGCCTGCCCTTTTGGCCATATAGAGGGCCGCGTCGGCCCGGCTCAAAAGCTCTGTTTTGTCCCGGGCATCATGGGGCCAGGAAGCTATACCAATGCTCACCGTCAGGCGGACTTCTACACCCTTATCCCGGGCAAAAACGTGCTCCTCTATGGCCTTGCGAATGCGCTCCGCCACCTGCTGGGCGTGGCCGCAGTCCGCGCCGGGGAGGATCAAGGCGAACTCTTCTCCTCCGTAACGGGCCACCACATCCTTTGCCCGGACCTGGTGCTTGAGTAACTCGCTTACTTCCCTTAAGACCTGATTGCCTACCATATGTCCGTATTTGTCGTTTACCTCTTTGAAATGGTCGAGGTCGACCATAAGGACGGACAGAGAAGATAATTTATGGGGTTCCTGGGTCAGCTTTTCTAACATGTGGTCAAAATACCGCTGGTTGAACAGCCGCGTAAGATGATCGGTCACGGCCAAATATTCCGCCTCGGCGAGCCTAGCCCGGGTTTCATCGTACTCCTGCCTTAGGCGTCGCAGCAATTCTTCTTGCCGGACGGCCAGCCTGTGCCTTTCCCAGAGGTGGCCCACGATAAACCACCAGGCCAAACTTAAGATGGTCCAGCCCGCCAGTTCCGGCCAGAACCGGTGGATATCGTGGGGTTCCGCCGCCGGTCCCAAAAAAATTCCGGTAATGAGCGCAGCCCCGATCAAGAACAGGCCCTCTCGACGCTGGTCACCCAAAACGGCCACCATAGGCGCTAAAAAAAGCGCCTCGGGATAAGCGACCGTCCGGGCACCCTCACTGTAAATCCACCATGCCGCCAGCACTATACCGGCGCCGTAAACGGCCCAACGGCCCCAGCGGCATTGCTGCCAGCAAGACGGGGACCAGAAAGCCAGCTGGACTTGAAGGGCTGCCAGGGCTAAACCCCAAGGGGAGGCAGGAGGCTTAGAGGTAGAAAGGGCAAAAAAAAGACAAGCCGTCCCCATCATGGCCCAAACGATACGAAACGGTCCGTTGGGAAGATTGCTCATTGTTCGGCTTACCTACTTCCCTACAGGTCACATACATGAACACATAAAAAATTCGCTGTCAGCCACCCGTTTCCCTGCTGGCAGAACTAATATTTTTATCCAACAATTGCCTAAAATGATATCCCACTTCCTTGCCATGGCAGCAAGGCTGCCCCGTCAGGTCCCACAGTACTACCCTGCCCCCGCCGCCTACCACCTCTGGTGGTTCCCAGTCCGGCCTCCCGTCGGGAGACAAAATCACCGTGCAGGCGGGGTAGGGATGGGCGAACCGGCTCAGAATGGCCCTGGTGTCGTCCGTAGAGCCCCTGTCTATTACCAGCAGTTCTAACCGCTGCCCCATAAGGGAGCTCCGCCACAGTATCTCCCGCATAATTCCTTCAATACATTCCTCTAAGTTCTGCACTATAAGCAGTAGGCAGATCCCTTTTCCTTTTTCCGGGGAACCTCTCCCTAACAAGGGGTAGACTAACATAATGAAGGCGGCCACGGCAATGCCAAAAAGTAGAACAAAGGCCACGGGGCATCCCTCCTGGTTTATCTTATGAGGAAACGGGCCCTGCTGCTCCAGGAGTTCCCACTACCGCGGAGGTATGCCCCTGCCCAAGCTACACATACTTTAGGTGAGAGAGGTGGTGAACGAGGGTGGAACCGGCCCCTGATGCCTGCCTGCGCTGTGGAGCCTCCACTAGTTTAATAAGCCGCATTTTAGGGGAAACCCCCGTCGAGGTCCCCTCCAAGGGCGTCCTCTGCCCCACCTGCTACCAGGAACTGGCGCCCGAGGAATACGCCCGATATTTTAGAACCTAAGATATTTCAAATCCTAAAAGTTCGCCGGATTTCCTCTTGGAGGCGGTGGAGGCTCTCATTACTCGGGGCCTCCACATACAGCCTAAAAAGCGGTTCCGTGCCCGAAGGCCGTAGCAAGGCCCAGCTGCCGTCGGCCATTACGACCTTAAGGCCATCCATAGTTGAGCGGCTCACAACGGGGTGGCCGCCGAGCTCCTTCGGCTCAAAAGAGCCGAGCTCCTTCAGCACCCGCTCTTTAGTTGCCGGCGTCACGGGGAGGTCCAGGCGTTCGCTGAAAAGGGGGCCGTGTTTATCCATCAATGCCGCCAGCACTTCCTTCAAGGGGCGGCCGTACCGGGCCCTCGCTTCCGTCACCAGGGCTGCGGCCAGGATGCCGTCCTTCTCCGGGATGTGCCCCCGGATGCTAAGGCCCCCGCTTTCCTCACCTCCCAGGATACACCCTTTATGTAATAAAGCCTGGCCGATATATTTAAAGCCTACCGGGGTTTCCTCTACTTCCAGCCCATGGGCCCCGGCCAGACGGTCTAGGAGATGGGTAGTAGCTACCGTACGGGCCACCGGCCCCTTCAACCCCTTCCCTTCCACCAGGTGGGCCAAAACCAGAAACAGCACCTGGTTGGCGGTAATATAAGTGCCGTCGGCATCAACCACCCCGAAGCGGTCGGCATCCCCGTCGAGGGCCAAACCCAAGTGGGCGCCTTCCTCCTTTACCCGGGCCGCCAATTCCTCCAGTACCCGCGCACTGGGATCGGGCAGTTTACCGCCGAAGAGGGGGTCCCGCCAATTGTGGATCACCTTAACCTCACACCCCAGGGAGCCCAGCAGGGTTTCCAGGTAGCCTATCCCCGCACCATAGAGGGGGTCGACTATCACCTTCACCCGGGCCTGCCGTATGGCCCGGACGTCCACCAGGGATAGGAGGTGGTTAAAATAGCTCTCCTGAGGGTCCAAGCTGCGCACCAGATCCTCTCGCCGGGCCGCCGCCAGTTCCTTCCGCCGGATGGTAGATGGCGCCCCAAGCCTCTTTTCGATGGCCCCGGTAATATCGGGTGTGGCAGGGCCGGCGTAGGCGGGAATGAACTTAACACCGTTATACTCCGGCGGATTGTGGCTGGCGGTAAACATCAGGGCTCCGGCTGCGCCGTGGGCCTTAATGGCATAAGCAGTGACCGGCGTAGGCAAGGCCTTTTCGGGCAAGAGGACGGTAAAGCCGTTGCCGGCCAGAACTTCTGCGGCGACAGACGCAAAATGCTCGGCCAAAAAACGGTGGTCGTAGCCGATGATCACCTGGCGGTTAGCAGTGGTTTCCAGAAGGTAGTCCGCCACGGCCTGGGCTACCCGTCGGACATTGGCAAAGGTAAATTCGTCCGCCGTAATGGCCCGCCAGCCATCGGTGCCGAACTTAATCATCGTGCAGTTCCCTCCTCACTTATCAACTTCTACAGGACTTTCGGGTGCATCGGTGATGTCCACCGGATTGGTCAGATTGTCTTGCTTGAGGTTGACATAGAGGGAGCCGTTGCTGCGCAGAACGGCATAGTCTACTTGACTTACATCTCGAACTCCTTGGGCTTGCAGCTGCTCCAGCAGCCACTTTTCATCGAGGTGATTCTGCTTGAGGTTTTCAAAGAGGATCTCCCCGTCCACGATGATTTCCGTAGGCACACCTTCGTAGGCCGTAGGAAGGGAAAGGTCGGCCGGAGTGAGGGGCCTCTTCTGGGACTTCAAAAGGACGCTCAAATTACCGTCGGGTTCCAAAATGGCATACTCTACATCCGCAATATCAAAGACATTTTTCTCCCGCAGCTGCATGGACAATTCATCAACATTATAGCGCATCTTGCGCATATTTTGTTCAAGTATCTTCCCGTTGTGAATGACCACCGTGGGTTCACCCGAAATGATTTTGCGGGCGGGCCTGCTCACTAGGGATATATAACCTGCTGCCCAGGTCAGGGCGGCAAATAGGGTGAGGCCCAGGAAATGCACCCATGTACTGTTAGGACTTAAATCCGTGGCCAGAACGGCCGCAATGCTTCCGAAGGTGATGCCGTTTACATATTCGAAAAAGGTAAGCTGGCCCACCTGTTGCTTGCCTAAAATGCGGGTATAGATTAGAATGGCTACGAAGGCCAAAAAGGTCTGCAACACAACCTCGATGGTCGCCACCACCATCATGTTACTTGCCTCCCGTATTAAGACTTACAACAACTCGCGATTACTCAAGTATATTAAGACTCCGATGCCCGCCCCTACAAAAACAAGAATGGCCAAGCCCTCGATTAAGAGGTCCCGCAATTCTATCTCCTCCTGTGCTCCCAAACTCAAGTGTAGTATCCCCGCCTGGAGGTAAGAAATGCGACAAAAAAGCACCGACCGTAAAGTCGGTGCCCCGATCCTCCATCAGGAGTTCCCTTATGAAAATGCCTTAAGAGTGAAAGGCATTATGTTCTTCTCCTTTACCAGGCTTCAGGCGATAACTCGTTACTCCCAGGCGGTTGCTGGCCCACACCACGGCGACGGACAGGAGGATTAAAATGATCACCCCTTGATCGGTCGTCAAGCGAGTCAGCAGCACCGCACTGGCACCCAAGCATAAATTGACCAAATAAATGGCCAGCACGGCCTGTTTTTGCGTAAGACCGTAGGCCATCAAACAGTGATGGAGATGGCCTTTATCGGGCTGAAAAATGGGGCGGCGGTTTAGGAACCGGCGGACAATGGCAAAGAAGGTATCCAGAATAGGTATTCCCAAAATAAGCACCGGGATAAACAGGGAAATAACCGTGGCGCTCTTGGTCAGGCCCAGCACGGCCAGGGTGGCCAGGGTAAGGCCTAGAAACATGGAACCGCTATCCCCCATAAAGATGCTGGCCGGGTAGAAGTTATAGGGCAAGAAGCCCAGGATGGAGGCCGCCAGGGCCAGGGCTAAAAAGGCCACCCGGGTTTCGCCCTCCAACCAGGCCACCACCGCCATGGTCACCGAGGCGATCAGGGCCGTGCCGGCGGCCAGGCCGTCCAGGCCGTCCACCAAATTGAGGGCATTGGTGACGCTTACCAGCCAGAATACCGTCACCGGAATGGCCAGCTTCCCTAAGAAAAGAAACCCGTCGAAGGGATTGGTTAAGAATTCCACCCTGGCCCCAAAAAGGGCCACCACCAGGGCGGCTGCCACCTGGCCAGCCAGTTTCCACCGGGGACTCAATCCCCGTATATCATCCACCAGCCCCACCACCAGAATGAGGCTTGCTCCCCATAGTAATCCCTGAAAGGAGGGGTAATACATACCCCCTGCCAGATACGCCGCCACGAAACCCGCGAAGATGGCCACTCCTCCCAACCGAGGCATTACTTTGTTGTGGACTTTACGCGGATCAGGACGGTCAAGAGCCCCGATCCGGGGCGCGACTCCTCTAAGGATGGGCGTTAACAGCACACTAAGACTAAAGGCCAGCGCAATGGCCCAGACACTCACTTCCCAAGCCTCCCTCAAACACCTATGGCAAAGATGAGCTCGCCTTCCGCCGCCAGCTCTTCTCCTACCCAGGCCCGTCCCCGAGCTTTGCCTATCTTGCCTTTGACTTTGATAACTTCCGCTTCCAGCCGCAGAACATCCCCCGGTACGACCTGGCGGCGGAAGCGGACCTTATCCATGCCCCCGAAAAACACAATTTTCCCCCGCCACTCGGGCTGGCTTAAGATGGCTGCCGCTCCCACCTGGGCCAGGGCTTCTATGATGAGCACCCCGGGCATGACCGGGTACCCGGGGAAGTGCCCGCTAAAAAACCATTCGTTGGCGCTGACATTTTTCAGACCCACCGCCCGCCGGCCAGCCTCGATCTCCTCCAACCGGTCCACCAGCAGAAAAGGATAGCGGTGAGGTAAAATCTCCTGGATGGCCGTAATATCCAGCCAAGACATCCTCCTCAGCTCCTGAGTACAAGCCGCCAAAGGGGCTAATAGATTCTATATTCGCTAATTCTGCTCCACTTCCTGCCCTTCAACGATTTTTTACTCCTGCCTGCGGCCCTTAAGCAACATAGCCTTGACCCATGTGACTTCCTCTACCCCTAAAAACCAGGCCAGGACCAGGAAGATGCCGGCCGACCCTGCGGTGACGGCAAGGACTCTCCCCGCCAACTCCCAGAGGCCCTGGAGGGGATTAAACAGGCCCAGCCAGCGGCCGCCCTGCCAGGTGGCCAAGCCCATGCCCCCCGCCGCCAACAAGGTGAGCCCTATGCTCCGCAGGAGGAACGATGGGTTGAGCTCCGGCAGGCGGCCCTTTAGAAAATAATAGAGGGTCAAAGCGTAAAAGGTGGCCGCCAGGGAGTTGGACAGGGCCAGGCCTCCATGCCCCAGGTGGCGGACCAGGACCGCGCTGAAACCCGCATTGAGCCCCACCGAGATTACGCCGGCCAGGGCCGGGGTCCGGACGTCCTCCAGGGCATAAAAGGAACGCATCAGGATGGGCTGTGCCGCCTGGGCCAGGAGGCCCCATGAGGCATAGTACACAACTTCGGCCGTCATGAGGGTAGCAGCCGAACCGAAGGCCCCGCGCTCAAAGACGACGCGCACCAGGGGCTCCCGCAGGATAATTAACCCCGCCGCGGCGGGCACCACGGCGAGGGTCACCAGGGACAGCCCCTTCTGGGTGAGATGGGCCATAGCCTCCCGCCTTCCCCGCGCCGCCTCCTCCGATAGGGCGGGGAACACCGCCGTAGAGACGGCGGACACAAATACACCCAGAGGAAGATTCACCAGGCGGATACCTACATCCAGGGCCGTAATGCTGCCCGGAGCCAGGTGCGAGGCGAAAAAGCGGTTGGTAGCCAGGTAAAGCTGGTTAACGGCGAGGCTGAAAATTACGGGAAGCAGGTATAAGCTCACTTTCCGTACTATCGGATGATGGTAGTCCAGCCTCCAGGTGTAGCGAAATCCCATGCGGTGAAGGTCGGGGAGTTGAACGGCCAAGAAGGCGACAAAACTTACCACCGTTCCCACGGCCAGGCCCTCGATGCCGTAGCGCGAACCGAAAAACAGGGCCGTTGCTATGATAATCAGGTTACTCAGGGCCGGCGCCAGGGCGGGGGACGTAAAGTAATTGCCCGCGTTGAGAATACCGCTTATCATCATACCCGTGCCCATAAAGGGAAGGGAGAGAAACATTATCCGGGTTAGCCGGGCCGCCAGCCCCTCTACCTCAGGTGGAAAGCCCGGGGCCAGCACCGGCACCAGCAGCGAAGCGGCGGCCATCCCCAAAAGGGCCAGGGTAGTTAAGGATAAAGCCGTCCAGCTCCCCAGGGCGCTGGCTACCCGCCAGCCCTCTTCCCTTTCGCCCCGCACCAGGTAGGCCGTCAAGGTGGGAACCATAACGGTGAGAAAAGCCATGCCCAGGATAGTCTGCAGGAAATAAGGAATGGTGTAGGCCACCATGTAGGCGTCGGTGGCCGGGCCCGCACCGAATTGGGCGGCAATGGCCGCATCCCGCACAAAACCCAGAACCCGGCTCAGGAGGTTCAGCACCAGAACGATACCTGCGGCCCGCGCGAGGCGGGCTACAGCTCCTACCCTCACCTCACCGGCCACCTATATTTCACCGCCCAAGGCGAGTCTCAGGGCCAGCTCTGCGTTGCAGCGGGCCAGGGGCCGCAGTTCGGCCACCGCCCGCTCCAGGCTCTCCTTGAGGTAACGTCCTTCGTAGAGAATCCTTTTCACCCTGCTTCCCAACTCTTCATATTCCAGCAGGGGAAGCTTTAAGTAGGGCTGTTCCACCTGCCGGCAGAAGGCCTCCACTTTGGGATCATAAGAGAGGCCGAGGAAGGGTATCCCCAACACGGCAGCCAAAATGAGGGCGTGCAGCCGCATTCCCACCAGCAAATCCAGGCAGCTTACGGCGCCGACTAGCTCTTCTAGGGTCAAGCGCTCCTTGACAACAACGGCCCGTCCCTGCATGAGCCGCTGGACCTGGCGTCCGGCCTCGACATCCCGGGGAAAATGAAAAGGAAGGAATACCACGTCCCACCCCTGGGCGATCAGGTCGTCGCCCAATCGCGCCAGCGCCTCCAGGGTTACCCCCAGCCCCTCCCACGGGCGTACCGCTATTCCTGCCAGGGGCCTCCGCCCTTCTTCCAGGCCGAGCTGGACGAGTTTATGGCGTCCGGATTTTAGGTCCAAAGAACTCGGGTCCAAGCCAAGCACGGGGTCGGCCGTCACCCTGACGGAAGGGCGGCGCACTCCCATACTCTGCAGGAGGGCCCTGGATTCGCTGTCGCGCAGGGTAATAAGCTGAACCTTATCCAGAACCCTCGCCGTCAGGCGGCGGGACCAGTTATGCCGTAAGGGTCCCAACCCCTGGGCATAAATCATGCGGGGCCGCCGAAGGAAGCGGGCCATTTCCAGGACTCCCAAATAATAAAGGAGGCTTTTAGCCCCGGTCACATCCTGCAAAAGGCTGCCTCCCCCGCTGATAAACAAGTTCACCCCGGACAGAGCACGGGCGATTTCCCCCGGCCGCCAGCGGTTAACGGCCTTTACGGGCAACCATTTCTCTGTAGCAGGGGGATTAGAGGACAGGACAACGATCTCTACGTCGGGGTGTAGCCCGCGGAGGGCCTGGACCATACTGTAGAGAATGGCCTCGTCCCCGGCGTTACCGAAACCATAATAGCCGGAAACCATCACGCGCACCACTGCTTCCTTACCTCCCCGAACCGCCCGACAGCCTGGATGAGAAGGCCTTAAAGCTGTAAGCAACAACTAAGGTCGCCGCCCCCACCAGCAGGCCGAGCCACAAACCGTTAACAATGCGCACCAGGGATACTATCAGGGGGGTGTGGATATGGCAGAGGGTATTCACCACCGATATCTGGCCCGTAAGGGCCAAAAGCCATAAGGGGAGGAACCGGTGCTGGTACGGGAGCATTACCGCCCACAAAAAGGCGGGATAGCCCAGGAGGAATTCCTTGAGCCGGGGCCTTACCCCCAGAGCCCTCTCCAGCAGGGAACGCAACTCCCCTTCCAGGGGCAGCAGGCCTATGCTCTCGTTACCGCTGCGGCTGAGATAGATTACGAATACGGCCGCCGCCGCGGCAAGGACCAGCAGCATGAGCACGGTAATATTCTGCTGCAGCCACCCCTTGACTGTAGAAGAAAAATTGCTTTTTTCCTCTTTATATATAGCCGCCACGCCGAAAATAAGGAGGGGTAGTACAAAGGCCACCTTCACGCCCGAAAACTGGTCCAACTGGAGCATAAAGCCGGTATCGCTCAGAAGGCCCGCAATAAGCAGCCCTCCCAGGAAGGACACTAAAGTGCTCCGTAGAATAACCTTTATGGCGGATATCAGGCCGGATGATCGCTCGCCGACCAGGGCACCCCACAGGGCCAGGGTGGGGAATACCACGGCAGCTCCCAGGGCCATAACCTTGCGCAGGAAAAGGCCGTAGCCCAAAACAACAGCCGCCAGCCATCCCAGGCAAACCAAAATACCCAACGACCAGCCCAGGCGCCCGAAACCCAGGCCTTCCATCAGGAGGATCCCGCCGGCAATTACGCCCACACCGGCAAGGAACCACAGCAACCCCCAGGACCTGAAGGAAGAAAAGGGCTCGGCCTGGCCGATAACCAAACCTTCCCTGGCCAGGGAGACCTGCAGGTCCTCCAGGTAATTCAAGTTGTCCCCCAGCCAGTCGGAGGAATCCGGACGGAAGAATAGGCGCACGAACAGCAGGCGGACGTTCCTCTCCGCCGCAGCCAGGGTAAAGCGCTCCACTCCCTCCGCCGGGGAAATAGAAGACATTTTCTCCGGAGGAATGGCGTGGAGGCGAAGGGCCTTCTTGTCCAGCAGGAGAGCCAGGGTCCTTAGCCCCTGTTGCTCGTTGAATTCGATTAATCCCACCGGGACACCCAGCTCCCTTATCTCCTCTGCCAGGACGGGCAAGGATTCCGGATAGCCGGGGAGTACCTTGTCGTTAAAAAGAACCGCCGCCAGGTAAGGCCTAAAGGGCTGCAGGGGATCCCATACCTTACGCAAGGCCGCCGCCGTGGCTTCCGGCCAGCTCTTAACCTGTAACACCAGGAGGAAACCCTGGTCCGCAACTTCCCTTAACTTGTCCTGGGGAAATCCCAGGCCCAATTCGTCCAGTTCTTCCTGGGGCATAAAGGGTATGCCCACGGCCACGAAATCAGGGGTACGAATAACCTCCGGCGTCGCCGGGAGTTTATACTCCAACTGCCCTTTGATTTGTTCCAGCACGGCCGGGTCCCGAAGGAAAAAATAAAGGAACTCGGCCCGGAAGTGATCTCGATACCGGGGAAAAAGCCAGGCTGCCTCGTCGCCGCTGTAGACGCGTAGACGCTGGGGATTTAACTCTTTGACCGTGTCTTCTTTAAAGAGGACGGCGTTTACCCCTTTCTCCCTGAGGAGGCCCAAGACCTCCTTTTCCGTCCGGCCTGTCCACCGGGCCAACTTGGCCACTTCCCGGTAGTCCACGGCCACCGTAACCGTCCGGTTGGCGGCTTCCAGCCGCACCCGTGCCGCCACCGATCCCAGGGAGGCGGCGGCTCCTAACAACACTATTATCAATAGCGCCAGAATGCGCCACGATCTCTGCACTGCCCCGTAGCCCTTCCTCTCACTTTAATTCCCCCTTGATTATAGGCCCCCCCCTCAACTGGCGTCAATCTTTTTTATCCGCGGCCCTGCCGAAGGGGCCGGTATATCAAGCCTTTGGGACTTTAGGCCAAACCTTGACAAAGAAAGGGCCCCTGGCGTATAAATTTTCTAGGGAAACCCTAGACGGGGAATAACAGCGCGGTAACGCTCGGAGGTGAAGGTCCATGCCCATATACGTCTATAAATGCCCTCAGTGCGGTACCTTTGAAACTGAACAGCGGATTACAGCTCCTGCTCTGGAATCTTGCCCAACCTGCGGCAGTCCCGTCCACCGGGTGATCACCGGCAACATCAGCGTAATTTATAAAGGCTCCGGCTTCCACACCACGGACTACCGGAGCAAGGACTATAAAGAAAAGGCGAAGTCGGAGAGCGAAAACAAGGGCGATGTTAAGGCAGCAAGCTGAGAAATGAGGGCCGTAAAACGGCCCTCATTTCTTGTAAAGGGCGCCGGTTGATAGCAGCAGAAGAATTAGAATCAAGAACAGGATGAAGGGATCCTTTTCTTCGCAAGGCCCGCTTTCGGGGTCATTGGCCCTTCCTTGAAGGAGTTTAAGGGCCGAAAACTGCGGTTTTTCTTCCCTTAAAGCCAAAAAAGCGCTCTGGGCCTTCCGGGCTTGTTCGGTATTCAAAAGGTCTAATATGGTTTCGGCCAGCTCCGTACATTGTACCCCGCGGGGCCCCAGGTAGGGTTTTAAACTACGGATCAAGGCTAGGAAATCGGCACTTACCAGTTCTTCCGTCATCCTTCTACCTCCTCGCCCCAAACTCTGTTTGGTTCACAATATGTGCTGCGGCAAAGATTGGTGCCTGGCGTCAGTTCCCCCGGCCCGGCATATACTTTGATTGGGAAGTTAAAATGCCAGGTGAGGAGGTAGGATAGTGGAAGACACCGATTTGACTTTAGTGCAGGTGCTGTCGTGGCTGAAGACCCACCAGCTGCAGAACATGAGCACCAACGAGCTGGTGGCTGTCTTGGGTTTGATAGACCTTATGGGTATTCTAAGCCTCGTGCAAGGAAGTGCCCCGGCCGCCCAGGGAAAGGGACGTACGGCGCTGCAGGAAGCCTTGAACTCCGTCCTGCAAGCCCCAGGTGCCCCTGAAGGCGGTCCCAATCCGGCCGAGCTGGCCGCGTCCCTAGCGGCCGTGGCCGGCGCCGCCAGCCCAGCTAAAAACGCGGCCCTGGTCAATACTCTCCTTAACCTTCTGATGAGCATGAAGGAGGGCAAGCCGAAAGAAAAGGAAACTACGGAGACTAAACCTCCCGAAGAAAAGTCTAGTTTGCCGACTTCCGGGCGCCACCGCTGAGCGCCCGATTTTTTATGTCCGAGGGGGGATAGTTTCCACCGTTCCTAGCCAAAATATAGGATGAAGATTTCTTGCCAAGGTGGAGGGACCAGGAGAATGTTCCGTGAAATGCGCAAACCTTGGAGCTATATCTGGCCCGCTCTCGTGGCCCTTTTGCTCCTCGCCGGAACCCTCTGGGCCTGGCAGTATCTCCCCCTCGGTCGGACGTTGCCCACCCAGGCCGGTGTCCCCGTAGGGACCAGTGATGAAATCAACCTCCTCGCCCGGCTCATTGCCGCCGAGGCCAGCGGAGAACCATACGAAGGACAGGTGGCGGTAGGAGCCGTGGTCCTCAATCGGGTACGGTCTCCCCTGTTCCCCAACACCATCAGCGGTGTTATTTATGAGCCCTGGGCCTTTGAGAGCGTACAAAACGGCTTGATCTGGCAGGGAACCGACCTGACCACTGCCACCAGCGCAGCCATCGACGCCCTGAACGGCTGGGATCCTACTTACGGCGCCCTCTTTTTCTGGAATCCGGCCAAGCCGGTCGGTCCCTGGATCTGGACCCGCACCATAGTTACCCAGATCGGCAGTCATGTCTTTGCGCTCTGAGCCCGGTCGGTCCCTGCCCTTCCGTCCCGGCCGGTGACCTCGAAGGAGAAACGACTAGACTTAAAGGAGGTCCTGATTATCATGAAGCGGAGATGGAGTACCCTTGCCTTGTCTCTCCTCCTCCTGGCGGCTCTAGGCTGGGGACTCTGGGAGAGGGCCAACCGCCTGGCCCTGGCCCATGCGGTAGAAGCCGGCGGCCAGCGGGATTTCTATAACCTCTTGAGCCAGGTAGAGCAGGCCGAAGTGAGTATGGGCAAATCCCTGGTATGCAGCACACCCGCCCAGCAGGCGGCCCTCCTCACCCAAGCCTGGAACCAAGCTTCTTTTGCCCAGGCCGCCCTGACCCAATTACCCACCCCCGGCATAAATCTGACCGCTACCCGCAAATTCCTCTCGCAGGCTGCAGATTATTGTAACTACCTGGCCCAGAAGGTAGCTCGCGGCCAGTCCCTTTCCGAGGAAGAAATCCAAAATTTGAACCGCCTGCGCCAGGAAATGGGCCGCCTGGCCGCCGACCTCCATAACACCGAAAGCAAGGTCGCAAGTAAAGCCCTGCGGTGGAGCAGCTTTTATTCCGTCCGCATGCCCCCCCTCCCCCGGACCATGGCCCTGGGTGAAGCCGTCCCTGCCCAAGCGACACCACAGGGCCTGGAAGGGTTCATCAACACCGACCGCCATATGCAGACCCTGCCCAGCCTGAATTACGACGGCCCCTTTTCCGATCACCTGGAGAAGGCCAGGCCCCTCGGTTTGACCGGGACGGCCATCGACCAGCCCCAGGCGGAGAGAAATGCCCTGGCCTTTGCCGGGTCCGCCAGCGGTACCCCTTGCCGAGTTACCGTGGTGAGCCCCGTCAACGGACGGATACCCTGCTTCGGTATCTCCCTGGTCGACGATAAAAGGCCGGGCATCGTGAGCCGGGTAGATGTGAGCCAGCAAGGAGGGCACATCATCTCCTTCCTTAATCCCCGGCCCGTCAACAATGCCACTCTGGACGCCCAGGCAGCCGCCGAGCGCGCCGTGAGCTTCCTGAAAGCCCACGGTTTTCCGGCAGTGGTACCCACCTATACCTTGCGGCAGGGCAACACCCAGCTTATAACCTTTGCCGTCCGGGAAAAGGGGGTCATCCTCTACCCTGACCAAGTTAAGGTGAAGGTCGCCCTGGACAACGGGGAAATCATAGGCTTCGATGCCACCCCCTACTATATGGCCCATCACCAGCGCAACCTGCCAGAACCTGCGGTCGGCGTAGAGGACATCAGGGCGAAGGTCCAGCCCCACCTCAAGGTAGAGGGCATAAGGCTCGCCCTCATACCCACGGCAGGCGGGCGGGAAATCCTTACTTACGAAGTAACAACTTCCCTGGACAACGAACGCTACCTCCTGTATTTTAACGCCTTGACGGGCGAGGAAGAAAAGGTCATGAAGATCGTCGATCTCCCCGGTGGTCAGCTGACCATGTAGTCAAAATTCCACGTTAAGTTGGTCTAATACGGTGGTAATACGGTTCCCCACCGTGCTCTTGTCCGAACCGGCAAAGAGCAGGCCGACTGCATAATTCTCTTGATCCAGGATCAGGGAACCGCTGTCCCCCGGTTGGGCCATGGGGCCGGTGATGAACTGATCTACAAACACCCCTTTAAGCCCCTCGTCCAGGATGACCTTGACCGTAGCCTGGAGGACTTTGACAGTCGAACGGGTAATCCCGCTGGAGCGCCCGCTCTTCACCACTGCCATTCCTATCTGGGGCTCTCGCACGCCCTTAACCTTGCCCAGTCCCAGAATTTCATCGGTTACCGCCTGGGGGTCTACCGGCCGGGCCACGGCGGCATCTACTACATTGGAAGTTTGGACCAGCTTTTGCAACTGGAACCGGTAATCGGGTCGGACCAGGCGGAGCAGATCGTTGACCAGGCGCTCGGCCCGCAAGGCCTTGCTGCAGGTCACCTCTTCGACCTCCGGGTACAGGGGGATGAAACGCTCCAGGTACCCGATGATCTGCTCCTGGCTCCCGCCGTCGTAAGGCCCCGGCTGGAAGATGGGATCCCCCGGAGAAGCCCGGCCGTCGCGACCGTTGCTGATGTTGGCCAGCACATGGTTGTTAGAAAGAATAAGGAGCTCCTTGGTCTGCCGGTCCTTTACCACCGCCCCGAAGGTACCGGCGGTGATCTTGAAGTGGCCAATGCTCATTCCGGGCTGGGCAGGCCGTTTATACTCTGTGCGGCCTGTCAACAGCCTGAGTTCCCCTACTTCAAGGACGTCTGTTTCCGCCCTGCCCAGCGCCCGGGGAATCCGCTCATCCCTCTTAAGCCGGGTAACTGGCAATTTCTCGCTTACCAGTACCACTACGGCCGGCCTTTTGGTCACCTCTCCCCGCACCGCTTTGTATCCCATTCCTACTCCCACCACCCGGGGAAGCTCCAATAGTTCACTCCCGTAACGGGCCAAGACCTTCCTTACCTGTTCCACGGCATAACCCTCCTTAAAAGGGCCTTATTACTTTATCCATATGTTAGGCGGCGGCCTTTGGTCCCGGAAGTTACGGTGGAGAAAGGGGATGTTGCGAGTAGGAAAAAACGGAAATATGTAGAATTTATGGATGTGAGGAGGATGTGTATGGCCCTTAATCTCCCGTGTTACGCCCACACACCTAACCAGCAGGACAAATGGCACCATCTCCCTTCCCACCTCACGAAGGTTGCCGAGCTGGCCAAAGCCTTCGCCGATCCTTTCGGAGGCGGAGCTTATGCGGCGTGGGCTGGCCTTTTCCACGACCTGGGTAAATTTAATCCCGCCTTCCAAACCTATTTGCAAGCCCGGCATGAAGGGCAAAATCACCCGCCGGTACCCCATGCCATATGGGGAGCAGCCATGCTCTACCAACTCCTTTTTAAAGTCGTCCAAAATCCAGAATTGTGGAAGGATATAGCCATGCCCGTATACGGCCACCATGCCGGCCTTCCGGCAGCAGGCCGCCTGGGCCAAGATGCCGAAGAGTTCCTCCAGAAAAACGGCAGCGCGGTGGACATCATGAGGGAAGCCCTGGCTTCCCTTCCCAAACCTCCGCCCCTGCCCCCACTCCCTGGGGAAGGCACTCGGCGCGAGCTATTCATACGCCTCCTCTTTTCCGCCCTGGTGGACGCCGACTACCTGGACACCGAAGAACATTTCGCCCCGGATTTGGCTGCAAGTAGAAAGGGATGGCCGGATCTTCACCAGCTCTGGTCCAGATTCATCGAAAAGCAACAAGCTTTTATCGCCGCCAGGAAAACTAAATCTCTCACCGATGCCGTACGCATGGAAGTATACGAGGCCTGCCTGCGTGCGGCCGAGGGACCGCCGGGGGTCTGGCGCCTCACAGTACCCACCGGCGGAGGAAAGACCAGGAGCGGCCTGGCCTTCGCTTTAAAGCATGCAGTGTTGCACGGTAAGCGCCGAATCGTTGTAGCCATTCCTTATACGAGCATCATCGAACAAACGGCGGAAGTTTACCGGAAGATATTGGGGGATGAAGCCGTCTTGGAACACCACAGCCAGGTGGTCCCGTCTGAAAATGAGGAACAAGACTCCGCAACCATGCGCTTCCGCCTGGCCGCTGAGAACTGGGACGCGCCCGTAATCGTTACAACCACCGTACAACTCTTCGAGAGCCTTTTTACCGACAGCCCCGCCAGGGCACGTAAACTCCACAATTTGGCCCGGAGCGTGATCCTGTTGGATGAGGTGCAGGCCCTGCCCCCGGAAATCCTGCGGCCTACCTTGGACGTATTGAGGGCCCTTGTCGAAGACTGCGGCGTCACCCTGGTGCTCTCTACCGCCACCCAACCGGCTTTTGACGAAACCCCTTACCTCAACGAATTTAGCTGTATGGAAGTGCGGGAGATAGTACCGCAGTACCGGGAACACTTTGAGCAGTTGAGAAGAGTAAATTACGAGCTGCGCCAGGAGCCTATTTCTTGGGAATCTCTGGCGAGAGAAATCCGAGATCTTCGGCAAGTACTGGTGATTCTCAATTCACGCCTTGACGCCCTCCATCTCCTTAAGATGCTGGACGATCTGCCCGACGTATTTCACCTGTCCACCCTTCTTTGCGGTGCCCACAGGAAAAAAGTACTGGCCGAAGTGGCTCTAAGGTTACAGAAGGGGAAGCCGGTTCGGCTCATCAGCACCCAAGTAGTAGAAGCCGGAGTGGACTTGGATTTCCCCGTGGTCTACCGGGCGGTGGGTCCCCTGGACCGAATAGTCCAGGCGGCCGGGAGGTGCAACCGCGAGGGGCGGCTGGCAGCGGGACTTACCGTTGTCTTTGAACCCGCCGAAGGTAGAACACCCCGTGGCGCCTACAAAACCGGCCTAGAAAAAGCCCGCCTCCTTTTAAGGGAGCGGCCGGCTGAAAGTCTCCATGACCCAGACCTTTACCGGCAATATTTTCAGAGGCTGTTCCAGGACGTCAACCTGGACGAAAAGGGAATTCAGGAATATCGCTTCGCCTTGGACTACCCGGAAGTAGCCCGCCGTTATCGCCTGATCGAAGAGGAAACGGTAGCGGTAGTAGTGCCCTACGGCGAAGCGGAAAAACACTTGAGGGATTGGCTCAGGTATCCCGGCCGTGACACCTGGAGAAAACTGCAGCCTTATGTGGTCAGTATTTTCCGCTATGAAGCGACCACGTTTAAGAAACAAGGCCTCCTTGATCCCCTGGGGGAAGGCTTCTACCGCTGGATTGGACGATACGACGAACGCTTGGGTCTGGTAGGTCCCTTGTACGACCCGAATGATCTTATCGTATAGAAAAATACTTTCCCCCTTTCAAGGATGGGAGATAGGGTCCCCGGCCCTCGGGCGCCGCGGCTGGGCGAAAATTCCACGGAAGGAGGATCTATATAGTGGAACATAGGGGATTGGTGACGGTTAAAGTCTGGGGGGAATATGCCTGTTTTACCCGGCCGGAATTCAAGGTAGAGAGGGTAAGCTACCCCGTCATGACTCCTTCGGCTGCCCGGGGAGTGTTGGAAGCAATCTTTTGGAAGCCCGAGTTCCGCTACCGGGTTCGGGCCATCGGCGTACTGAAAATGGGTTCCCCGACCGTAATCTTGCGTAACGAAATCTCCCAACGGCAGGGAAATCGTCCCCTTTTTGTGGAAGACCAGCGTATGCAGCGCTCAAGCCTAATTCTAGAGGACGTGGCTTATCTGATACGCGCCGAGATGGTTCTGAAACCGTGGGCCACAGACCCCGTGTACAAGTACCGCGACCAATTCAACCGCCGCATAGAAAAGGGCCAGTGCCATCACCGGCCTTACCTGGGAACCCGGGAGTTTGCGGCCCACTTTGCCCCGGCAGGGGAAGACGACCGTCCCCAGCCCTTGAATATGGAACTGGGTAATATGCTCTTGGACATAGCCTTTGTAGAGGATCCGTCGCGACCTGAGATGCAATTTATCCGTCACGGCCCCCAGGGGCCACGCCGGGCCGCTGGCCATCATCGGGCCCTGTTTTTCCAGGCCCGCCTGGAAAACGGGTGGCTTAAAGTACCGGTAGAGAAATACCAAGAGCTATGCCGCCTGGAGGGCGAGGAATATGTTTAAAGAATTGGTCGAACTCGGACGTGAACTGGAAGCCCAAAGAAAACTGCCGCCCGTCGGCTTTTACAACTATACGGAGCCGATACGCTGGGTAGTACACATCTGGCCCGGCCCGCCCTTGAAGATATGGCTGGAGGAGGTCGAATTGTACCTGCCCCGTCCCTTCGACGGGAGAACTTCGGCCATACGAGCACACCCCCTGGTCGATGAAGGGGCTTATGCCCTGGGGGTCTCCAGGCAAAAAAAGGGTTCCGATAAGCGAGCCGGGGAAAAACACCGGGCATTTCAAGAATTGCTTAAGAAGTTTATGGCTTCACCCTTGATAAAGGATGGGGCTCTCCACCAGGCGGCCGGCTGGGTGGCCGAGGTTCTGGAAAAGGGTTTGGTAGAAAAGGACCCGCGGTTTGAAAAGGTCCAATCCAAGGACTGGGTCTCCTTTATGCCTGAGGAAGGCCCCCTTGCCGGGCGTCACTTGTTCGAGCATCCCGAGACCAAGGCTTTCTGGGTAGCCGAAGCCCAGGAACGTAGCGCCCAGCTGGACTCGCAAGGCCGCCCGGTAAAAGGCGAGTGTTCTGTGTGCGGCACTGCGGAAACACTGGTGGCAAGGATACCGTTAAAAATCAAACTCCTCAGCGCCGCACCCCTGCACTCCTTTAACGCCGATGCCTTTGTTTCCTACTTCGCGGGCAGGGAGGCTTTCAAGTACATCCATCTAGGGCTCTGCTTTACATGCGGGGATACTGCCTCCAGGGCCTTCAATTACCTGTCCGGCAGCCCCCGTCACCGGAGGGACTTGTTCAGGGACAAAAATAGGGCCGACAGCCTGGCCAACCAGATCGCCGTCTTCTGGCTTAAAGCCCCAGCTTCCTTAGAACTGGAAAGCCGGTCCCTGAACCTTGACGACCTCCTGGCCGTGCTGGCGAGCCCTATGGCGGAGGAAAAGGCCCAGCAAAAGACCGCGCCCCCTCCTGACCTGGTCCAGGTGAGCCGCCTGCTGGAACTGCCCTGGGCACCTGCCACGGCCGGCCTCAATCTCGATGCCTATTCCTTCTATCTAGGAGTACTCTCGCCCAATGTGGGGCGCGTTGCCCTCAGGGAGTGGTTTACGGTTTCCCTTGATGCTTTGAAGGAAAACCTCCGCCGTTTTCTACAAGCCCTTACCTTAGTATCCCCTAGGGCCGACGAACTACGGCCTGTGTCTATCGCCGCCATGACGGAGGCGTTGCGGTCCCCTGACCCCAATTTACCCCGGGGTTTACTGCGGTGTGCCTATCTGGGGTATAAACCCTCGGCCGAACTTCTGGCCCGGGCCGTACCGCGCCTGAAAGCCCTTTGGATTAGAGGAGGGAGGGAACGACCGGATGAGGACTGGGAACGGCTTCAACAGATTTACTACCTTACCGCCCTGCTAAAGTTGGTGCTGTTCTACGGAAGGGAGGAGGCTGTTAAAATGCAAAAACTTGATGCCGGCCATGGGTCCCCGCCCTACCTTTGCGGGCGGTTGCTGGCCGTACTGGAGGAAGCCCAGCAGCGGGCGGCCAACTTTAAACTTAAGACTACCCTCGTGGGCCGCTTCTACGGGGCGGCTTCCACCGCACCAGCTTCGGTCTTCGGTAATCTTTTACGCCTCAGCACCACGGCCCACCTGCCGGAAGGCGGGCGGGAAATCAACGTCCTGGTAGAAGAAATCCTTTCCCGCCTCGACGAAGCCGGGGGCTTTCCCCGAACTCTGAATTTACCCCAGCAGGCGGAGTTTGCCCTCGGCTTTTACCACCAGCGGGCCTATTTCCGCGCGGGCCGAAGTAAAGGTAAAACAGGTACCCCTAGTGAGGAAGGAGGAAACTAAAAATGACGGTTAATAATGGGCTTTCCCTCATCTGTGATCCCCAGAAACGGTATGATTTCGTTTTCCTTTTCGACGTTCGGGATGGCAACCCCAATGGTGACCCCGATGCAGGCAACCTGCCGCGGGTAGATCCGGAAACCATGCACGGCCTGGCCAGCGATGTTGCTTTAAAAAGAAAAGTACGGGACTACCTACAGGTTACGAAGAATATCCCCATCTTTATCCAGAGCAGGGTGGCTCTGAATACCTTAATCCGGCAGGCCGGTGAAGCCAAGGGCATTGCCGAAAGCCGGGTGCCCAACGAGGAAGTGCGCCAGGAGTTGTGTAAGCGCTATTACGACATTCGCATGTTTGGTGCGGTTCTCTCTACCGGGGACCTAAACGCCGGCCAGGTACGCGGCCCCGTGCAGTTGACCTTCGCCCGTTCCATTGACCCTGTGCTACCATTAGACATCTCTATTACCCGCAAGGCCAGGACTACCGAAGAGCGTATGGAAACCGGAGAAACCGAGATGGGGAGAAAGCCCATCATTCCCTACGGCCTATACCGGAGCCACGGTTTCTATAACCCCTTCCTAGCCGAAGGTACGGGGGTCTCGCAAGAGGACCTGGAGGCTTTCTGGGAGGCCCTTAGTAACCTTTTCGAGCTGGACCGTTCGGCCTCCAGGGGGGAAATGCACGTGCGCGGGATCTTTGTTTTCCGCCACGAGGACAGGAAAGGCAATGCTCCGACCCACAAGCTGTTTGACCTTATAAAAGTAAGGCGGAAGGAGGGGGTAGAGATTCCCCGCTCCTTCGCGGACTATGCGATCGAGACTCCCCCTGAAGGAACCCTGGAAGACCTGGGGTTGGGCGGCGTCACCCTTATCAGGCTGGTGTAAACCCATGGGTTGGCAAGACGCGGAATACATTCCTGTTAGCGCTTTGCAACATTACGTCTTTTGCCCGCGCCAATGCGCATTAATCCACTTAGAGCAGGTGTGGGAGGAAAATCTTTTTACCCTGCGGGGACGCCGGGTGCACGAAAATGTGGATATCCCCGACCGGGAGGTGGAAGAGGGCGTTCGCATCGAGCGGGCCGTCCCCCTGTGGTCCGACCGCCTGGGATTAATCGGCAGGGCAGACGTAGTGGAATTCCTCCCCGATGGGACTCCCTACCCGGTGGAGTATAAGGCCGGTCCCCGACGGGCCCGGCGGGCCGACGAGGTGCAGCTGTGTGCCCAAGGCATATGCCTGGAGGAAATGACGGGCCGGTCCGTCATGCGGGGTGCCCTCTACCACCATGGCTCCCGCCGCAGGCGGGAAGTCCGCTTCACCCCTGAACTCCGCTCCCAAGTAGAAAAGGTGGCCAAGGCGGTGCGACAATTGTTACAGGAAGCCGCCCTGCCCCCGCCGGTGGCGGACGGCCGCTGCCGGGACTGTTCCCTGGTGGACATCTGTATGCCCCGCGTCCTGCAAAATCTCCCTACCTGGTTGGAGCGTGAATGGAAGTGATATTTCAACTTCTGAACACCCTGTACGTTCAGTCCCAAGGCGCCTACCTCCACCTGGACCACGACACCCTTAAAGTAGAAATCGACCGGGTTCCCCGCCTCCAGCTGCCGTTGCACCACCTTGGCGGTCTGGTAGTGTTCGGCAATGTCTCCCTCAGTCCCTTTCTCATCCACCGGTTCGCCGAAGACGGCCGAAGCGTCGTATGGTTAGATCAGAACGGCCAGTTTCGGGCCCGTCTTGCCGGGCCGGTATCCGGAAACGTTCTCTTGCGCCGGGCACAGCACGAGGCCTACCAAGACGAAGACCGGCGTACAGCCCTCGGCCGCCGGTTTGTGGCCGGCAAAATCAGAAATGCCCGCCATGTGGTGCTGCGGGGCATGCGCGATAACCCAGGTTTAGCGCCCCAGCTTGAACCGTGCGCCCGCGAGCTGGATACAGCCTTAAAGGAGGTAAACAATTCCGAAGACCTCGATGAGATACGAGGTATAGAAGGACGGGCCGCCGTTGTATATTTTTCAGCCTTGAAGTCTCTGATCCTCGTCGAGGAGCCATCCTTTAAGTTCGAAGTCCGGAGCAAAAGGCCACCCCGGGACCCGGTCAATGCCCTATTATCCTTCGCGTACACTCTGCTGGCCAATGAGTGTATATCGGCATGTGAAAGTGTGGGTCTCGATCCCCAAATAGGATATCTCCATGCCCTGCGTCCCGGACGCCCGGCCCTGGCCTTAGATTTGATGGAAGAATTCCGTTCCTTTTTCGCCGACCGGTTGGTGCTCACCCTCTTAAATCGCCGCCAGATAACACCCAAGGATTTCATAGAACGCCCTGGAGGCGCCATCTATCTTACCGAAGGGGCCCGTCAACTCTTCCTCGAAGCTTACCAGAAACGCAAACAAGAGGAAGTGGCCCATCCTCTGCTAGGGCAAAAAGTCCCTTTAGGGCTTCTACCTCACGTTCAAGCGCGCCTTCTGGCGCGTCATCTTCGCGGAGATGCGGCCGAATACGCGCCGTTCGTTGCCCGATGAGGCGGATAGATATAGTAGTGGCCTACGATGTAAATATGGAGACCAAAGAGGGCCAGGCTCGCCTACGCAAGGTGGCCACCATATGTAAAAATTTCGGCCAGCGGGTCCAGTACTCCCTCTTTGAGTGCCGCGTAACACCGGCACAACTTGAGGAGCTCATCCACCAGCTCCGCAAAGTAATGAATGAAAAACAGGACAGCCTCCGCATCTACGTACTGCACGGCGGCAGGGAAGGTTCCGTCAAGGTTTATGGCCGGGACCGATACGTGGATTTTGAAAGCCCGTTAATATTATAGTTTGGTACCTACGCGAACCCCTAGTGAGGTCTTAAAACCCGGGACTTTCGCGATGGAGGATTTTCATGGCTTTCAAGCCAAACGGACGCGTTTTCGCGGGATCAAAAACACACGGAATTGCCAGGTTCGCGCAAGGTACGCGCCAACACGGCACCGGGCAAGGGTTGACGGTGCAAGCGGTTGCACCCGGCCTTTAGGCCGGGTGAGGATTGAAACTTCCCTTGTCACAATGACACTACCCCTTTCTCCCCGTTGCACCCGGCCTTTAGGCCGGGTGAGGATTGAAACATCTACATCAACGCCCATAGCCTGGGCTAGGCGGTATGGTTGCACCCGGCCTTTAGGCCGGGTGAGGATTGAAACCTGCCCGCCCAGGCTTGGGACGCTCCTCCATAAGCCGTTGCACCCGGCCTTTAGGCCGGGTGAGGATTGAAACTCTTCTGCCCATTCTTTTGTTTTTTGTCTAAAGTGTTGCACCCGGCCTTTAGGCCGGGTGAGGATTGAAACGTCACCACCGCTGTCCCACTCCACCATGCTCCCTTTAGTTGCACCCGGCCTTTAGGCCGGGTGAGGATTGAAACTCCTAAATCTCCGGCCAACCTATCAGACGACGTAAAGTTGCACCCGGCCTTTAGGCCGGGTGAGGATTGAAACATCCTCCTACACTGGTTTATTTAAGCTGGACCCGGGTTGCACCCGGCCTTTAGGCCAGGTGAAGATTAAAGGGGATGGGATGGAGGCCGGTGGCTAAAAAGAATTAGAAGTAGTATACTAAAGATATGACTATGAAGGAAACCAAAGGGAAAACCGTCTACCTCGATAACAGCGCTACCACGGTAGCCCTGCCGGAGGTAGTGGAAGCCGTGAAGGAGGCCCTGGTGTCTGTTTACGGCAACCCTTCCTCCCTCCACGGAATGGGAGTAGCGGCGGAACGGATCCTGCGCCGGGCCCGCCAGGAGGTGGCTGAACTCTTGGGGGTCGAGGCGGAGGAGATCTATTTTACTTCCGGCGGTACGGAAGCCAACAACTGGGCCTTGCGTGGGCTGGCCTACTCTCTGCGGAGGCGGGGCCGCCATATTATTACCACTGAGGTGGAGCACGCCTCCGTACTGGAGGCGTGCAGGGGGCTCGAAAGGGAAGGCTTCAGTGTTACTTATCTTCCCGTGGATTCCCGGGGGGCGGTGCGGCTGGAGGCCCTGGAGGATTCTTTGCGGGATGATACCATTCTGGTCAGCATCATGAGTGTAAACAACGAATTGGGTACCGTGCAGCCCCTGGAAGAAGTCGCCCGGATACTGGCGACCAAGGGCCCGGTCCTGTTTCACGTTGACCACATCCAGGGTTACGGTAAAGTACAGCTCAATCTTAAGAAGCTCAATATCGCCGCCCTTTCTTTAAGTGCCCACAAGATTCACGGCCCCAAGGGTGTGGGCGCCTTGTACCTGCGCCGGAATCTCAATATGCTGCCCCTCCTGGTAGGAGGCGATCAGGAACGGGGGCTGCGGGCGGGTACCGAAAACGTGCCGGGCATAGCCGGTTTCGGAGTGGCCGCTTCCCTGGCCCGCAAATCTCTTCCGCAGAGCATAGAAAAGATGAGGCGGCTCAAAATGCAGCTGGCCGAACGCCTCCTTACCGGAATACCCGATGCTTATATAAACGGTCCCGAGCCGACCTCCGGCGCTCCGCATATTTTAAACGTTTCCTTTCCCGGGCTTAAGGCGGAGGTCCTGGTGCATATGCTGGAGGAAAAGGGTATTTACGTTTCCACCGGCTCAGCGTGCCATTCCCGCCGCCAAAACTCCAGTCACGTCCTTCAAGCCCTGGGCCTGCCCAAAGATCGTATAGACGGGTCCATCCGCATCAGTTTTTCCCGCCTTAACACTGACGAAGAAGTAGAAGAAGCGGCGCGGGCCATCTGTGAATGTGTGGCCGAACTGCGCAGGCTGTAAAGCAGGTCACAGGAACGAAAGGAGTTGCTCGCCCTCGTGTATTCGACGGTGCTGGTTCGTTATGGCGAAATCAGCTTGAAGGGCAAAAACCGGTCGGATTTTGAGCAGAGGCTCTTGACCAATATAGACACCGCCCTGGCCGGCCTTCCTCCGCGTAAAATCCGCAAGACCTTTGGCCGGGTTTTTATAGAGCTCAAGGACGATCTGGAAGAAGTAAAGGAAAGGCTCCGGCGCGTGTTCGGCGTGGTATCCTTTAGTCCAGTGGTAGAAGCGCCCCTGGATATAGCCGCCATCCGGGAAAGGGCCTTATATGTTCTGGAGAACACTCCCGGCTACACTTTTAAAGTTGAGACCAAGCGCTCAAACAAAGGCTTCCCTTATAAGTCGCCGGAGATCAATCACCTCGTGGGGGGGTATCTCCTGGCCCGAACCGGCCAGAAGGTGGACGTGCATAACCCCGACCGGGTGGTTCACCTGGAAATCCGTAACGACGGGGCTTACATATATTCCCAAATTATTCCCGGCCCGGGCGGCCTTCCGGTCGGGATAACCGGCAGGGGGGTTCTCCTTTTATCCGGCGGCCTGGACAGCCCGGTGGCGGGGTGGCTGGGATTAAAGAGAGGTCTGGAGCTCACCGGATTGCACTTTCACAGCTTCCCCTTTACCAGCGAGAGGTCCAAGGAGAAAGTCATCGAGCTCGGTCGCATCCTGGCCCGCTATGCTAGCGGCTTTCGCCTCGTCGTAGCCCATTTTACCGAGGTTCAGAAGGCCATTCGCCAGAACTGCCCGGAGGAATTCTATGTCACCGTTATGCGGCGGATGATGTTCCGCATTGCGGAGAAGGTAGCCCACCGTGAAGGGGCCCTGGCCCTCCTCACGGGCGAAAGTCTCGGCCAGGTGGCCAGCCAAACCCTGGAGAGCATAGCCGTAATCAATAGAGTAGTGGAACTGCCGGTATTGCGTCCGGTCATCTCCTGGGACAAAACTGAAATCATGGAATTGGCCAGGCAAATAGGCACCTACGAGATTTCCATCCAGCCCTACGAGGACTGCTGTACCCTCTTCGTTCCCCGCCATCCGGCCACCAAACCCCGCCTGGAGAAAGTGGAAAAAGCAGAGGAAAAACTGGACGTGGAAGGTCTGGTCCAGGAGTGTCTGGAAAACCTGGAAACAATAGAAATTGATTAAGCCTGTTCCCGCCCATGTCGGGCCGCTCCCGACTTGAGAAATTGCACCTCAGGTTCCCCTAAGGGCGGCGCGGGCCTTCGGTGCCCCAGACCGTCTCTCGGCAGGGAGCCGCTGCCCCTCACCGGGCAGGGTTCTCTTACAGGCCGTAAGGAGTTTGTGAGGAAGGTTAGTATGCGCCTCCTGCTGGTCACCCTCAATGCCAAATACATCCACTCTTCCCTGGCCCTCCGCTACCTCGGAGCCGTGGGCCGCGCCTTCCCCTTTCGCCAGGATATAGCAGAATTTACGATAAACGACCGGCCCCATAATATAGCCGCTGAGATTTACCGGCAAAACCCGGATATAGTAGCCTTTTCTTGTTATATATGGAACCTGAAGCCCACCATGGAAGTGGCCGCCCTTTTAAAAAAGGTTAAACCGGAACTGCTGATTATCTGCGGCGGCCCGGAAGTATCCTTTGAAACCGAAGCCTTTATGGAGGCCTATCCCCAGGTAGACCTGGTCATCCGGGGTGAAGGGGAGGTTCCCTGGAACCGGTTTTTGACCCTGCTGGCGGAAAGAGAACGGGAAAGGGACAGGGATTCCCTCCTGGATCCTTCCCTGCTGGCTCGCGTACCGGGCCTGGCTTACCGTACCGGTCGGGCGATACGGCTAAACCCCTCTGCTCCCCTTATGGAAAACCTGGACCCCCTTCCCTCCCCTTATGACGAGCCCGTCCTGTCGTCTTTGGCCGACCGCATTGTTTATTATGAAGGCTCACGGGGTTGCCCCTTCGCCTGTAGTTTTTGCCTTTCCTCGACCACCCGAGGAGTGCGCTACTTTTCACTAGACCGCATAAAGGAAGATATAACCCGGCTCCTTAAGGCCGGGGTACGGGAAATAAAATTCGTAGACCGGACCTTCAACGCCAATAAACAAATGGCCCTTGCCATCTGGGAATTTCTCGTTTCCTTACGGCCCCAGGCCAGATTTTATTTCGAAATCGCCGGCGATCGCCTGGACGAAGATATGCTGGACTTCCTTTCCCGGGTGCCTCCCGGCCTTTTTCAGCTGGAAATCGGCGTCCAGACCGTCAACACCCGCGTCAACCGCCTCTGCCACCGCTACCAGAGCTGGGAACGGTTGGCCCGCAACGTCAGGCGGCTGCTGTCTTACGGCAATATCCGCCTGCACCTGGACCTCATCGCCGGTTTGCCGGAGGAAAACTATGCTTCCTTCGCCCACAGCTTCAACGCCGTATACTCCCTCCATCCCCAGGAGATTCAGCTGGGCTTTCTCAAGCTTTTGAAGGGTACCGCCCTGCGCCGGGAAGCTGCCGCTTACGGATATATCTTTTTGGACGAGCCTCCCTACGAAGTTTTGGCCAGCCGCGACCTGCCTTACGAGGAAATGTTGCGCCTGCACCGCATAGCCGATCTTGTAGAAAAATACTGGAACAGCCACCTGGCCGACCATGCTATAAAGTACCTCGAGGCAACTTGTTTTGCCAGTCCTTTTGCCTTCTATGAAGCCCTGGCCGGGTGGTGGGAAGCCAAGGGCCTTCACCGCCGGGGCCACAGCCGGGTGGATTTATATAACCACCTGGCCGCCTTCGCCGCGGGTTACCGGACCGGAATGGATCTAAGCCTTTTTTATCACCTGTTAAAATTCGACCTCTGCCGCCACGACCGCAGCCGGCGCTGGCCCCCCTGGGCCCCGCCTTCTCCCCTCACCGAAAGACAGCGTTCCGACTGGATGGATAAGATCGCCGACCCCGCCTTCCGGAGACAGCACCTCCCGGAACTGGCCGGCCTGACTTCGGCGGAGCTGCGGCGCCACGGGTATATAGAACTTTTCCCCTGCCGGCCGGAGGACGCCCCGGCCCGTCAGCCTACCCTGGTCTATTTTTATTACGGGCCTCCCGGCAGCCAGCCGTCAGCCCGGGTATATTACTTATCCCCTTCCGGCGAAGCCTCTTTAAAATCCTGATGGTTTGCCGTTCTAAAAGCAGATAAAGGCAAACAGCAGAGCCTTGAAGGGACCGGCCGGTCTCCATGCTGACTATGAGTCCCCTTATTAATTTTTGTTATAACTTTCTCTCCTCAAGGACGCTGGTATTTGCGCTGCCTTTACTTCCCAACTTTTTCGGGCCCGCCCTCCGGTAAGGGAGCCCGACATGTGAACACTATAACTAATTGGAATGTTAAGTATGAAGGAATCGTGGTGGGAAGCCAGAATAAAGATAGTTGAACCGGTATCCGGGCAAAGACGAGAAAAAACAACAGGAGGTGTGGCCATGACCGGTAGCCTTTCGCGTAAATATTTAATGATCGTCGCAGGACTTGTTTTAGGAGCTGTAGCAGCACTGATGTCCGTGGCCGGGAACCCGGCAAACATGGGTATTTGCCTGGCTTGTTTTTACCGAGACATAACCGGCGCTTTAGGATTGCACCGGGCGGCGACGGTGCAATACTTGCGGCCGGAAATTATGGGTATGGCCCTGGGGGGATTCATATCTGCCCTGGTCTTCGGGGAATTCCGGGCCCGGGGAGGCTCCGCGCCTCTCGTGCGCTTTTTCCTGGGTGTCTTCTTTATGGTAGGCGCTATGGTCTTCCTGGGGTGTCCGGTTAGGGCGGTGTTGAGGCTGGCAGGAGGAGACTTAAATGGACTAACCGGCATAGCCGGGGTGGTAGTAGGAGTTCTGGTGGGAATCCATTTATTGAAAAACGGCTTCAACCTGGGCCGCTCTACTCCTACCCATGTCGCTGCCGGCTGGATAATGCCAATCTTTATGTTGGGCCTGCTGCTGCTGGCCATCTTTAAACCTCAATTTATACTGGCCAGCAAAGAAGGGCCGGGAGCAGCTACAGCCCCGCTAATCCTCTCGCTGGTAGCGGGCTTGCTCTTCGGGGTCCTGGCCCAGAGGACCCGCATGTGCTTTGTAGGGGGATGGCGTGACCTCTTCCTGGTCAAAGATACTTATCTTTTCAGCGGTATAGCCGCTTTCTTCGTAGGGGCTCTAATTATCAATCTTTTGTTCGGCAAGATCCACGTGGGTTTTGTTAACCAGCCCATCTCCCACAATAGCCACTTGTGGAACTTCCTGGGCATGACTCTGGCCGGACTTACGGCTACTCTCATGGGTGGATGTCCCCTGCGCCAGACCATACTGGCGGCGGAGGGAGATACGGACGCCGGTATTACCCTCTGGGGTATTATAGCCGGAGCGGCCTTTGCCCATAATTTCGGCCTGGCTTCCAGCCCCCAAGGCCCAAGTCCCCTGGGTCCGGTGGCCGTACTGATCGGGCTAGCCTTTGCCCTGGCCGTAGGCCTGCTCATGCGGGAAAAGGTAGAGTAAAAGGATAAGGGGGATAAAGAGAGTTGCTCTTTAAAAGGACCGGCCGTGCCGGCAAGGCAGCGCATGAACTCCCTGACACCCGAGGAATAATTATTTTCCCCTCAGTGGAAGAGGCCTTGAAGGGGGAAAGGACACTTAAAAAGGAAGGCCATGAATGCAAGCTGGTGGCGCCCCCGCCGGGCTTGCGCCAGGGATGCGATTTGGCCCTGGAGGTGCAGCTTATAGAGCAAACGGCCCTGGCGCGGGCTTTGGAAGGTAAGGTAGCCTATCTGGGTATTTATCCCCTTAAAGGAGCGGCCGAGCTGCTCCAGATCGTTAAGGTAGTATTTTTCCCTCAAGACGTGATGGTGAAAGCAGGCAATATGAAGCTGGTCTTCGCCCAAAACACCGGGATCATCGTCAATATTTCCGGCGGGGGCTGCCCGGACGTTCCTTACCTTTATGCTCAATTAGTAGGGCGCAAACTGGATGAAGTTGAGCGACCGCGGCATAAAGGTTTTACCCTCTGTGCTTTGATGCTGGATAGGGCCTGGGAGGAGGCCCTGGCCATATGGAAAGGGGGAAGGCCCACTTGATTCTCATAGCGGGCACCCTTCCTGCCGAAAACCTCGGCCTTATCCACGGTAAAGTAGTCAGGGCCGGAGATTCGCTGCGGGTCAAAGATTTCACTTTCCCTTGCGGGCAGGGCACAGGAGCCATGATCAGCTCGGCCCTCGCCGTAACAAGCGCTTTGGGTTTAGAGCCCCCTCACGCCCTTCTGGCCGGAGATATTGGCAGGGGTCAGGGCACCAGGCTCCTGTATCAATATTTAGTAGAAGAAGTGAAGAATCTTAAGCCCCAGATTCTTGCCCTCCACTACTGCCTCCCCATAGTAAGATTGATGCAAAAGCTCTGCGAGGTGCTGGAGAGGTGCCAACCCCGGCCTTGGCTAATTGCCGACGCCGGGGCCATGTATGCGGCCAAGGCAGCCGGAGTGGCACCCCAATTCGATGTTTTTACTCCCGATCCCAGTGAAATGGCTTTTCTGGCCGATCCGGAGGCTTCCCATCCTGCCTATGTGAGCCGCCACCTTTTCAACAGCGGAGTTCAGGATGTACCCGATCTGGCAAAGAAGGCTTATAGCCACGGAGGAGCCGCCAGGATCCTCTTGGTGAAAGGGGCCATAGATTACCTTGTAACCGAGGGGAGGGTAGTGGCCAGGATAGAGGAACCTAATGTTCCCGAACTGGAGTGCATAGGCGGGACAGGGGACACTATAACCGGCATGGTAGTTGCCTTGACGGGCGCCGGGTGGGAGCCTGCGGAAGCAGCATTCTTAAGCGCCCGTATCAACAGGCTGGCCGGCAAAATGGCCGGCGTCACGCCGGCCACGCCGGTAGCGAAGCTTATAGACCATATTCCCGGTTCCTTAAAAGAATTGGCGAAAAAGGAGGTTTTGTCAGTATGATAGAAATCGATGTGCGCGGCTTATCCTGCCCCATACCGGTGGTAAGAACCAAGAAGGCTATGGAGCAGCATCCCGGCCAGCCCCTTCTGGTCCTCACCGACAATGAAACATCTAAGGAAAACGTGAGCCGCCTGGCCGAAAGCCAGGGTTACTCGGCAAAAGTAGAAAAAGCATCCGGTCTGTACCGGCTCCTGTTGGAGCCCCGTCAAAAATAATATTGGCTCCGGGGTGGCCTGCTCAGACTTTTAGCGAGCGACCGCAAGCCAAGCAGGCCTTTCGGCCTTTCCAGCAAAAAACTTGGGATGCGCCGGAATAACCTTTTACGCTTCCCATACTGTCCCGGCCGCCGCCCGGGAAGGAATTCTATCCGTCAGGTCGGCCGCCAGCCGTAAAAGTGTCCGGGTGTAAGGATGTTGGGGATTCGCTATGACCTCGCTGCTCGGCCCCTGTTCTACCACCAAACCTTCTTTCATCACCGCCAGCCGGTCGCTAACTTTTCTCGCCAGGGCGATATCATGGGTGATGAGGAGCAGGGCCAGTCCCCTCTTCTCCTGCAAGTTCAGCAAAAGTCTTAGTATTTTGGCCTGCACACTGGCATCCAGGGCGGAAGTGGGTTCGTCGGCGATTAAGAGCTTGGGGTCTAGAACCAAAGCCCGGGCTATGGCCACCCTCTGGACCTCTCCCCCGCTGAGCTCGTGGGGATATTTGTGCAGGAAGACTTCTTGGGTAGGTAGCTCGACGTCTTCCAGGACCTCCTTTACGCGTTCCACCTTTTCCTCGTCCCTGCCCCAATCCTGCACGTCCAGGGGCTCCTTTACCAACTGCAGGACGTTCAGGCGGTGGCTTAAGGACTCCCGGGGATTTTGAAAGATCATCTGCACTCGCCGGTAAAACTCCCGGTCCCTTTGCAAGACCTTTTGGCCTTCCAACCACACCTCGCCCTTATCCGGCCGCAGCAGGCCCATAATGGCCAGGGCCAGGGTGGTCTTCCCCGACCCGCTTTCGCCCACCAGGGCCAGGGTTTCTCCCTCGTACAGGGTCAAATCCACGTCCTGTACGGCCCGCACGCCGTTAAAGGATTTGGCGAGGCCTTTTACCTGCAGCAGAGGCACCACTCCTCCCCGGTGACAGGCCAGAAGGCGGTCTTCCACTTCTTTTAGCTCCGGGGCCTCCCGGGAACAGAGGACCAGCCGCTGGGTGCAACGGGGATGGAAAGGGCACCCGGCCACAGGCCTAAAGGGCGGCCCGGGGATTCCCTGTAGATCCTTAACCGTGGTCATGTTGGGATAAGAACGCCAAAGCCCCCGGGTGTAGGGGTGGCGCGGGAAGGTAAACAGACTTCGGGTAGGACCCAGCTCTACTATCCGACCGCCATACAAAACCGCCACCCGGGTAGCCAATTTGGCCGCCGTAGACAGGTCGTGGGTGATCAGCAAAACGGCTTTATCCTCCACCAGCCTTTTGAGAAGACCTATGATTTCCCCCCGCGTTAAGGCATCCAGGGAGGCGGTGGGTTCATCTAAAATCAATACCTCCGGATCATTGGCCAGGGCCAGGGCTATCAAAGCCCGCTGTTTTTCCCCGCCGCTTAACTGGTGGGGAAAGGCGCGCCACCGGTTCGGCCTTAACCCAACTAACTCAAAGAGATCAGCCGCCCTCCCTTGGGCGGCCTTTCTGTCTTTGGGTCTGTGCACGAGAACGGCTTCCGCGACCTGCTCCATGACCGGATGGAGGGGGTGGAGGGCATCCTCTACGTTTTGGAACACCATGGCTATCTCTTTTCCGCGGAGGCGCCGCCGTTCCTCACCGGGCAAACGGAGTAGATCCCGGCCTTTAAACAAAATCTGCCCCCTGCACTTGCCCGGCGAAAGCCCCATTATAGCCAGCCCCAGGGTAGTCTTACCTGCCCCGGATTCCCCCACCAGGGCTAAAACCTCCCCCTTTTTCATCTCCAGGTTAATACCCGTAAGCACCGTAGATTCGCCGAAGGATACATGCAAATCTTTAACGACTAGCATTTTACCTTTCTCCTCGCAGGCGGGGATTCAAAACACCCTCCAGGGCAT
Source organism: Thermanaeromonas sp. C210 (assembly GCF_013167955.1). Lineage (NCBI taxonomy): Bacteria > Bacillati > Bacillota > Clostridia > Neomoorellales > Neomoorellaceae > Thermanaeromonas > Thermanaeromonas sp. C210. The sequence continues at coordinate 309,149 of NZ_BLWF01000002.1, forward strand.
AACCTATCAGGGTCAGGGCCGTAACCGTCAAAGAGAGGGCTACACCCGGGGGTATAAGCCACCACTTCCAGGCCTCCAAATAAGTAAACTTTAAGGCCTGCTGCATCATTTTGCCCCAGCTGAGGAGGGTGGGGTCGCACACCCCTAAAAAGGAAAGACCCGCTTCCATAAAGATGGCCCGCCGGGCATCCTGTATCATGACGGCCAGCAAAACGGGGCCCAGGTCCGGAACTAGGTGACGGACCAGGATATAAAAGGAGCCTGCGCCGAAGGTCCGAGCCGCGGCCACCGACTTTTTCTCTTTTAAGGATAAGGCCTCGGCCCTTATTATCCTGGCCCCGCCGGGCCAAAGAAAAGCTGCCAGCAAGAGGATTAAAATGAAAAGATTAGGCTTAAGATAGGCCCCCACGAGTATGGCCACCAGGACGGGAGGAATAACCAGAAAGGCATCCACTACCCGCATACAGAGGTTGTCATAAAGACCGCCCGCCAGGGCCGCGGAAGTGCCCACCACAACGCTTATTATCCCGGCCAGCAACGCTGCTGTGCACCCCACTACCAGGGAAGTCCGAGCTCCATAGAGCAGGCACGACCAGACATCCTGGCCTACATCGTTGGTCCCCAACCAGTGCTGCAACGAAGGAGGGCTAAAGGCAGCCCCCACCCGGGCTTCCGGCGGATATGGGGTCCAAAAGGGCGCCAGGGCACCCCCCAGGGCGATAACCAAGAAAAGCCATAACCCCGCCCGTCCCAGCCGGTTTTCTTTTATTTCTTGCCAGTAGTTAACGTGCATAAGTTATCCTCGGGTCAAGCTTCCGATAAAGTAAGTCCAGCATCAAATTAACCGCCATTACCACCGCGGTAATCACCAATAGAACTCCCTGGATAACGGGGTAATCCCGCACCAGAAGGGCATTATAAAGCAGGGACCCCAGCCCAGGATAAGAGAAGACAACCTCCACAAAAAGGGTGCCGCTGATCAAATGGGAGAAGTGAAGCCCGGCAGCGCTGACTACCGGCAAAAGGGAGTGGCGGCCGGCGTGATAATAGCGCACCCGGCCGTCTGTACAGCCCTTGGCCCGTGCTGTGAGGATGAAGGCCGCGCCTAAGGTCATGATCATGCTGCTGCGGGTTAACAAAAAGGTACCGACCAGCCGCACCACCACGAGGGTTGCCAGGGGCAAGACCATATGGTGCAAGATATCCAGCACCAAGGAAAGGCCGGTAAAGCCGCCATAGGGCGTCAAACCCCCGCCCAAAGGAAACAGGCCCCAGACCACGCCGAACGAAAGCAGGAACAAAACCCCTACAAAAAAGTCGGGCAGGCCGCTTAAAAACATCAAAGCGGTTAACAAGAAATTATCTACTCGCCGGCCGCGCCTAAAACCTGCTTCTACACCCAGTATGAATCCGGCCAAAGTAGAAAAGATTAAGGCCAGCGCAGCCAGCAATAAGGTCCAAGGAAGATACCGCAAGACCACCGACATTACCGGCGCGCGGTAGTAATACGAATAACCCAGGTCGCCTCGTAAAAGGGCCCCCATATAGGCCGCAAATTGGTGGCCCAGGGAACGGTCGAGGGCAAAACGTCGGACCAGCTCGGCCTTTAATTCCGGCGTCATAGCCACCAGGGCTTCACCGCCGTATATGGCCGTCAAAGGATCCCCCGGCATAAGACGCGGCAGTACAAAATTGAGGGCCAATATGAGAAAGAAGGCTACCGCATAGTTGGCTGCTTTACCCATTATTCTATTTGGGCCCCGCCCCCTTCTTCCGGGTTAGTAGCTGCCGTTCCCGCCTCTTGGAGGCATTACCTTACAAAGGCCAACTTGTTCAAAGGTATAGGCACGCCTGAACCCACCCCGCCCCAGGTATAATACAGGCCCACCAGGCCATCATGGGCCCAGTAACTGGTGGGATAATATAGGGGCAAGGCCGGCATCTCCCTAGCATAAAGTTCCTGTGCCCGGTTGACCAGTTGCCGCCTTTTTTCTAAGTCCATTTCTAGCAGCTGCCGGGCCAATACGGCGGATAATTCCTCATTGTTGGTGTATCTTGCGCTATTTATCCCCTGTTCCAGGGTAACCCTGTTCAAGATGCGCGGGTCGCCTCCCAGGCCGCCGTGGCCGCTTAAAGCCAGATCGAACTTCCACTCTTTAACCCTGTTGTCCAGGGTCTTGGCCTCTAAGCTCTGCAAGTTTATCTTTATACCTATACGCTCCAATTGTTCTTTTACGAGCTCGGCCGCCCGCTGTTCGGCCATGCTGCTCCCCGTGCCCCTGAACAGGAGCTCTAACTCTAAAACCTGCCCGTCCCGGGTAAGATAATCCCCCCGCCGGGTATAACCCAGGCCGGCTAAAAGCTCTTGCGCTCGCGCAGGATTATACCCGTACTGTTCGGCACCAGGGTTATACCAGGAACTATCCGGCGGTATAAGGCCGGGGCTGCCGGGTAGACCATGCCCCCGCAGGGCCACTTCCACCAGCTGCTTTCTGTCAATGGCCAGGGCTAGAGCCTGGCGGAATTCCCTCGAGGACAAAGGCTCTTTCCTATGATTGATCATGAGCTTGGCCACCCAGTCGTGGCTACCGGTTAGAACCTTAAAGCCCTCTTTACGCAGATCATCCACCACTTCAGGGGGTACAGAAGTTGCGTTTACCTGCTTTTTCTCAAGGGCGGCGCCGGCTACTTCCTCGGCCACTTTCACAAACCGGAGCTTTTGTATTGCAGGCTTTCCCCGGTAGTACTGGTCGTAAGCCTCATACAGGTAAGTACCCTGCTCCCGGTTGTAATCGACCAGTTTGAAAGGTCCCGTGCCGATGGCCGCCTGCTTATCTTGAAATTTCTCCGGTTCCTCCACATTCTGCCAGATGTGGGCCGGTAAAATCGGCAGGGTCCCCGCTATGTCGCTCAAAAAAGGAGCATAGGGCTGGCTTAGACTCAGCTTAACCGTGTAATTATCCAGGGCCTCTGCTTTCTGTATAATCGAAGTATCTACCCACTGGTAGGGGTGCCGGCGGGTGTAATCGATGGTGAAAACTACATCCTTAGCGGTAAAAGGCCGTCCGTCATGCCAGGTAACATTTTCCGCCAAGCGAAAAATATAAGCATTTTCCTGAGGGTCGTATCTCCACTCCCTGGCCAGGGCCGGGACGAAACCCTGGGCGTCTTTCCACACCAATGTATCAAAAACTAAGCTCATGCGCACATAACCCGGACCCCGAGGGTAATGGCCGTAAGGCGTGGGGAAACCCCAATCCCCTGTGCTATCTGCTACCGTATATACGGCCTGATTTTCTGCCTTCTGCGCTCCGCACCCCGCTGTCAAAAAAAGCAGTAGAAGACCTGCGGCGGCCACAACCAAATGCCAGACTTTTTTTATCATTATCATCTCCCTCTCCCTTCCACCGCCCTAGCTATGTCTCCTTGTTTTTGCCTCGCCACCCACGGCTGTAATGTTCGGCGCATGGGATACAGACCGGCCGCCCTTCCCTCACCCGGGCCCGCACCTCGGCCACCGGCTCGCCGCACACCGAACAGATTACCGAGTCAAAGAGCCGGGCCTTGGGAGGAGGTTCCAACTTTAGCTTTCGTACGGTGCAAATCTCTTCCTCCGGCGCCTCTAAGATGTACCGCGTGCGCTCCTCCTGGTAGTGCTGGAAAAGGGCCTTCTCCTCTTCGCCTGCTTCTTGACTCAACACCCTTTTTCTCAACTCCCGGTAGGCTTCGTCCTGCCGCCAGGCCGAAGCCTTTACGGCTATGCGGACCGCCCGGCCGCTGTCCCGGCAGATAAAGGTGAAAACGTGCTTGCCGTAGTCCCGGTAAAGCAGGTTGCCCTTCCCCAGGGTACATCCCGTTAATACCTGTACGGCGTCCACTCCACAGGCATCGGTTTCCACCACTGCCACAAGCTCTTCATCCTGGGCGCGCTCCGCCTTGAGCTCCCGCAAGGCAATTTGGGCCGCCCGGTAGCCTGCGGCCAGCCCCGGGCAGGTGTGACCGTGAAATTCCACCGCTCTTTCCCAGTCGCTCTGAGGACGGTGCATGGCTTTAAACACACTCCTTTCCGGCAAATAAAAAACCATGGAAGCTCCCTTCGCCTCTTCACAGGGAACCTCCATGGTTCCGGTTAGTCCTTATTTTCCTCGCCTTTAGAGCACTTGCGGCCCGACCTCCGTGGGTCCTCCGGCCGGGCGCCCGGCTCCTCGCCGGGCCGTTTAACAAAATATTAATTCGCCGGGAATGCAAAAATTCCTTCTCGTAAAAGTCTGGACCTGGGAACTACTGAATATGAGCTCCTTCTTGCGGCTTCATAAGGAGCTTGCCCAAGAGCTTGCTCGCTTCCACCGCCACCAGGGGGACAACGCTTAAGGCTGCGACAACCACCCAGTCACCCGGCCGGAGCATTGCGGTTTCAAAAACGTTCCTGAGGAAGGGCACAAATATCACGGCCAGTTGGAGGGAAAGGGAGGCCAAGAAAGCATATACCAGATTCCGGTTGGTAGTTAAGCCGATAGTAAACAGGGACTGGGTCATGCTCCGGACGTTAAAGGAATGGACCAGTTGCGACACGGCCAGCGTTACAAAGGCCATGGTATGGGCTTCCTGCAGGGTCCGTCCCTCCCTGAGGGCCAGCCAGTAAGAGGCCAGGGACAGTAGCCCAATCAGGGCGCCCTGCCACAGAATTTTTGTGCCCATGCCTCCGGCAAACACGCTTTCACCCGGTTTGCGGGGCGGCCTCTTCATGACGCCCCTTTCGGGCGGCTCCAGGCCCAAAGCCAGGGCTGGTAGCCCGTCCGTTACCAGGTTAACCCATAAGATCTGGAGGGCCGTAAGGGGACTGCGCAATCCCAGCAATATGGAAGTGAAGATGACTACTATCTCACCGGCATTACAGGAAAGCAGGTAATGGATGGCCCGGCGGATGTTGTCGTAAATGGTCCGCCCTTCTTCCACCGCATTGACGATGGTGGCAAAGTTATCATCCAGCAACACCATATCCGAGGCCTCTTTGGCTACTTCCGTGCCGGTAATCCCCATGGCCACGCCTATGTCGGCCCGTTTAAGGGCCGGGGCATCGTTAACGCCGTCGCCCGTCATGGCTACTATATGGTTGTGTTCCTTTAAGGCCTCCACAATGCGCAGCTTATCCTCTGGCGATACCCGGGCATAAACGGACGTATGGGGAGCGGCCTCTTTGAGCTGGGCTTCGTCCATGGTCCTCAGGTCCGAGCCGGTCAGGAGGCCGTCGCCCTCCTGCCATATGCCCAGTTCCCGGGCGATGGCCAATGCGGTTTGCGGGTGGTCTCCAGTAATCATTACCGGGCGAATGCCGGCTCCGCGGCTGACGGCCACTGCCTCCTTGACCTCGGGCCTGGCAGGATCGATCATGGCGAAGAACCCGACAAAGGTCAGATCCTTCTCGACGGTTTCGGAGGAAAGATCGGCGGGCATCTCCGGCCAACGGCGGAAGGCCAGGGCTAGGACCCGCTGTCCCTGGGAAGCCAGTTCGGAGTTTACATCCAGGAGACGGGCTCGGGTTTCGTCGGTTAGGGGTTCTATTTTCCCGCCGATCATCATGGTAGCGCAGCGGGCCAGCAGGACGTCGGGAGCTCCCTTGGTAAAGGAGCAGACTTCTCCCTCCAGGGGATGGAAGGTGGTCATCATTTTCCGGCCCGAATCAAAGGGGATTTCTCCCAGCCGCGGGTAGGTCTTGTCCACCTCTTCCCTAGCCAAACCTGCTTTGGCTGCCGCGACTACCAGAGCGCCTTCGGTGGGATCACCTATTATCTGGTACCCTTTGTCGCCCTCCTGGAGCCGCGCGTCATTATTCAGCAACCCGCCCAAAAGCATTATTCTCATGTTCTCATCGGTCAGGGGATTGCGTTCCTCGCCGCCGGGGGTTATAAAGCGTCCTTCCGGCTGGTAGCCCACGCCGGTGACCTGCCACAGGTCGCCGGCGGTATATATACGGGTGACGGTCATTTCGTTTTTGGTAAGGGTGCCCGTCTTGTCAGAGCAAATAACCGTGACGGTGCCCAGGATCTCCACCGCCGGGAGCTTCCTGATAACCGCACGCCGCCGGCTCATCCTGGTCACGCCCAGGGCCAGGACAATGGTCACCACGGCGGGTAAACCCTCCGGGACCGCGGCCACGGCCAGGCTAATGGCTATCATAAACATCTCTAACACGTCGCCGCCCCGCCACAGCCCGGCGAGGAAAACCAGGGCCACAATAGCCCCCGCAGCCATTCCTAAAATTTTACCCAGCTCGGCCAGCCGCCGTTGCAAGGGGGTCGGTTCAGGGGGCGTTTCCTGGAGCAGCTGAGCAATACGGCCCAGCTGGGTGTTCATGCCGGTGGCCACCACCAGGGCCTTGCCGCGGCCGCCGGTGACCGTAGTCCCCATAAAGACCATGTTTTTCTGGTCTCCCAGGGGAACTTCGCCTTCTTCGAGGACGGTGACTTCCTTCTCCACCGGCACCGACTCTCCGGTTAAAGCCGCCTCGTTGACTCCCAGGGAGGCCACTTCCACCAACCTGCCATCGGCCGGGACAAAATCACCGGCATCCAGCAGCACCACATCGCCGGGGACCAGGCTGGCAACATCCACCTGAATTACCCTGCCGCCCCGGAGCACCTTGGCCGACGGTTTGGTCATCTCTTTTAATGCTTTAAGGGCCTGCTCCGCCTTGTGCTCCTGGTACACCCCCAGGACGGCATTCAGCACGACAATAACCAGGATAACGATGGAGTCCATCCATTCCCCCAGAAGGCCTGATACGACCGCAGCGCCGAGGAGAATCAACACAAGTATTTCCTTGATCTGGCCCATGAACATGGAAAAAAGACTGCGGGGTGGGGGTTCTTTTAGGGAATTGGGGCCGTAGGTTGCGAGACGGCTCCCGGCTTCCTCTGGGGATAATCCCCGGGTAAGGTCGGTCGCTAATTCCTGGCAGATCTCGTCCATGCTCATAGCATACCAGGGCTTTTTTGACAATTTAGCTCCCCCTCGCCATGGCATAAAAATGGTCATAAAGAAAGATCTCGTATCTTCGCGTTGGCCATGTTTGACCGGGTTACTCTTGCCCCGCTCATAGTCCACATGGTGGCGTCCAGCTTAAGATGTGAGGGATGGCACCGCCTCCTTTACCGTATTAGTATCCCAAATAAAAAGACCTTTGTTCAGTGCCTCAAGTAACACCAAACAAAGGTCTTGCTCCCAAGTAATCCCCCTTGGGACCAAGGCGGCTCTCCGCCGAGCGTCCTGACGCCTTGGCCGTTAGGCCTTAAGGCCTAAGAGCTACTCCCCTTTGCTAGATCTGTCTAAATTATATGCCAATCTCCCCTGAGCGTCAACAGGCAGTAAAGCCTGAGTTATCCTTACTCTTGAGTTCAGGCCTGCTTGGCTTGCGCTCGCCTCCAGAAACTCTCGCGGGCCAAACTATCACTCGGCCCCAAAACTTCAGGCGGGGTTCCCTCGTCAGCCGGCATCCCTGTCGATAGGGCCGGTCTCGGACGTCCTGTCCTCGCCCCCGCCTTCGCTTCGGGCCTCGTTAAGTTTGACTGCCGCTCAGTTTAGTCGCTCGCTTCCAAAGCCTAAGCAGGCTTAGTCAGCGAAAAGTGGGGATAACTCTGGGAGTAAAGCTCCTTAACCGCCTATGCCCACCACTTTTTCTTCTCCCCCATCCCCCCGCCGGCCATAACCGAAGGGAGCCTTCAGCAACGACCAAAGCTGTTGGCGCGCTTCTTCCAGGGTCAAGGGCACCTCTACCTGCACGCCTTCCCTGGCCAGGCCGGCAAAAAGTTCCGCCAAGACAGGGGGTTCCAGATTGGCTTGCCTCAGCAGGTCCGGGCGGCTGAAGAGTTCCCGGGGCGTGCCGTGAAATCTTATCATACCGTCACTTATCACGTACACCCGATCGGCAATTAGCGGGATGAGGTTCACATCGTGGTCGGTCATCACTATGGTGGTGCCGAATTGCCGGTTAAATTTCCAGAGCAGGCCGATAATCTCCTTTTTTGACCTGGGGTCCAGACCGTCAAAGGGTTCATCCAGAACAAGGAGTTCCGGACCCATCACCATGGCCCCGGCCAGTGCCACCTTCTTTTTCTCTCCGCCGCTCAGGTAATGGGGGACTTTGTCTTTGAGGTGGAAGATACCAACCTCGCGGAGGATGCTTTCCACCCTCTGGCTGACTTCCTGCGTACTTAAGCCGTGGTTTCGGGGGGCCAGGGCTACATCATCCCATACCGTCGGGCCGATAATCTGCTCATCGGCATTTTGCAAGACCACCCCCATCCGCTTCCGCAGGGTTGCAAAGTTCTTCGCCGGGTCCGCACCCAGTACGCTTATCTCCCCCTCCACCGCCTTGAGCAGCCCTATGATATGAGCCAGCAGAGTGGTCTTGCCGGACCCGTTGGGCCCCAGGATCACAACTTTCTCGCCGGCGCGGACCACGAATTCCAGCCCGCACAGCCGCACTTCAGTTTTATCCGGATACACATGGCGCAGGCATTTCACCTTAACCACTTGGTTCATAACATCACTACCCCTATGAGGACTGCCAGACCGGCCAGGGCCGGCCCCAGGTCGTACTTGGTGGGCCGGTACCAACTACCGCTTAAGAAAATCCCGGCGCGATAACCCCGTAAGGCAAGGACCTTATCCATGCGTTCACTAGCTTCCAGGGAATAGATCAACAGCACTCCCAGGGCGCCAGCAGCACTGCGGAGGTTAAGGAGGATCTTGGCCGGGGAATAGCCTCCCTTCACCTTTAGGGCGGTAAGGAAATTGCCCAACCGGCCGGACAAGATGAAGAAAGAACGGTAAGTAAGAAAAAGGGCATCGGCTATCACCGCCGGCAGAAACAACCGCAAGCACCCAAAGACAACCGGGGCACCGGTGGTCGCCGCCAGTAGCAGCAGCGAACTGGCCGCCGTGAGAGATTTAATAACGACCGTGAATATTGCCGCCCATGAACTAGCCGGGCAACTCAGGGCAAAAAGACCCGCAAAAAAGGCCGGGTAAAACAACAGGTGGCCGAAACGGCGCAGGGGAACTCCGGCCGTCTGCAACAAGCCGAGCTGTAAAACCAGGATTGAAGCCAGCAGCACGGGACTTTGCGCAGCTACTACGCCGGCAATTACGGCCAGGGTAAAAAATATCTTGGACGGGGCCGAAGCCCTGTGCCACAGGCTTTCGCCCCGGAAGGCCAGGTAGTCCATATCGGCCAGGTGCATTAAAGGTCACCTCGTTAAGATTTCCCATCCTCAACCTGGCTATCTGCGGATTTTTGTTCAAAGATAAGGCCTGGCCTGACCTTTAATAAATAACCCACTACCAGAGAGGTCACCGCCGCTTCCGCGGCTATGCCCGCGGAGCCCAGGGAAAAAACGATCTGGGCAAACTGGCTCAAAGAGAGGGCCGGGAATCCTTCATGTTGATGGCCCGCCGCCGGGTGCTCCGTCTCGTGGCTATCGTGGTAGACCAGGGTGGCCGGATCCACTTGAGTTAGGCCTACCAGTCCGATCATCAGGGACAGGGAAAACACCAGGGCCACCACCGTGGCGGCAGCCGCAGCTGCACCGGCCCTTATTTTCCTCTTGAAGACGGAAAACAGGTAATAACCCAGCACCGCCTCGCTACCCACTACCAGAGTGTTGAGGCCCACCACGGTGATTCCCCCGTGCCCCATAAGGGCCAGGATAAGATTCACTATAAAAACTGCCAGCAGCCCTGCCCGGGGTCCCAGGAGAATCCCCGCCAGTACCGCGAGGTTCAGGTGAAGGGGAAGAAGGCCGAGGGGTACGCCCATAGCCAGCAGCATAAAGGCGCTGGTGATGCCTACCCGCGGAACCTGAACTCTGGCCTCCTCTCCGCGCAACTCCCAAACCGCCGGCGCCAGCAGGATGGCCGTCACGACGAAGCCCAATATAATCCACAGCGGGGGTATGACTCCGTCAGGAAGATGGAGGTGGCTCATACTGGGGATCCTCCATTTTCTCTGCCTTCGCAATCCGCGCAGTAGCCGTAGGCCTCGAATTGGTGTCCGATAACCCTGAAGTTGTGTTCCCGAGCGACAACTTCGTCCAGGCTCACTGGACAATCGGGGATTTCTATAACGCGGCCGCATTTGAGGCAGAACAGGTGGTGGTGGTGATCGGCCCTCGCCTCAAAGCGAGCACGCCCGTCGCCGAAATCCACCTTGCCGATGATTTTTTGCCGGGCCATCAGGTTGAGGTTGCGGTAAACCGTGGCCAGGTTGAGATCGGGGCACAGGAATCGTACCCGGCGGTGAACCTCTTCCGCCGTAAGGTGCTCTCCCGTACCCGCTAAAACTTCCAAAATCGCAGCCCGCTGGCGCGTAAGCCTGTAACCCCTCTCGGCAAGGGACTGCTTAAGTCGGGCTCTGAGCAAACTATGTCACCCCGGTATATGCAAATCATTTGCATTTAAATTATAACATAGAAGAGCCAAGATGCAAATAGTTTGCATTCACCTAGATAACCTTATGCCTGCCGCGGCCCATTTATGCCCTGCTGAAGCAGGACCCGGGTCTTGCTAAACGCCAGCCGGAAGGGAACCCGGCACGGAACCCATGGGCAATTCGCTGGCTCCGGCCGGTTGTGCCCACGGCCGGCAGCAAATTATAATGTTATTAGCCCCTATTAGCTCCAGATGAAATCTTGGCGAGGAGCCTGAAAAATGAATGTTCCGCCCTTTGTCTACCACGCACTGGAGATACTACAGAAAGGCGGCCACCAGGCCTGGCTGGTGGGCGGTTCCCTGCGCGATTTCTGGCTCGGACTAAAACCCAAGGATTGGGACATTGCCACCAGCGCCATGCCCGACCAGGTAATGGCCCTTTTCGACCCGGCTTTCCCTTCCGGTCTCGAGTTCGGGACGGTAACGGTGCTACTGGAGGGGCAGCCCCTTGAAATCACCACTTTTCGCCGGGAAAAAGGCTACACAACAAAACGCAAGCCCGAAAAGATCGAGCTCGGGGTAAACCTCGAGGAAGACCTGTCGCGGCGGGATTTTACCGTCAATGCTCTGGCCTATGATCCCCTGAGGGAAAAATGGGTCGATCCCTACGGGGTCATTACCCTGCTGTCAGCTAAAAAGCTGGAAATAAAAGCGGTGGGGGATGCCGAGGAGCGCTTTGAAGAGGACCCTTTAAGGATGCTGCGGGCCTTTTACCTTATGGCCCGGGCGGGAGCTGCCGGAGCAGAGGTATCTTGGGACGAAGCAACCCTGAAGGCCATAAGTACAAGCCGCCGCAAAATACTCCGGGTATCTGCCGAGCGCATACGGGACGAGCTGACCAAAATCCTGTTGGGTCCCAATCCCGACGAATGCCTGGACAAGATGCAGGAAACCGGCCTGCTGGACATCATCTTACCCGAAGTAAGCCGGAATAAGGGGGTATTCCAGGGCAACCGGCACTACCAGTTAGACGTTTTTGAGCATATTTTGCAGGCCGTCAGGATTATTAACCCCTCACCCCTCCTGCGCTGGGCCGCCCTGCTCCACGACACCGGCAAGTATGCCTGCCGGGTGGAAGTGGGAGATGCCGTCCATTTCTACGGCCATGAGGACTTCAGCGCTTCCCTGGCCCAAGACATCTTAAAACGCCTGCGCTTCAGCAACGAATTTCAGGAGCGGCTCCTTCGTCTCATCACCAACCACATGTTCACCTACCCGACCACCGACGCCGGGGTGAGGCGCTTCTTGCGCCGGGTCGGGCCGGACCTGGTCCAAGACCTCCTGGAACTGCGCCGGGCCGACATCCTGGCCACTGCTCCCGGCGCTGGAACCGAGGAGCTAGACCGTTTCCGGCGGCGCCTGGCAGAAATACAAAATCAAAAACCGGCCTTCGGCCTTAAAGACCTGGCCGTTAACGGCTACGACATCATGGAGCATTTGAATCTGAGCCCCGGACCCCAAGTGGGCAGGGCTCTAAATTACCTCCTCGAGCGCGTGCTGGAAGAGCCCTCTCTTAACACGCGGGAGGCCCTCCTGGCAGAGCTTAAAAAATGGGCCGAAGGGCGCTTCCCCTATCCAAATCCTTAATTTTCCGGCCATCCCCCATCCCCTTAAGGGCCAACTCAAAAGAAAAGCAAAAAGGGCCGGGTTCTACCCGGCCATACACCGTAGGAGACGTTATTCGCCTTTTTCTTCCTGCTGTTTTCCTTTCTGCTGCAGAGCCTCTATCTGGGCCCTGATGGCCTGAAGTTGCCGCTCCAGGAGGCTGGCCTGCTGTTTCAGTACCTCCACTTCAGGAAACTCCTCCGGGTAAGGGGCCGCACCGGGAAAGGGTGGGGCCCACCACCCGCCTCTCATCCAGCCGGGCAGTCCCGTGGCGTAGTACATGTGCCGCCACCCCCGGCCCAGGCCCCCCCAGAACCTGCGGAAGCCGCCCCACCAACCCGGGTTCATAAAGCCTGGGACGGGAAAGCCGGCGCAGTAACCGGCCCTTCTGCCGGTCATAGGGCCCAGACCCCAAGGACCTGTCCTGTCACCCCTCGGCATTGACACTCCCTCCTTTGTTATGGTCATATGTTTGTTTCAATTGTAGTATACACCTATTATGGTCATATGTCAATAATGTTATGCGTTAAATTCAGTGGCCGCAAAAACAGTAGCGCTCAAGGCCGGAGAGGTAGGCAATACCGGCAATCGTAACCCCGTAAAAGACAACCGGCTTTTTGCCCAGCAAAGGTTCCAGGGTGGCATTTACCGCCGTGGTCCCGGTGGCTACTATAATATCGCCCCATTCTATAATTTCGGGTGTGCGGGAAACATCTTCTACGATGGCTCTACCCTTTTGCTGTCCCACGTTTTCCGGGTCCAAATCAACCACCCGCAGGGGAAAACATTCCGCCAGCTTAACGACCATAGCCGGTTGGAGGCCGATAAAGGCAATGCGAGGATTTCCAAAACGCTCTCGGATATAAGTTACCAGTTGGCCGGCGCACTCCTCCGGCTCCCGGTCCCGGCAGTGGACCGTCCTGTCTATCAAGTTTAAGTGGCGCATTACGGCGTTGAGGGTGGCCACAAAGACGGCCCTGGCAAAATTACTTTTTAGCGGGAGTTCCAGTACCTCTTTTATCGTACCCTCATAGTTGCCCGGCATATCGGTAAAGGCTTGCCCACGGCCGGACCGGAACTGTGCCTGGAGCATCACTTCCTTGCCCTTTAGCAGCGGATAGTCCTGGCGGTCGGGCCGGCCAATTGCTTCTTCGGGCTTTAAAGGCCTGGCGTCTACGACTTGTATACTTTCTTTTAATAATTCATGGGCGGTGACCAGCTCAATAAACTTTTTCCTCACATCTTCCAGAAGTCTCATCCCTTTTCTCCCCCCGGGAAAAAAGTGGCTCGGCGTTTTCTTACCCCACTTTAAACACGCGGCCCACCTCGTTAAAGAGCAACTTGTCGCCTAAAGCCCGGTACAAGGCCGCACCGGCGGCCAATCCCGTGCAATGGCCGGCTATAAAATACTGCAGATCGAAGCGGGACAACTCCTTGGCGGTCTTCTCCAGGCGTTCGGCGTCGGCATCTTTTAGGTGGGTGCCACCGATAACGGCGTATATCCGGCTGGAACCCGTAAGTTGCAGAATGTATTCCAGGGTATTAATCAGGCCAGCATGAGCACAACCGAGAATCACAACCAATCCTTCCCGCGTATCCAGAACCAAGGCCTGGTCGTCCAACAGCCTATCCTGAACATACTCTCCTCCCGCAAGAACGCAAAACTCCGGGCTCAAGGCCTCAAAACCGTAAACGCGCGGAATCTCACCGGTGGCCACGACACCTTCAGCCAACGCCACCGGTTCCCTGTGTAAATGAAGCATGGCCCCGGTTTTCTCCAACTCTTCCCGCGACCAGGGAATTCCTATATACTGCGGCTCTTTCCCGGGCTTCACCCGGTATTTGGCCGCCAGGGCGTCGGGATGGGCATAGACCGGCTGAGGCCCGGTAATCTCGCAAATCTTCTTTAAGCCTCCTGTATGATCGTCATGGCCGTGGCTCAAGACTGCTGCATTGATATCGCGGGGGTCCATACCCAGGCTCAAAGCATTATGCACTACCGCGGTCCCGGCGCCCGTATCGAATAAAACGGTCCGGCCTCCCGCGCGAATAAGAAAGGCCAGCCCGTGCTCAGCCAACAGCCCCCGCCTAAATACCACATTGTCTACCAGGGTAACTATTTCAACGGCCTTCGCCACCCTTGCCTCCTCCTTTGTTCGAGATCCGGGCAAGGTCACAACTGCATCTTAGCCGCAAAATCCCGCACCCGTTCCCATAGCATGCCGTGATAATTCTCTATCTCCCCGCGGTCGCACAGGGCAGTCAAATCCGGGTCCAGGGGTAGGACTCCCAGTAGGGGGATGCCCGCCCTGGCCGCCGCTTCTTCGGCGCGGCTCGGCCCGAAGGGGTAAAACTTTCTACCGCAGCCCGGGCACAGAATGTAGCTCATGTTCTCCACCAGGCCCAGTATCTTTACTTCCAGCATGGACACCATCTTGATGGCCTTGCGGACCACCATGTTGGCCAGTTCCTGGGGGGAAGTGACAATCACCAGTCCGGCCAGGGGCAGGGACTGGAGCACCGTAAGGGGCGCATCTCCGGTACCCGGCGGCAGATCGACCAATAGATAGTCCAGCTCACCCCAAAATACGTCGGTCCAAAACTGCTTCACGGCGCTGGCGATCAAAGGTCCCCGCCAAATGACGGGATCGTCTTCCCGGGGTAACAACAGGTTCAGGGACATGATCTTAACGCCCAGCGAACTTTCGGCAGGGAGCATACCTAGCTCGCTTCCCTGAGGAGGCCGGCGAATACTAAACATTTTGGGAATACTGGGGCCGGTAATATCCGCATCCAGGATACCCACCCGGGAGTTCTCCCTCGCCAGGGCCACGGCCAGCAAGGCGGTCACCGAGGATTTGCCGACCCCGCCTTTACCGCTCATAATAGCGATTACATGTTTTATGTGGTTCATCTCATTGGAGGGTATTTTCTGGGGTTTCTTGGCCTCGCAAGTGGTGGAAGTACAGCTTTCAGGGTTGCAGGTTTCGCACGTTTCTTTCGCCAAGGTTCTCACCATCCTGTTTTAAACTCGGCCTAAACTCCTTCTTGGCCAGGTAATCCTCAATTGCTTTATGCAGGGCCTCCGCACCTAAACTGGAACAGTGAATTTTGCGGTCAGGCAAACCCCCCAAAGCCTTTATGACGTCCAGGTCGCTTATTTTCAGAGCTTCTTCCACGCTCTTCCCTTTGGCTAAATCAGTCAGTATGCTGGCGGTAGCTATGGCTGCAGGGCAGCCGAAAATTTCAAACTTCACGTCTATTAGTTTCTCATCCCGGACCTTAATATAAATCTTGAGGTAATCGCCACAATCAGGATCTCCTATCATACCCGTGCCGTCGGCATCCGGCAGGCGACCAACATTATGAGGGTTAAGAAAATGTTCCAAAACGCTGTTGTTATACATTTAAAGCACACCTCTTGGCCTTGTTGGTGTATGTCTCCTAATCTCGGCAGCAGCTGCCGGGAATACAGGTATCCGGCCGCTCTTCCCTCCCGCAACACAACCCCCTTGAACCGGTGCCCCCGCTGCCCTTAATTATATTCGGCGGGGAAAATACCCTCACCAGTCCGCTGCTGCCGCAAACCGGACACCTGGTGGCTTCTTCCCGCTTATAAAACAAAGTCAATGCGCCGCAGTCCCTGCACTTATATTCGAATTCAGGCATGCCAACCCTCCTTTCCCGAGTTATATACTTCTGCGGCAGGAAGGGCAAAAACCCACGACTACCAGGGAGCACTTTAATATTTCAAAGCCGGAAGTGGAGAGACGCTGGGGAACAGGCAAATTTACTCCTTCTTCCTCGAGTTCATAAGTGCGGCCGCATTTTAGACAGAGAAAATGGCTGTGGGAAAGACTATTTACCTCGTAGCGGGCAATACCGTCCACCGAGGGCACTTTTTGAATAATACCCAGTTGAACGAAGAGGTCCAGAGTACGATAAACAGTGGCCAGGCCCAGGGTGGCACAATGATTTTTGGCCGCCCGGTATATTTCGTCGGCAGTCGGGTGTTCCTGGGAAAGCTCCAAGAAAGCCCGAAGAACGGCCTTTCGCTGGGGAGTAAGGCGGCGTTCGTGCTCCTGCAGGCGTTCTAAATTCTCCCTCATCCCGACTGCCATGTTTCCCCCTCCCTAAAATTCGTGTTTCCCCAAGATTCCCCCTACCGGGGATGCCGGCTCCGGCCCTTAATGTCCCGGCCGCCTCGCGAGGACGTCCAGCCGTTCAGCAAGCTTTTCCCACAGTGACCTTACGGCTCTGGCGGCGCCACCCCGCGAACCTCCCCTGGGCTGCACCAGGGGCACACCCCTGGATACGGCCCGGGCAACCTCTTCATCAAAGGGGATTTTACTTATAACCTCCACGCCCTGGGCCCGGCAGTACTCTTCTATTTCCCGACTCTTTGCCGGGGCAAGATCAAACTTGTTGATACAAACCTCTACCGGCACTCGGAAGTGGCCAGCCAACTGCATTATTCTTTCCAGGTCGTGGTGGCCGGCCACCGTGGGCTCGGTGACCACCAGGGCCAAGGATACCCCTGACAGGGCCGCAATCACCGGACAGCCGATCCCGGGCGGCCCGTCAATGATAATAAGATTCAGGCCCCTTTCCCGGGCCAGCTCGCGGCCCGCCTGGCGTACCACGGTAACCAGTTTGCCGGAATTATCCTCGGCAATTCCCAGCTGGGCGTGGACCATAGGGCCGTAAGGGGTGTGGGCCACATACCAGTGGCCGGCCAAATGATCGCGCATTACGACGGCCCCTGCCGGACACAGACGGCTGCATACACCACAACCCTCGCATAGGTGGGGATTAACGTGGTAATCTTCAATAGCTCCAAAGCGGCAGGCTTCCTGGCACAGCCCGCACTTATTACAATCCTCGGCATTGATGAAGGCCTTGGGCATCCCCCAAAACTCGTTACTGCTCTGGATCTGGGGACGGAGAAGGAGGTGCAGGTCTGCCGCGTCCACATCACAGTCTACTAGTACTTTATCCCGGGCCAAAACGGCAAAAGCTGCGGCCAGAGAGGTCTTGCCGGTTCCGCCCTTACCGCTGATTACCAAGAGCTCTTGCACCCCGCTTCACCATCCTTTTCACCTGTCGCCAAAGGTCGGCAAAAACCGGAACCCACTCTGGATAAACTTTAACCAGGCAATCCCCTTGGGAGTAGCAGGCGGCATAACGCCTGTCGAAAGGGATTTTCAGAAGTACCGGGATCCCTTCCTCGTAACAATAGCGCTCCACATGAAAGTCACCCAAAGTGGCCCGGTTGACAATGACCCCACACGGAATACCTAATTCCCGGACCATACCCACGGCCAGTTTTAAATCGTGTAGCCCGAAAGGAGTGGGTTCCGTTACCAGTAAACAGAAATCGCTCCCGTACACGGAAGTTACGACGGGGCAGGAAGTCCCCGGCGGAGCATCGATTATTACCGCTTCCTCGCTTCCCATCTCCTTTTTTACTGCTTTAATCAACGGCGGGGCCAGCGGTGTACCGACGTCCATCTTCCCTTGTACAAAGGTTATAGAGCCTGCCCGGCCGGTGGCCAGTATGCCGATACGGTGAGACCTCTCCCTGATAGCCTGCGAGGGGCAAAACCGGGCACAGGCACCGCAGCCGTGACATAGTTCGGGGAAGGTGACGACCTTGCCCCCTGCCACGGCTATGGCGTTAAAGGCGCAGACTTCCCCACACTTCTTGCAAACCGTACATTTGGCTTCCTCTACGTCGGGCACCGGTATGCTGACCACTCGTTCGTGATCGAAGCTGGGCTTAAGAAACAGGTGGGCATTGGGTTCCTCCACATCGCAATCCAAAAAACGAACCGGTACCTTCCCTTCCAGGGCTAGGGCCAGGTTGACGGCTATGGTCGTCTTCCCCGTACCGCCCTTGCCGCTGGCCACCGCCACCCTCACAGGCTGTCCACCACCTTCTCTATTCCAAGACTAGCGCTCCATTGGGGCATTCCTCTACGCAGGTACCGCATTCCACACACTCATCTTCATTAATCACAGCCACCTCTTCCACCGTAATGGCAGCCATGGGACATACATCCACACAGCTCCCACACCCCGTGCACTTTTCTGCCTCCACCCGTACAGCCATGGTCATCTTCCTCCCGCCTTTAAATTAACATCCGTGATGTCCGTGATCACAAACGCCGCCGCGGGTTTGCAGGTTACCCCTCAAGTAAGCCTGGACTACTTCATCTACTGGACCGCTGGCACCGGTAATGGTCTGGATACCGCGTTCGGCAAACAGCTCCACCGCCCTGGCACCCATCCCGCCGGCAATAACACATTTTACGCCCAAATTAGCTAAATATCCCGGTAAAAATCCCGGTTGGTGGCCGGGATTAGGGATAACTGTTTTACTGATTACCCTCTGGTCCTCAACTTCAAATAAAGTATACTGGGAACAGTGCCCAAAATGCTCGGCCACCATATTCCCCTCAGTTGCTACTGCTATCTTCAAATTCTTTTACCTCCCCCTCGGCTATTAAGCCAACCTTTCGGTAGTTTAAGAAATCTCCGTTAACTTCCCTTGCTGCCATTGTTCCAGGGCCGCGCGGACAGTCATTGAAGTCGCATGGTAAACCCTGATCCCCGCTTCCTGGAGAACTCGCATGGCCTTGGGACCTACCTGGCCAGTGATTACCGCCTTCACGCCTCGATTGATCAACGCCTGGGAAGCAGCGATACCTGCCCCGCCTCCAGATCCAGCGCCATCATTGGCAATTGCCTCTACAGCGTTTTTTTCGGTGTCCATGAGAATAAAATAAGGGCAACGGCCAAAGCGCGGTTCTACGGTGGAGTCCAAGTTTGGTTCTTGGGCTGTTATAGCCACTTTCACCGTGTATTTGCCCCCCTCAACTCGAGTTATGGTCATTAGTTCATTTATATTGTATTCCTATTATGACCATATGTCAATAAAATTATTGCTTTTTGCGGAAGAAAAAGCAACAGGGCGAGCTCGGGTGCTCGCCTCGGCCGGTCAAGCTGCCTGTTTACTTTTCCGGTGTTACTGCGTAAAGCTTGGGACAACCCTGACAGATAGGATAGAGCTTCCTTAGGGCAATATCCACGCTTTTTAGGATTTCCTGGAAAACCTCCTTCGACGGCAAGCCATAAACGGTCTTCCCGTCAATGTAGGACATGCGGTTCATGTAAGTATCCACCAGGTCCTTCTGGTCCTCCCAGGCACTGGTGGCCTGGACCAGTTCAGCAACACCGGTACCATAGGTTCCCGGAGTGAGCCAGGCTCCACGCCAGAGCTACTTTGACGAAATCAGAGTGACTTAACGGTCTTAAGCGGCAAAACAAAATGAAAGGTGCTACCCTGACCGGGTGCGCTCTCCGCCCATATACGACCCCCGTGAGCCACCACAATCTCTCTGGCAATGGCCAAACCAAGGCCTGTCCCTCCTTCAGCCTGTGATTGGGAAACTCGAGAGCGGTAGAAGCGCTCGAAGATATAGGGCAAATCCTCAGGATCTATACCCGGCCCAGTGTCACTAATCCGAAAGTGAAGAAAATCTCTCTCTTTTTCCACCTGCAGGCTAACTAGTCCTCCTGGAGGGGTGTAGCGTAATGCATTGGACAACAGGTTTAAAAAAACCTGGGTTATACGGTCGGGGTCCAGACTCATCAGTGGCAGAGGCTTATCTATTTGGACCTGGAAGTTTATATCGCGGGCAGCAGCTTCAGCTGCAAAGGTAGTTGTTACCCTTTCCAGCAGCTCTTCCAGGGAGACCTCCTGGAAGTGGAGATTAAGTTTTCCCATCTCCGCCAAGCTGAGTTCCTGCAAATCTTTCACCAGGCGGGAAAGCCTCAAGACTTCATCGTGTAAGGAAGCCATGAGTTCCGGCGTAGGCTTAGATATTCCTTCCTGTATTGCTTCTAAGTTGCCCCTTAATATGGCCAATGGAGTCCGCAACTCATGGGCCATGTCAGCCATCAGATTCTTGCGCGCATCTTCGTAACGCTCCAAGCTTTCAGCCATGGAGTTAAAGGCTGCGGCCAGCTCTCCTATTTCGTCTTGACTGGTAATGGTCACCCGGTGTTTCCACTGGCGGCCGGCAATTTTTCGCGCGGCAGATACCAATCCCCTCAGAGGCGAAGTAAGCCGGCGGGCAAGAAATAATCCCAGGCCCATGGCCAGCAGGGAGGCTAATAAACCGCTTAAGATGATGCCCAGTAACACACTGTTTTGAAATTCCTGTTCTAGGGAACGGATTCCTGTTCCGGACCTGGTAGTTATTAACAAATAGCCGATAGTGCTCTGGTCATAACTTAAGGGAACAGCCCTTTTTAGTTCAGCCGGACTTAACCTTTGGCCCAGAGAGGTTCCTTCCGAATCCCCGATTACTCTTCCGTCCTGATCTGTGATTACAATCCTTTCCAGGCCTCCCCGTCCCGGAAAGCCTGGCCCACCCCGTCCCCACCCGGGCCGGGGATAACTGAATAACGACTGAACACCTTCCAAACTTCCATTCTGGCGGTAATAGGAAAGCAGAATAGACTGCCATTCCCCCACCCTGAGTTCCTTCTGGCGGTTTAAATAAGTGTTAAAGGAGCGACCGGCAATTCTATTGGAAGTGACAGCTACCAAAGCTATAGCTGCTACAGCTACGGCCACCATAGCAGCGGTAATTTTAAGGTGCAGCCTCATACCTCACCTGGGCCTGAATTTATAGCCCACCCCGTAAACGGTAAGTATGTATTCGGGATTCCCGGGATCTTTTTCGATCTTCTTGCGTAAATTGCTTATATGGGTATCCACTGAGCGCTCGTAACCTAAAAAAGCTTCCCCCAGAGCTAAATCTAATAGCTGCATGCGGCTAAAGACCCGGCCCGGATGGCGAGCCATAACCGAAAGAAGGGCAAATTCGGTAGGAGTTAGTTCTATTTCGCGTTGATCTATCCTTACCTCCCGAGTAGTGAAATTTATGTAAAGATCGCCAATGGTTAGTTCTTCCTGCCGGGATGTTTCCTGCCCTTTGCTCCGCCTCAATACCACTTTTATGCGTGCCACCAGCTCTCGCAGGCTAAAAGGCTTGGTTATATAATCATCCGCCCCCAGCTCTAGGCCCAGAAGTTTATCCACTTCTTCACTCCTGGCGGTTAGCATAATTATAGGGACATCGGATTTTTGCCTCACCTGTTTGCAAACTTCTAAACCGCTTAGCCCTGGCAGCATCCAGTCGAGGACCACCAGATCAAATTTATGCCGTTCCAAAAGCTGTAGGGCTTCAAGACCTGTAACTGCCGTTTGAACTCGAAATCCTTCCCTGGTCAGGTACCCGGCCACCATGTCCTTGATCTTTTCTTCGTCTTCTACTACCAGAATTAACGGCGCACCCATCTTTTTAACTGCCCTCCCTGGTATGCCCTCTCTCATCCCACGCAAAATCCCCGGCTAATTGCTATTTTAACCCTCCCAGGAGTACGATTCCAAGGCTACTTGAGGCAGCAGGTGCTCCACAGACCTTAAAGTGGCCGTTAAACCCCGCATCTTTTTTATACAAGTATAGCGGGGGCTGGTAACCCCCGCCTGTTCCCATATGCCCAATTACAATTACCTGCTGTTTCCTCCATTCCCCAGTCCAAGGCCGCGGCCCATCCCGGCCTGGCCAAAGCCGTTGCCTCTAGCCGCAGACTGCCCGTTACCAGAGCCTTTCCCGGCCCACGAGGGCGGCCCTACAGAGGTACGGTTAATAGTATACTCAACGCGCCGTTTCATATTTTCCAGGCAGAGATTAGCCTGCTCTCTGGTAATGCGACCTTCGGCGACCATTTGCTCTAAAATCCCCTGGCGTTCCTCCAAAACTTTCTGCACGAGCTGGTCTTTATCGACCCCCTGGGTTTCGGCAATCTCCGCCAGGGACCGGCCGGAATGACGCTCCTCTAAAACTTTCTCCCGGTCCAACCCCAGGATATCCGCGACAGTTGCCACTAGACCCTCCTGTACCCGTCCCAGTCGCAATCCCCAACCGGGCCTGCTGCTGCCGGAATCTCCTGCAAAGGCTGGAGTGAGGAAGAGACCCAGCAGCAGCACCAAGAGAACGGCAATCCACCATGGGCGTTTCATATACTTGACCCCCTTCGCAATTTTTCCGGGCAGGTTATTCCCTGCCCCCAGTTGTTAGTATGGAAAGCCCTTATGGGACAGCAATCAAGAAATTATCAAGAAATTGTTAAGAAAACAGCGGCCGCCTCACAAATTAACCTCTACCCGCCGCCCCAGTCTTATTTCCTTCAGGTCCACCCGGCAGCGGTAGGCCCACACCTCCACCCCCAGACCGGCGGCCTGCTGTAAAGTGCGGGCAAACAGGGGATCCGTCCCCTCGTTGGGAGCAAACCTGCCGGCGTCTTCCCGCTGAATGAGGAAGACCACCGCCGCCCGGTAACCTCGGGCCTTAAGCCCCATCAGCTCCTGCAAGTGGCGGCTGCCCCTGGTAGTAGGCGCATCGGGAAAACGCCCTTCCCCATCAATGACCAGGGTGACGGATTTCACTTCAACGTAGCAGGGTGGTTTCCCCGGGGCGGTTAGCAGGAAATCCAACCGGCTGTCCCCCACCCGAACTTCCGGCTGCAGGCGGTCATAGCCTTCAAATTCGGGTAGCTCCCCGCTTCGAACCGCCTGGGCAAAAACCTTATTGGGCAGACGGCTGTCCAGGGCCACCAGCACCTCCCCGTGGCGCGCCAGCACTACATCGAACTGGGTACGGCGTGCCGGGACCTCCCGGCGGGTGAGATAGAGTTCCACCCCCGGCTGCAACAGCTCGACCAGCCTTCCGGGGTCGGCCAGGAAGGCCTGGACCACACTTCCCCGGCACCAGGCCCTTACCGTAAAGCGATTGGGCCTATCTAGGAATGTCGCCGCGTAAAGCTCCTCAGGTAAAGGAACCCCCATGATACTCTTTCCCCGCTCACGCCCCCACTTCCTCATAACACCTGGAAGAACAGGCATTTGAGGTAACGGGACTCATCGTAACCCATAAGAACGGGATGGTCAGGCGCCTGGCCCCGCCGGGCCACAAGGCGCAGTCGGCGACGGGCGTCCCGGGCCGCGCTGAAAACGACCCCCCAGAAAAGGTCCTCCGGCATATAGTAAGAACAAGAACAGGTCACCAGGAATCCACCGGGAGACAAAAGCTTCATGGCCCTCAAGTTGATTTCTTTATAGCCCCGGACGGCTCCTTCTAAAGCTTTTCGGCTTTTGACAAAGGCGGGCGGGTCCAAAATAACCACATCATATCTCTCGCCGGACCGGTCCATTTCCCTTAAGGCATCGAATACATTGGCCACCTCAAACGAGCAGATGCCCTCGTAACCGTTTAGGGCGGCGTTGCGCCGCGCCATAGCCACGGCTTCTTCCGAAATATCCAGGCCCAGCACTTCCCGCGCGCCAAAACTGGCTGCGTGAAGGCTGAAACTTCCGGTATGGCAGAAGCAGTCTAACACGCGTGCTCCTCCGACGAGGGGTCTTATGGCCGCCCTGTTTTCCCGCTGGTCGAGAAAATAGCCCGTCTTCTGGCCCCGAGCCATATCCACGTACAGCTTAATCCCGTTTTCCCGAATGGTCACCAGGGGGTCAAAACGGCCCTTGAGGAAGCCGGTGCGCAGTTCCAGACCCTCTAGTTCCCGCACCGCCGCATCGTTGCGCTCATAAATCCCGTCAGGCTTAATTATGTCGTCCAAGAGCTCAACCAGCGTTTCCCGGAAACGGTCGATCCCCAGGGCCAGGGTCTGAAACACAAGATAAGGGCCGAACTTATCTACAATCAAACCGGGCAGGAAATCTGCCTCGCCGAATACCACCCGGTAAGAATCCGTATCGGCCCCCTTAAGGACCTGCTGGCGGTAATTCCAGGCAGCCAACAGGCGCCGCCGCCAGAAGCTTTCATCAACTTCTTCGTCGCGTTGATAAGTCAGCAGGCGAACCGTGATCATGGAGACCGGGTTTATGTATCCCCGGCCTAAGAATCTGCCGCGGTTATCCTCTACTTCCACTATATCGCCCGGTTCAAAAGAGCCATAAATCTCCTCTATCTCCGTCCTGTAAACCCAGGGGTGACCGTCTTTAACCCGCATTTCTTCATTTCTCTTGAGCCGCACCCTTGCCACTCGAACTTCACCAGCCTGACGACCGATTAATTATGGACATTATATCATTTATCGTGTTATAATTAAGTTACAGTTAATTTTTGAAGAAAAGGATGAGTAACATATGATGGGCGGGGAATTATTACTGGAAGAACTGCGGAAGGAAATAAAGTTGGCCATCGGGTGCACCGAACCGGCGGCCATCGCCCTAGCCGTGGCCTACGCCACCGCCGCCCTGGGCGCCCCACCCCATGAAATCAAAGTAGTCTTGGATCCCCAAACCTACCGCAATGCCCTTGCCGTGGGCTTACCCTATACTTCTTTAAAAGGCCCGGCCATGAGCGCTGCTTTGGGAGCCTTCTTAAGCCCCCAAAAGGAACTCCTCCTTTTTGCCGACCTGGACCCCCGCGACGCTGTGAAGGCCGAAGAGTTGTTCCGCAGCGGCCGCGCGAGGGCCTTCTTTGATTCTTCCCTCCAGGACTTATATATCGAAGCCCAGGTTAGGAATAACGTACATAGGGCCCGGGCCTGTATTCGCCACCATCATACCAATCTGGTAGCCCTAGAAGGCCCCTGTCTTAACCATCATAACCTTAAGCCCGTTAATTGGCCAGAGCCCCCGAAAAGTATCTGGGAAAACACTACCTTTACCGAACTTTTCCACCTGGCCAGCCAACTGGACCCCGGCAAGTTAACCTTCCTGCAGGAAGCAGCGAAGACCAATCTGGCCATCGCCCGGCACGGCTTGCGTAAGGGCAGCGGCCTGGGTACAGGCCGGGGCCTCCTGCATATCGCCCGCCAAATTGCAACCGCCGGCCGCCACGATTTTAACTGGGCAGGCGTGTGCCTGGCCGCCCAAGCCGTGGCCTGCGCGGCCGTAGACGCCCGCATGTCCGGTGTGCCCCTACCGGTGGCCACCCTGGGGGGTAGCGGAAACCAGGGCATCACCAGCCTGCTGCCCGTATGGCTGGTGGCCAAGGGGCTCAGGGCTGGGCAGGGCCGAGGGCTCCAGGCCCTGGCCCTTTCTGCCGCCGTAACCCTGTGGGCCAAAAACAAACTGGGACGCCTTTCCCGGGTATGCGGGAGCGCCTTTGCAGGGAGCTGGGGAATCGCCGCCGCCAGCCTCTGGCTCTTGGGGAGCGATTCTACCCCGGTGACGCGCACTTTGTGCAACTTGGCCGGCAGTTTAAGCGGTATAATCTGCGACGGTGCCAAGCCCTCGTGCAGCCTGAAGGTTATGGTAGGAGTGGAAACGGGTTTGAAAACCGCCCTCCTCACCCTCCAGGGCCTGACGGCCTCTCCTTCAGGCCTCATTGCCGAAACCGTAGACCAAACCCTGGACAATGTGGCCAGCCTGGCCCGTGTGGGCATGGCGGGAGCCGACCAAGTACTGCTGGCCTGTTCGGCGGCCGGGACCTAAAGTGGCCCGCCGCCGGCCGGCCCAAAGCCTTCCCCTAACACTTCTCCATAGTCTTGCCCAGGTATTCCCCTACTATGCGCATGGCACAAAAGTCGCCGCACATAGAGCAAGCCTCGGCCTCTGCTTCGTTACGCCCGGACCGATAACGCCGGGCCTTCACAGGATCTAAAGCCAGCTCTATCTGTTTTTCCCAGTCCAGGGCCTTGCGGGCCCTGGCCATAGCCCGGTCCCATTCCCAGGCCCCCGGGACCCCCTTGACCAGGTCGGCGGCATGGCCGGCTATGCGGGCGGCTATAACACCTTCCCGCACGTCCTCTACCGTGGGAAGCCCTAAGTGCTCGGAAGGGGTGACGTAACAAATGAAATCCGCCCCGGCGGCCGCTGCTATGGCTCCTCCTATGGCGGCGGTGATATGATCATAACCCGGGGCCACGTCGGTTACAATCGGCCCCAGAACGTAGAAGGGGGCTCCACGGCAGAGGCGCTTCTGCAACAAGATGTTGGCTTCAACCTGGTTCAGCGGTACATGGCCGGGTCCCTCTACCATAGCCTGCACCCCCGCGGCCCGCGCGCGGTCCACCAATTCGCCCAGGACAAGCAGTTCCTGGATCTGGGCCCGGTCCGTGGCATCGGCCAGGCAGCCGGGCCGCAGGCCGTCGCCCAAGCTCAAGGTCACATCGTACCGCCGGGCAATGTCCAGGAGCCGGTCAAACTGGACGTAAAGGGGGTTTTCCTCCCCGTGATGGAGCATCCAGCCCACCAGGAAGGAACCCCCCCGGCTTACGATGTCCGCCACCCGCCCTTCCCGGCGCAAGCGCTCAACCACTTCCAGGGTGACGCCGCAGTGCACGGTAATAAAATCCACGCCATCCGCAGCTTGAGCTTCAATCACGTCAAACAATTCATCGGCCG
Source organism: Thermanaeromonas sp. C210 (assembly GCF_013167955.1). NCBI lineage: Bacteria > Bacillati > Bacillota > Clostridia > Neomoorellales > Neomoorellaceae > Thermanaeromonas > Thermanaeromonas sp. C210. The sequence continues at coordinate 335,688 of NZ_BLWF01000002.1, forward strand.
TAAAGCCCACCATACTTCCGTGACGCTTCTGCGCTTCTACCGTAACCTGGTAAATGGGCACGGTGCCTACCGCCGCCGGGGAGCGGGCCAGCACCTGACGACGACAGGCATTGATGTCCCCGCCGGTGCTCAAATCCATCACCGCGTCGGCCCCCGCTTCCAGGGCAGCCTCCAGTTTCCGCAGCTCTTCCGCTATATCCGGAAAAGCCGTAGAAGTGCCGATATTGGCGTTAACTTTTGTTCTCAAACCTTGGCCGATGCCGCAGGGATCCAGGTTGGTATGGTGGAGGTTGGCAGGAATTACCACAGTGCCTTCCGCCACCCGCTGCCGTATCACTTCGACGTCCACGCCTTCTTTAGCAGCTACGCGCTCCATCTGGGGAGTTATCTTTCCCTGCCGGGCAGCTTCTAATTGGGTCATTTGGTATACCACGCCTCCTTTTTATTTTGGCCCCTGCGTACAAAAAAACCACCCCGGGAAACAGGTGGCCTCTTGATCAGTTCCTATTGCCCCACTTCCCTCCGCTGGTATTACCCAGAATCAGGTTCCAAGGGTTAGTGCCGCAGCACTTCTCAGCCCTTGCGGGCACCCCCGGGGTAGCTGGTATACAACTCTGCGGTAGTGGTATTATTCGCCGCCGAAAAAGATTTTCCTGCCCCCTCGTGCTAAAAAGGGGCCGGAGGAGGCAAAATAATACCCGAGTATATTCGTCTAAGGGGAAGGGATGGACATGGCCCGCCAAGAAGACGCGCAACTCAAGAAAAAGCTCCAAGAGCTCCTCGAGAGCGATAAGGACCTGCGCGGCTACGCTCTAAACGCGGATGTGGTGGAGGGGGAAGCCCGCCTGCAGGGAACAGTGGATACGTTAATTGAAAAACAAAGGGCAGAAGAACTGGCCTCCGGCCTGCCGGGCATTAAAAGGGTCGACAACGCCATATCCGTCAGCACCGACGGCCCTATCACCGATAAAGAAGTGGAATTGGAGGTAGCCCAAGAACTGGCCGCCGATCCCCGAGTAAACCGGCGCCACATAGGTGCCGAGAGCGTCAAGGGTACGGTCATCCTCCAGGGCAACGTCAGAGATCCGGATGAAATTGAGGCCGCCAGACGGGCGGCTGCCAAAGCCCGGGGTGTCACAGAGGTCACCAGCCGGGTAAGAGTACGAGAACCCGAACAAACGCTCACCGAACTTTTCCACAGCCAGGTCAGGAATGATAATGAGTAAGGACCAAATCCTTCCCGAGGTTGCGAGCCTCCGCCAGAACTTCTGGGCGGCGGCGGACGGCGCCCCACTCGTCTGCTCCCCTCACCAAGAGGTCCCGCCAGTAGCTCATGTCCAGGGCCTTGAAGAAATACTTGGCGGTCAAAACCGCGCCTTCAAACAGTTTAGCCCCCCTGGTGGCCCCCACGGCGATAAGGACCCCCCGTCTGGGAGATCTGTCTACTTCGATGAGTTCCTGCCGGGAACGGTTCCAGAAAACCTGGCAGCGGTCCACCATGGCCTTCGCCTGGGCCGTCAGGCCGTAAAAATAGATGGGCGACGCCAGGATAACCGCATCGGCGGCTTCCAGCTTAGGATAAAGCAGGTCCATATCGTCCCGCTGTACGCATTTTCCCCTGCGGCAGGCTTCACATCCCCTGCAGGGATTTATCCCGAGTCCGGCCAGAACTATTTTATGGGTATCCGCTCCGCCTTCCCTTGCCCCCTCCAGGGCAAGATCCAGCAGGAGCTCGCTATTGCCCAGGCGCCGGGGGCTGGCCGCTATACCCAAAACCTTCATGGGTTAGAATCACCCGTCCCTATTGGGTCAAACCTTCTTGTCCTATTATAACAAAAAGCCGGGTATCTCCACCCGGCTCGTACTAAATTTTGCCCCCCGGTGGCTCCCGGCGCAGCCGGCCCCCTTGTACTAGGACCCGGACTTTTTTAACACAATCCTGCCTTCTTCGGCCGTCGCCACCACTTTGTCACCCGGCGCAAATTTCCCTTGCAGCATTTCATCGGAGAGGGGATCTTCTATCAGGGTCTGGATGGCCCGCCGCAAAGGCCGGGCGCCATAGGCCTCATCGAAACCTTCCTTGACCAGAATTTCTTTGACCTCGTCCGTCACCTCTACCTCCAGGCCGCTGTCCTTCAGGCGCCGGTTAAGCTCTCCCAGCATGAGATCGACGATTCTCTTAATATCTTCCCGCCCCAGGGCGTGGAACACGATGATCTCATCAATGCGGTTCAAGAACTCCGGCCGGAAGGTCCGGCGCAGCTCCTCCATGATGCGCTTTTTCATTTCCTCATAGGAGTCGGCCGCCACCTGAACGGCACTGCCTTTGAAGCCCATGCTCTCGCGTTTGATGGTGGAGGCGCCCACATTGGAGGTCATAATGATGACCGTGTTGCGGAAGTCCACTGTACGGCCCTTGCCGTCCGTCAGGCGCCCGTCCTCCAGTACCTGGAGGAGGACATTGAACACCTCCGGATGGGCCTTTTCCACCTCGTCAAAGAGCACCACGCTGTAGGGGCGCCTGCGCACCGCCTCGGTGAGCTGGCCAGCCTCTTCGTATCCCACGTAGCCGGGAGGCGCACCGATCATCCGCGACACGGTGTGCTTCTCCTGATATTCGGACATATCCAGCCGGATCATGGCCTCCTCGTCGCCGAAGAGGGCTTCGGCCAGGGCCCGGGCCAGCTCCGTCTTGCCCACCCCGGTGGGTCCCAGGAAGATAAAGGAGCCGATGGGGCGCTTCGGATCTTTAAGCCCCGCCCTGGCCCGGCGGATGGCCCGCGACACGGCCCGCACCGCCTCGTCCTGGCCCACAACCCGCTGGTGGAGTATCTCCTCCAGGCGCAGGAGCCGCTCGGTTTCTTCCTGGGCCAGCTGGGCTACAGGAATTCCCGTCCAGCTGGATACGATATAAGCAATATCCTCTGCCGTAACGGTAGACTTCTCCAGGCCCTTTTCCTTCTCCCAGGTGGCCTTCTTCGCCTCCAGCTCTCCCCTGAGGGCCCGCTCCTGGTCCCTCAGCTGGGCCGCTTTCTCAAATTCCTGGGCGTGAACGGCGGCCTCCTTTTCCTTCTGGATCTCTTCCAGGCGGGCCTCCAAGTCTTTCAGATCCTTTGGTGCCGTGTATAGGGCCAACCGTACCCGGGAAGCTGCTTCGTCTATGAGATCTATGGCTTTGTCCGGCAAGTAACGGTCCGTAATGTAGCGGTCGGAAAGCCTCGCCGCCGCCTCCAGGGCCTCATCGGTTATCTTTACCCGGTGATGGGCTTCATACCGATCCCGCAGGCCCTTGAGGATCTCGATGGTTTCTTCCACCGTAGGTTCTTCCACCATAACCGGCTGGAACCGCCGCTCCAGGGCCGCATCCTTTTCAATATGTTTGCGATATTCGTCAATGGTAGTGGCTCCGATGGTCTGCATCTCACCCCGGGCCAGGGCCGGCTTTAAGATATTAGCCGCGTCAATGGCCCCTTCCGCAGCGCCCGCGCCGATGAGGGTATGCAGCTCGTCGATGAAGAGGATTATGTTCCCGGCCGCCCGTACTTCCTCCAGCACCCGTTTGAAGCGTTCCTCGAACTCACCCCGGTACTTGGTACCGGCCACCATACCCGACATGTCCAGGGCCACCACCCGCTTGCCCCGTAAAATTTCAGGCACTTGGCCCTGGACAATGCGCTGGGCCAGCCCTTCTACGATGGCCGTTTTGCCCACGCCGGGATCTCCGATAAGCACGGGGTTATTCTTGGTGCGCCGGCTTAAGATTTGTACTACCCTCTCGATCTCCTTTTCCCGGCCGATGACCGGATCCAACTTGCCCTCCTGGGCCAGGGCTGTCAGGTCGCGGCTGAACTGGTCGAGGACCGGCGTGTTGCTCCCCGGCCGACCTCCCGCCTTAACGCCGGTATGAGCCGGCCCGGGCTGAAAACCGGGTATGCCCATACCGCCCATACCCAGGGGTATATTGCCGAAGAAGAAACTCCACGGACCCTGGGTCTGCTGCTGGCCGCCGCCCAAGAGGGCCATGACCTGCTGACGCACCTTATCCGGATCCAACTTCAGATCGCTCAGAACCTGGGCGGCCAGTCCCTCGCCTTCCTCCAGCAGCCCAAGAAGAATATGTTCGGTGCCGACATAATTCACCCCTTGCCTTCTGGCCTCCTCCTGGGCCAGCTCCAGCACCCGTTTGGCCCTAGGGGTGAGCCCCAGTTCTCCGGCCGGGGGGCCTTCCCCGGGCCGTATGATTTTCCTTATTTCGGCCCTGACGGCCTTGAGATTCACGCCCAGGGCCGTCAAGGCCCGGGCCGCCACGCTATCACCGTCCCTTAAGAGGCCCAGTAGGAGGTGTTCCGTGCCGACGGCAGGGTGATTGAGGTGTCGGGCCTCCTCCTGGGCCAAGCGCAGTACGCGGTGAGCCCTCTCCGTAAACCGTAATGCCATAATCGTTTACCTCCCCGTTGATCCAGTTATATGGATTATTTCTCAGAAGCAAGTGGGTGCTCCGCATGAGCCCCTTGGGATTTTTTCTAACCCTGGAGTTTCTCCCGCACCAGCCTGGCCCTCTGAACATCCCGCTCAAAAGGAGACATCTCTTTGCCGGCCAGGTGCTGCAGAAAAGCGGGCTGGATCATAAAAGTCAACTGGTTTAGAACACGCTGGTCGATGCCCCGGATAATCCTCATGTCCACACCCAGGCGAACGTCGGAGATGAGCTGCAGGGCTTCCTGGGTGCTGAGGATCCGCGCATGGGACAGGATCCCGTAAGCCCGGCCGACCCGGTCCTCCAGCTGCCAGCGGTTTTCCTTATACAAGTGCTCCCGCGCCGCCCTTTCCTGATCCGCCAGCTGAACAGCTACTCCCGAAAGGCTGCTGATGAGCTCTTCCTCCGAGCGGCCCAGGGTTATCTGATTGGAGATCTGGAAGAGGTTGCCCAGGGCTTCTGTACCTTCCCCATACAGGCCGCGTACCGCCACTCCCAGCTTGGTCAAGGCCGAAAGGATCTGCCCCGCCTGTCGGCTGATGACCAGGGCCGGCAGGTGGACCATAACCGAAGCCCTCAGGCCCGTGCCGACGTTGGTAGGGCATGTGGTGAGATAACCCTTTACCTGGTCGAAGGCGTAATCCAGCTCCTCCTCTAGAGCATCGTCCAGGGCCGTGGCCAGCCGCCACCCCTCGTGCAACATAAGGGCCGGCAGGAGGCACTGAATCCTCAAATGGTCTTCTTCATTGACCATGATGCTAATGGCTTCGTCATCCCTGAGTACTACTGCCTTTTCCCCCTCGGCTTCCGCCAGCTGGGGGCTGATAAGGTGTTTTTCCACTAGTATTTGTCGCTCCAAGGGCGGCAATTCCTGCAGCCTCTGCAGGTGCAGGCGGCCGGCGGTCTGCTCCACGGCCGGGCTGCGGACGGCGCGGCCGACCATCTGCACTACTTTACCCGCCTGGCGCTCATCCATGAAGGGAGGAAAGGGAATGCCCTTTAAATTCCGGGCCAGGCGTATGCGGCTGGAAATGATTATGTCGGCATGGGGTCCCGACCCCTCCATCCACTTGCTCATGCCCTCCAGGTTAATTTCCATGGGCGAACCTACCTTTCTAATTGGGCTTCCAATTGCCGAATACGGTCCCGTACCTCGGCGGCTCGTTCAAAGGCCTCCTGGGCCACCAGCTCCTGAAGTTCACGGCGGAGCTTGTCTATCTCCCGCTGGATGCGCAAATTGCCTCCCGCCCGGCGCGGCACCTTACCCCGATGCTGGGTGCTGCCGTGCAGGCGCCGGAGCAAGGGGTCCAGCCGGGACTCGAAGGTATGGTAGCACTCGGGGCAGCCCAGGAGCCCGCCCTGCTGGAATTGAGCAAAGGTTAACCCACATTCACCGCACTGGGTGGGGGCCCTGTCTACGGTCAACCCCAACCCCGGTTCGTAGTTCAACAGGCTGGCAAAGAACTTGGGCAAAGAAAAACTCCATTGATTTTCCAGTTCCCGTGCACAATCAGGACACAGATTCAGCTCGGTCTTCTGGTTGTTGACTATTTGGGTAAAATGCACGCTGGCCGGCTTCTGCTGGCAGCGCTCGCACAACATGGCCGTTACCCCCCTTCAGCAGAAATCACTGCGCATTAAAGTCAACAGGACGGCCCGTAAGATGGCGCTCCGTACCCTGTTCCTTTCCAGCAAATCCTCTACGGGCAGGGCCTGGCTACTCATTACGGCCTCCAGCAGCATCCTTTCCCGGTTGGTCAGGAATCCTTCCTGGTGCAGGCGGTTGATAATACCCTCTCCCGTCTCTTGGGAAACTTCCTCCCCGATCACTTCTTCTACCCACTGTTTGAACTGGCGCCGATCCTTCAGGGGCAGCTGTATTATACGGACATAGCCGCCCCCACCCCGGCGGCTTTCCACCAGGTAACCCCTCTGGACGGTGAACCGGGTACCCAATACATAGGTTATCTGGGAAGGAACACAGGCAAAGACCTTGGCCAATTCCTGGCGCTGTACCTCGATCACGCCCTCCGGGGTAGAGCTCAACAACCATTTCAAGTATTCCTCAATCCGGTCGGCTAAAGTCTTACCTTCCGTAAAACCCACTTTAAAGCCCAACCTCCCTGTGACTTCATCCACAATAGCCGGCCCGCCTAAGGCGACTTGTTTGACTTTGATTATTCTTGACCTTTCCCTTTAATTTATAACTCCTTTTCCTTCTTCCGGCAACCGTGGTGAGGGGTTATTTTCCCCTAAATTCTGTTCTCTCCTTTGATTAAGGACCCATAAAGGCCTTTATTTAGCTCCAATCTTTGGTTTTTCTCCTTTTACCACGTCTTTTCAACTTCAAAAGCCTAGGGTGAAGTCGTCCTGCACTACTCGGTAAGGGATTGGTGGGACAGAATAATAGTACACACTAAGCTTAAAGGAGTGGTGCCCAGCATGAGCGAACTCATCAACAACCGGGAATACAGAAAAAAAGCCCTGAAGGAAGTCATCACGGCCCTCCACGAGGGTAAGAGTGTGCAGGAAGTCAAGGGTAAGTTTGAGGAAATCATCAGGGATGTTTCGCCCAAGGAAATCTCCTTGATTGAACAGGAACTAATCCGTGAGGGCCTGCCGGTGGAAGAGGTGCAGAGGCTCTGCGACGTCCATGCCGCCGCCTTCAAGGAATCCCTGGAGAGGGTGGCGCCCCCGGAGCTCACTCCCGGCCATCCCGTACACACCTTTAAGGAAGAGAACAGGGCCCTCATCGAGCTTATGGAGAAGGAGATAGAACCCCTCCTGGCCGAGCTGGAAAAAGCCGGAGCAGACCGCGCCAAAGATATCGCCGTCGAGCTGGCCGTCAAACTGGACGCCCTGGGAGAGCTGGATAAGCATTACAGCCGTAAGGAAAACCTGCTCTTCCCCTACCTGGAAAAATATCAGATTACGGGTCCGCCCAAAGTTATGTGGGGAGTGGACGATGAGATAAGGGCCCTCCTCAGAGAAACCAGAGCCCTGGCCCGCGAACATGCCGGCCGCCGGGACGAGCTTCTGGCCAAGGCTAGGAAAACCCTGGCCAAGATCAAAGAGATGATCTTCAAAGAGGAGAAAATCCTCTTCCCCATGGCGCTGGAAACTCTGACGGAAGATGAATGGCAGAAAATCGCGGAGGAGAGCGCGGAAATAGGATTTTGCCTCATTCCGCCTCCTAAGCCCTGGAAACCCTCCCGGGAAAATCCGGCACGGGAAGCCCCCAGGCTGGCCGGTGCCGAAAGCCAGGAAGGCTACATCAAGTTCGACACGGGGTTCCTCACCCCCAAGGAAATAAGCCTTATCTTTAACTACCTGCCGGTAGACATAACCTTTGTAGACACGGACAACGTGGTCAAGTATTTCTCGGCCCCCCGAGAGCGCATCTTTGCGCGGACGCGGGCCGTCATCGGACGGAAGGTGGAAAACTGCCACCCACCTGCCAGCGTTCCGGCGGTAGAAAAGCTCCTGGAGGATTTCAAGGCGGGCCGCAAGGATGAAGAGAAATTCTGGCTGCCCCTGGGGGATAAGTATGTACTCATCCAGTACTTTGCGGTAAGGGATGAAGAGGGCCGCTACCAAGGCACCCTGGAGGTAACTATGGACATCAAGCCCCTCCAGGCTATCCGCGGGGAAAAGAGGCTTGTAAATTAGCCCCGGGAAGGCTACCGACCGGCCGCAACAGCCGCGGGCCGGAGCAACGCGGGTCTCGGGCCGGGGGCAGATCCGTCCGGGTCTGCTCCCGGCCTTATAAAAAATAAGCTTTCTGGCGGTGACCTACTCTCCCGGGTATAGACCCAGTACCATCGGCGCTGGAGGGCTTAACTTCCGTGTTCGGGATGGGAACGGGTGTTTCCCCTCCGCTATTACCACCAGAAAGCATATTCCCTTTTTTGTTTTGTTCCCTCAAAACTGCACAGTGCTAAGGTTTTTCGGCCTTTAGAGGTCAAGCCCTCGACCGATTAGTACCGGTCCGCTAAAGGGGTTACCCCCCTTACACTCCCGGCCTATCTACCTGGTCTTCTCCCAGGGGTCTTACCCGGTTGTCCCGGTGGGAAACCTTATCTCGGGGTGGGCTTCGCGCTTAGATGCTTTCAGCGCTTATCCCCTCCAGACTTGGCTACCCAGCGGTGCCCCTGGCGGAACAGCTGGTACACCAGCGGTCTGTCCATCCCGGTCCTCTCGTACTAGGGACGGCTCCCCTCAAGTTTCCTCCGCCTGCGGTGGATAGGGACCGAACTGTCTCACGACGTTCTGAACCCAGCTCACGTACCGCTTTAATGGGCGAACAGCCCAACCCTTGGGACCGACTTCAGCCCCAGGATGCGATGAGCCGACATCGAGGTGCCAAACCCCGCCGTCGATGTGGACTCTTGGGCGGGATAAGCCTGTTATCCCCGGGGTAGCTTTTATCCGTTGAGCGATGGCCCTTCCATCCGGTACCACCGGATCACTAAGCCCGACTTTCGTCCCTGCTCGACCCGTCGGTCTCGCAGTCAAGCACCCTTATGCCTTTGCACTCTACGCGCGATTTCCGTCCGCGCTGAGGGTACCTTTGGACGCCTCCGTTACCTTTTAGGAGGCGACCGCCCCAGTCAAACTGCCCACCTGACACTGTCCCCAAACCTGTCCCAGGCCCTAGGTTAGAATTTCGGTACCCCAAGGGTGGTATCCCAACGTCGGCTCCCCGCACCCTGGCGAGCACGGTTCTCCGCCTCCCACCTATCCTGTACATGAAGTACCAAAACCCAATGTCAGGCTACAGTAAAGCTCCACGGGGTCTTTCTGTCCTACCGCAGGTAACCCGCATCTTCACGGGTACTACAATTTCACCGAGCCCCCCGTCGAGACAGCGCCCAAGTCGTTACGCCTTTCGTGCGGGTCGGAACTTACCCGACAAGGAATTTCGCTACCTTAGGACCGTTATAGTTACGGCCGCCGTTTACTGGGGCTTCGGTTCAGAGCTTCGCAAGGGGTACCCCCCTCACTAACCCTTCCCCTTAACCTTCCAGCACCGGGCAGGCGTCAGCCCCTATACCTCAGCTTTCGCTTTCGCAGGGACCTGTGTTTTTGGTAAACAGTCGCTTGGGCCACTTCTCTGCGGCCCCCTCAGGCCACCAAGTGTTCACTTGGCTACCCTACTCGGGGCACCCCTTCTCCCGAAGTTACGGGGTCATTTTGCCGAGTTCCTTGACGAGGGTTCGCTCGCGCGCCTGTGGATACTCTCCTCGCCTACCTGTGTCGGTTTCCGGTACGGGCACCTGGCCCCCTTCGTTAGAGGCTTTTCTCGGCAGTTTGGGATCGGCCAGTTCGGTACTCTAATTTCCCTCCCCGTCACCTCTCGGGCTTCCCGTGGAGCGGATTTCCCTGCCCCACACCCTACTGGCTTGGACGCACTCTACCAACGGTGCGCTGCGCCTACCCTCCTGCGTCACCCCGTCCTCAAACGGTGGCCAGGTGGCAGCGGAATCTCAACCGCTTATCCATCGCCTACGCCTCTACGGCCTCGGCTTAGGTCCCGGCTTACCCTGGGTGGACGAGCCTTCCCCAGGAACCCTTAGGCTTCCGGCGGGCAGGATTCTCACCTGCCTTCTCGCTTACTTATGCCGGCATTCTCACTACCCTGCGCTCCACTTACCCTCACAGGTAAGCTTCGACGCACAGAGTACGCTCCCCTACCCCGGCTAAGCCCACGCTTAGCCAGCCGCAGCTTCGGTGACGAGCTTTAGCCCCGTTACATTTTCGGCGCAGAGCCACTCGACCAGTGAGCTATTACGCACTCTTTAAATGATGGCTGCTTCTAAGCCAACATCCTGGTTGTCTCGGCAGCTCCACATCCTTCCCCACTTAGCTCGCCCTTTGGGACCTTAGCTGACGGTCTGGGCTGTTCCCCTCTCGACTATGAATCTTAGCACCCATAGTCTGACTCCCAAGGACCAACTAACGGCATTCGAGGTTTGAAAAGGTTCGGTAACCTGGTAAGGCCCCTAGCCTTATCAGTGCCC